>NZ_PTSR01000028.1:0-41217 GCF_002965345.1 Escherichia sp. MOD1-EC5950
TTCAGTTCCCGGCGTAACGCTGCGGAACGCACTGGCGCTACCTTGTGTAGCTCCTCCTCGCATTTGATGAAGTACTGGCGAACGGCGCGGCCCTGTTCGGTGCGTTCGACCATCGCCAGTTCTTTCGCCATGTTCACGGTAATGATGTACTCAAGAGCTGTTTGCTGGCGAGATTTTGCGCTCACCGGATCGGGTCGGCTCAAATATTCAACAACCTCATAATCCACGCTTTCCGTGAAGCCGTATTCTTCAATGCGCCCCTTGATCCACGAACGGAAAACGCGCCCTACACCTAACGCCTTATGCAACGCTCTGGCGCTAACAATATTGGTTTCACGCCTGCCAATAACGCCAGAAATAACCGGGATAATTTCGCCGAAATTTTGTTGGCTCTGGTTTTCAGGCCGAACGAAGCCCTGCCCCTGTACGGGCGTTTTTCGCAGTTTCATAAAAACTCCTGCTATCGAATTAAGTTACTTTTGTTTGCTGGTGGTTATGCCGTCTGCGTTCTGCGAGTGGATGCAAGATAAGCATCGAGATCAGAGCGCATATACAGCACTTTGCGCCCCAGCTTATGGAAAGGGATTTTTTCTTTACCAGTACAGGCCCAGTTCGCCAGCGTCTGGACACTTACCCCCAAATGCTCGGCGGCTTCTTTGCGGGTCATTTTTTCTTGAGAATTGATTACGTTCACAAGTAACTCCACGTATTACCTATTGTTACCGTGGATTACTTTAGTTTTTTGCTGTGAGGGCGGTAAGGTGAAAAGCAGATTTTCCCAGGGGAAAGCAGGTAAGCCAGGGGAATAGCTGCTTTTACCCTGGCTGATAAAAAAATTTTTATGCGTACTCTGGCGGGATCACTAACTTCGCGTCTTTGTACTTTTTACCAGGCGGTGGCGGTGGGGCTAGTTTTTCGCTTTTTATCCAGTACTTGATTGTTTCCTCGCTTATCCGGCCCTCATACCGACGCGACAGCTTCGCAATCATTTTTGTTCTGGATAATGCTGGCTCTTTTTTCCATGTTGCTTTCATGATGGCGACTATCTCGTCATGCAAATGGTGGCGGGGGCCGGAAGCTGAATCGCTCCGGTGCTTCTTTATTGCTCCATCAATAATATGATCAACATATGTTTCTGATAAATTCATGCGGAGATGAAATTTTTCAGTGAATGTTCCTAATTCTTTTCCCAATTCGTTATAACCCAACGCAATTAATACGTTTGTCGCTTTAAGTAATGTTTGTAGATCCCTGTGTTTTGCCGAAAATTTCATTTGTGATAACTTATTGGCAATCCATAGCCTTTCGTTAATTGTTTTATATTTAAGCTCTCTATCAAGAAGTTCAACATGTTCTTCAGCAGATCGATAAGCACGATCATGTTCCATTATTCTCAACGCCATTAGCATTTCGACGTATTCAGCATCAACTCTATCTAAGTAGCTCATTTCTCAATAGCCTTTTGCTGATTTAATAAGTCAAACAACAAGCGACGTTTTTCATCATCACCCATGCTCTCCAGTGCGGAAAGCAATTGCGCATCGATAGATTTTTTACTCTCCACCAGCCCGGCATGTTCCAGAATTGCCCGTTCTATCCGTGACGCTGGCTCCAGCAGTTCATCAGCACCAAAATGTAAATACCCCTGCGTTACGTCAGCACTTCGCATAGTGCGGTGATTCATCAAGCGCTTGAGGATGTAATTACCCACGCCCACCAGCTCAGCAACCGTCCCGAACGTCCGGCGCGCATCGTGCCATTTGAATGGTACAGTGGAGAGCATTTCATCGTTCGACTCTGGAACGGTAGCCGCGCTTATCCGGTCTATGATGTGCCGTGTCTCCTGAATCACTCCCTTCACACCAGGAAACACCAGAACATCATCAGCGTTTTTTATTTTCAGCCTGCGGCGGAACATTTCCCGCAACGTATCAGTAATCGGCAATTCGAGCGGATCCCCGTTTTTCGTGGTGTCTATCCAGAAAAAACGACCGCCCATATTCACGCGATCCCACGTAAGGCCAAAAATTTCTGATTTCCTCAGCCCGGTAAAAAGCGCCATTTCCACGGCATCGCATACCGTTACCGCTATATCATCCCTTTCCTGTTCGCCCTGGTCACGTACAGCAGCTACAGCAGCAAACCAGCGGGGAAAATCATGCAGGCGGATACGTTCCGTTTTTCTTACCGTTCCGTGCCACTGTCGTTTGGTACTCAGTACCAGCGTCGGCGGATCCGGTAAAAGAGTATTACCCGCATCATCACGGTAATGATCATGCGCAAACCGACACACGGCACGCAGCGCACGCGCCCATAAATCGGCCTGTGCCTTGCTTCCTGTGCCAACCCCAGCCCGTAACGTGGTTTTATCAGCACCGAACCATACAGCCCCGTCTGTGACAGCCTTATGCCGCTGTTCCACCCGTTCGCGGGTAATACTGGCGAGGGTATGGGCCATCCAGTCACCGGAATAATTCTGTAATATGCTGCGGTACTGTTTTTCTGTGGCGGGTTTCAGGCGGTGGCCACGATTTTTTATGTAGGCTTCAAGCGCCTCATTCAGCGTTATCATGGCCTTGTTGTTCGTGCGCTTCGCTATGTTCGGGTTTTTCCCCGTTGTGGCGACCTCTCCAAGGAGTTCCATAGCTTTAGCCCTGGCATTGTCCACACTCAGATCGGGAAAACGCCCCAGCGTTGCACGAATAAATTTTCCGTTACGCTTACGGGAAATGCAGAAACTTTTCACACCAGACGAACCCACACGGACACGCAGCCCGTTAACCTCCGTATCACCATATTCGACCTGTCCATGTTCCGGCGTTGGCAGTTCTGCAATTTTTACTTTAGAGAATCTGAATAATTTCACTCATACACCCCACCAAGCGATCTGGCATCCTGGAAAATCGCTTGTTCTGCTCTAGGATACCTATAGGATACCGTAAAGAAGTATTTAGGGGTATATACAGGTATTTATACAGTAGTTTTAAAAAATGCCAAGGTATTGAAAAGTATCACTAAGTATCTGTAAGTAAAGGGTTATCAACCAACTCATAATCGCTTGGTCGCTGGTTCAAGTCCAGCAGGGGCCACCAGACACAGCAAAAGGCTGACGAGAAATCGTCAGCCTTTTGTTTTTTTCTTTCTGTTCAATCACTTCGCGTGCCAATAAGCCGCTGCGCGTACCCGTTGTGGATCATACTGTTCCGCTTCAAAGCGACGGCTTAAATTCTTAACCACTTTTCCTTCACCGGTTATCCAGATGAAGTAATCATCGGCAGGAATTGCCAACTGCGCCAGACGCGCGTCCACCGCCTGCTCATCATGCGTCAGCCATTCGATGTTAAAACCGTCAAGGTGCGCGAGATAATCCTGACAGGCGTTATCCCGCACGCTGACCAGCGCAGTAACTTGCGGTTTAACGGCAAGTTTGCTCAACGTTTCCAGGCGGCGGCGCAGTGCAGGCATTCCGGACTCATCGCAGACATACACCTGATACGCGTAATCCTCCGGCACCACCAGCGAACCTCGCGGTCCGGCCACCGTGAGTTTATCGCCTGGTTGCGCCTGCATCGCCCAGCCGCTGGCGACGCCGCCGTCGTGTATAAAGAAATCGATCGCCAGTTCATGGCGTTGTTCATCGTACAGCGGCGTATAGTCACGCGACGGCGGGCGCGGTCCTTCCGGCCAGACGATACCTTCTTCCGTTACTGTTGGCGGCACAAAATGAGCGTCAGTTTGAGGAAAGAAGAGTTTGCTGTGATCGTCAAAGCCGCGCGACGTAAAACCGTCCAGCGCCTCGCCGCCAAGGACAATACGCTGAAAACCGGCGCTGATACGCTCAACACGTAACACAGTCAGTTCACGGAAGCGCAGATCATTTCGAACGCGCTGTGGGTAGCGGGGAGAGTTAGTCATTGTTATCGCCTTCGTGATGGTAATCAGATATATCTAAATAAAATTCACAAATGATAATGATTGCTAATCATGATAAATGCAAGCAATTTGTAGAATTGATATATCTGAAGTATGTGAAGGCATTCAGCACCATAGCAAGGCTGCCGGATGCGGCGTGAACGCCTTATCCGGCCTACATGTTGAGCACATCTGCGTTTAAAAATCATTTTTACACTTGCAGTAATGTTCACATTAGATATAAATTAGATATATCTAATTAAGCAACAGGAGGCTGATTATGAGCCATCATCACGAAGGGTGTTGTAAACATGAAGGCCAGCCACGCCATGAAGGCTGCTGCAAAGGTGAGAAGTCAGAACACGAGCACTGCGGGCACGGTCATCAGCATGAGCACGAGCATGGTCAATGCTGCGGTGGTCGTCACGGTCGCGGCGGTGGTCGTCGGCAGCGTTTCTTTGGTCACGGTGAATTGCGTCTGGTGATTCTGGATATTCTTTCACGCGATGACAGCCACGGTTACGAGTTGATTAAAGCGATTGAGAATCTGACCCAGGGAAATTACACCCCAAGTCCGGGCGTCATCTATCCGACGCTGGATTTTCTCCAGGAGCAGTCGCTGATTACCATCCGCGAAGAAGAAGGCGGCAAGAAGCAGATTGCGCTGACCGAACAGGGCGCGCAGTGGCTGGAAGAAAATCGCGAACAAGTGGAAATGATTGAAGAACGGATCAAAGCCCGCTGCGTTGGCGCTGCGCTACGCCAGAACCCGCAAATGAAGCGGGCGCTGGATAATTTTAAAGCGGTGCTGGACTTACGTGTCAACCAGTGTGACATCAGCGACGCGCAGATAAAAAAGATCATTGCGGTAATTGACCGCGCCGCTTTTGATATTACGCAACTGGATTAATCACCGATTGCCGGATGCGGCGTGAACGCCTTATCAGCCTACGCGCCCGTAGGCCTGATAAGATGCGCCAGCATCGCATCAGGCATTGTGTACCAACCACGATATCCGGCATACCGATTAATGCAGCACCGTCACCGCGTCTTCCAGTCGGCTGGCGCGGTGTTTAACCATCGCTGACACCTGCGCGCTCTCTTCCACCAGCTCGGCGTTTTTCTGGGTAATCAGGTTAAGCTCATCTACCGCACGGGTCAGACTGGAAAGCCCATCAGCTTGTTCCAGCGTTGAATGGCTAATCTGAGCAATCAACTGAGTTACGTTTTTCACCTGCGCCACAATATCGTCCATCGTCCGTCCGGCAGCGTGCACTTGTTGTGAACCGGATTGCACCTTATCAGCACTGGCATCGATCAGCTTGCGAATATCGTTGGCAGCATTGGCGCTGCGGCTGGCTAAATGACGTACTTCGCCCGCAACCACCGCAAAACCTTTACCCTGCTCTCCGGCACGCGCCGCTTCCACCGCCGCATTCAGCGCGAGGATATTGGTCTGAAAAGCAATATCGTTAATCAGCGAAGTAATAGTGCCAATGCGCTGAGTACTGTCTGCAATATCATCCATCGTTTTGATCACCGTGGTCATCGCTTCCCCGCCCTGCACTGCCGCATTACTGGCGGTAATAGAAAGTTTATCGGCAGCCGAAGCCGTGGCAGAGTTCTGTTTTACCGACGCTGCCATCTGATTCATGGTCGCTACCGTTTGCTGAACATTATCTACCGTCTGCTGAGTATGTTCGTTAAGTTCATCGGTGCCTTTTGCCAGCGTTTCACTGCCGCTTCTGACGCTGGAAACCTGGCTTGATACGTCATTAATCAACCAGCGGCACATCAAACCAAGCTGCCCTACTGCCCGCAACGTCAACCCCAGTTCATCACTGCGATTCAGATGATCAACACTGTTACACTCACCGGTCGCCACCTTCAGCGCCTGGCTGGCGACATTTTCTATCGGACGAATAATCTGCCATTCAAAACAGGCAATTCCTGACAGCATCACTAACGCACAGAGGAAATAATTCACCACTGGTGCGGCGGCAAACCAGAGCATGGTCGCCAGCGCGATAAACATCAGCGCCATCACTCCACGCGCCCGCCAGCGAAGCGGCAATGAAGGGAGTTTTCCCAACCAGCCTTTACGCACCACTAAACCTTTATGGATACGCTTATTTGTGCGCCCGACATTCAACGCCTTGTACAGCGGCTCTACCGCTGCGATCTCTTTATCCGTCGCCCGCGTGCGAATCGACATATAGCCACTGATTTTGCCATCGCGCACCATCGGCACCGCGTTCGCCCGCACCCAATAATGATCGCCATTTTTATGCCGATTTTTCACGATTCCACTCCAGGGTTCCCCCTGTTTCAGGGTGTACCACATATCAGCAAAGGCCGCTTTCGGCATATCCGGATGGCGCACCATGTTATGCGGCTGCCCCTGTAACTCCCGCAATGTATAGCCGCTAATCTGCACAAAAGTGTCATTAGCATGTGTGATATAGCTTTGTAGATTGGTAGTAGACATCAGAGTGGTATCGTCAGCCAGCGGGATATTTTGCTGGGTGACATACGGATGAGAAGACATAATCGCGTCCTGTGCAGGTTATATTGTTGTTAACTTCTTGTCGGAAGTTATGTCGGCCCCGGCGCGGTTATCTTTAGCGGTTTAATTTGATTTAGATCGCAATTTGCGATTAAAGCACAAAATGTAATTCATTGATTTAAAATACTTTCACCATGTTACTATGCGATAACATTAATTACATTGCCCAAAAAACAGGCATTTGCTGCCCTGAAAGAGTGCATTTACATAACAAGCGCAAAATCCATACTCGATAGAAATCGTACCAAATAACAACAAATGTTAACAATCAGCATTAAATGTTGCACAGATGATTGCCGCATTTGTGTTTATCCCGATTTTCGCAATCGCAGCCGGAGTGGCGCAATCCCTGCAATACTTAAATCGGTATCATGTGATACGCGAGCCTCCGGAGCATATTTTGAACAGGTTACCTTCGAGCGCATCGGCTTTAGCGTGCAGCGCCCACGCCCTGAATCTCATTGAAAAGCGAACGCTGGATCATGAGGAGATGAAAGCACTTAACCGGGAGGTGATTGAATACTTCAAAGAACATGTCAATCCGGGATTTTTAGAGTATCGCAAATCTGTTACCGCTGGCGGGGATTACGGAGCCGTAGAGTGGCAAGCGGGAGGTTTAAATACGCTTGTCGACACCCAGGGACAGGAGTTTATTGACTGCCTGGGAGGTTTTGGAATTTTCAACGTGGGGCACCGTAATCCAGTTGTAGTTTCCGCCGTACAGAATCAACTTGCGAAACAGCCACTGCATAGCCAGGAGTTGCTCGATCCGTTACGGGCGATGCTGGCGAAAACCCTTGCCGCGCTGACGCCCGGTAAACTGAAATACAGCTTCTTCTGTAATAGCGGCACCGAGTCCGTTGAAGCGGCGCTAAAACTGGCGAAGGCTTATCAGTCACCGCGCGGCAAATTTACTTTTATTGCTACCAGCGGCGCGTTCCACGGCAAATCGCTTGGCGCACTGTCGGCCACGGCGAAATCGACCTTCCGCAAACCGTTTATGCCGCTGCTGCCGGGTTTCCGTCATGTACCGTTTGGCAATATTGAAGCCATGCGCACAGCCCTTAGCGAGTGCAAAAAAACCGGTGATGATGTTGCCGCAGTGATCCTTGAGCCAATTCAGGGCGAAGGTGGTGTAATTCTGCCGCCGCCGGGTTATCTCACCGCCGTACGTAAGCTGTGCGATGAGTTCGGCGCACTGATGATCCTCGATGAAGTGCAAACGGGCATGGGGCGCACGGGCAAGATGTTCGCCTGCGAACATGAGAACGTTCAGCCGGACATCCTGTGCCTGGCGAAAGCCCTCGGCGGCGGCGTAATGCCGATTGGCGCGACCATCGCCACCGAAGAGGTATTCTCAGTGCTGTTCGACAATCCGTTTCTGCATACCACCACTTTTGGCGGCAACCCGCTGGCCTGTGCGGCAGCGCTGGCAACCATCAACGTGTTGCTGGAACAGAATTTACCGGCCCAGGCTGAGCAAAAAGGCGATATGTTGCTGGACGGTTTCCGTCAACTGGCGCGGGAATATCCCGATCTGGTGCAGGACGCGCGCGGCAAAGGAATGTTGATGGCGATTGAGTTTGTTGATAACGAAATCGGCTACAACTTTGCCAGCGAGATGTTCCGCCAGCGCGTGCTGGTTGCCGGAACGCTCAACAATGCCAAAACGATCCGCATTGAACCGCCACTGACACTGAGCATTGAACAGTGTGAGCAGGTGATCAAAGCGGCGCGTAAGGCGCTGGCCGCCATGCGAGTAAGTGTCGAAGAGGCGTAATACCGATGGCGGATAGCGAGGCAAATTCGCCATCCGCCATTTTTTATACGATACGCACACCCGCAGGCATCATCCGCTCCGGCGCTAATAACACGCTTTCACTGCCGTCATCAGTTTCTGCACACAACAGCATGCATTCCGAGGTTTCACCGCGCATTTTTGCTTTTTGCAGATTGCACAGTACCACCACCGTTTTACCCATCAGCTCTTCTTCGCGGTAGTACGGCACCAGGCTGGTCACGGTTTGCAGCGTTCTTTCACCGACATCAACCTGTACGATGTACAGCTTGTCGGCGTTTTCATGGCGTTTAACTTCCACAATCTTCCCGACACGCATTTCCAGACGCGCAAAATCAGCGTAAGCCACGGTTTCCATTGTTTCTCCCCTTCAAGTAAAATTTTACTAAACTATAGCAAAAGTTTTTCTGAATCCTGTAGGCTAAAAATAGAGAATGCAGGCGTGATCACATTCGTAAGCCACTGTGTTACCGTTACAGCGTCAAAGAAACGCGCTTTATTTACTGAAAACAGGTGACCCAATAAGCACTTCCTCTACAATGAAGGCGCACATCAGGGAAAGTAAAAAAGGTAAACATGGCAACACTAAAAGACATCGCAATCGAAGCTGGCGTATCCCTGGCGACAGTATCCAGGGTCTTAAATGACGATCCGACATTGAATGTAAAGGAAGAGACGAAACATCGCATTCTGGAGATCGCAGAAAAGCTGGAGTACAAGACCAGCAGCGCCCGTAAATTACAGACTGGCGCAGTCAACCAGCACCATATTCTGGCCATCTACAGCTACCAGCAGGAGCTGGAGATCAACGACCCTTACTATCTGGCGATCCGTCACGGCATTGAAACCCAGTGCGAAAAGCTGGCGATCGAACTGACCAACTGTTATGAGCACAACGGCTTGCCGGACATTAAAAACGTCACCGGCATTTTAATTGTCGGCAAGCCCACGCCTGCCCTACGCGCCGCCGCCAGTGCGTTAACCGATAATATCTGTTTTATCGACTTTCACGAGCCAGGCAGCAATTACGATGCGGTAGATATCGATCTGGCACGCATCAGTAAAGAAATCATCGATTTCTATATTGCTCAGGGTGTAAATCGCATCGGTTTTATTGGCGGCGAAGACGAGCCAGGCAAAGCAGATATTCGCGAAGCGGCATTTGTCGAGTATGGTCATCTCAAGCACGTTGTGCGCGAAGAGGATATCTGGCGCGGCGGTTTTTCCAGCTCGTCAGGCTATGAACTGGCAAAACAAATGCTGGCGCGGGAAAACTACCCGAAGGCATTGTTTGTCGCTTCCGATTCCATTGCTATCGGCGTACTACGGGCAATTCATGAACGTGGCCTGAACATCCCGCAGGATATTTCGCTTATCAGCGTTAACGACATTCCTACCGCGCGATTTACCTTTCCGCCGCTCTCAACCGTGCGAATCCATTCCGAGATGATGGGAAGCCAGGGCGTTAATCTGGTGTATGAAAAGGCTCGCGATGGTCGCGCGCTGCCGCTGCTAGTCTTCGTTCCCAGCAAATTAAAACTGCGCGGTACAACCCGCTAAATCCCCTCACACACTGTCTGGCAATCGTTTTTGCCGGACAGTGCTGCCGTTTATTTTCGTGATCCAGTTAAAGTAAATGCATTTACCTGCTACTTTTTAGTAAAAATTTTACTAAACTCCCCATCAATTACACAAACTACCATCGCCATAAATGGTTCCGATTTCTCTCTACCGGGAGGCCCTATGAATCGCTGGGAAAACATTCAGCTCACCCACGAAAACCGACTTACGCCGCGTGCGTACTTTTTTTCATATGATTCTGTTGCGCAGGCACGTACCTTTGCCCGCGAAACCAGCAGCCTGTTTCTGCCTTTAAGCGGTCAGTGGAATTTCCATTTTTTTGATCATCCGCTGCAAGTGCCAGAAGCCTTCACCTCTGAGCTAATGGCTGACTGGGGGCACATCACCGTCCCCGCCATGTGGCAAATGGAAGGTCACGGCAAACTGCAATATACCGACGAAGGTTTTCCATTCCCCATCGATGTGCCGTTTGTTCCCAGCGATAACCCAACCGGTGCCTATCAACGTATTTTCACCCTCAGCGACGGCTGGCAGGGTAAACAGACGCTGATTAAATTTGACGGCGTCGAAACCTATTTTGAAGTCTACGTTAACGGTCAGTATGTTGGCTTCAGCAAGGGCAGTCGCCTGACCGCAGAGTTTGACATCAGTACGATGGTTAAAACCGGCGACAACCTGTTGTGTGTGCGCGTGATGCAGTGGGCTGACTCCACCTACGTGGAAGACCAGGATATGTGGTGGTCGGCGGGGATCTTCCGCGATGTTTATCTGATCGGTAAACAACTGACGCACATTAACGATTTCACCGTGCGTACCGACTTTGACGAAGCCTATTGCGACGCCACACTTTCCTGCGAAGTGGTGCTGGAAAATCTCGCTGCCTCCCCTGCCGTAACGACGCTGGAATATACCCTGTTCGACGGCGAACGCGTGGTGCACCGCAGCGCCATTAATCACCTGGCAATTGAAAAACTGACCAGCGCCAGTTTTGCTTTTACTGTCGAACAGCCGCAGCAATGGTCAGCAGAATCCCCTTATCTTTACCATCTGGTCATGACGCTGAAAGATGCCAACGGCAATGTTCTGGAAGTGGTGCCGCAACGCGTTGGCTTCCGTGATATCAAAGTGCGCGACGGTCTGTTCTGGATCAATAACCGTTATGTGATGCTGCACGGCGTCAATCGCCACGACAACGATCATCGCAAAGGCCGCGCCGTTGGGATAGATCGCGTTGAGAAAGATATCCAGTTGATGAAACAACACAACATCAACTCTGTGCGTACTGCTCACTACCCGAACGATCCGCGTTTTTACGAACTGTGTGATATCTACGGCCTGTTTGTAATGGCGGAAACCGACGTCGAATCGCACGGCTTTGCTAACGTTGGTGATATCAGCCGCATTACCGACGATCCGCAGTGGGAAAAAGTCTACGTCGAGCGCATCGTTCGTCATATTCACGCGCAGAAAAACCATCCGTCGATCATCATCTGGTCGCTGGGCAACGAGTCCGGCTATGGCTGTAACATCCGCGCGATGTACCACGCGGCGAAGGCGCTGGATGACACGCGCCTGGTTCACTACGAAGAAGATCGCGATGCTGAAGTGGTCGATATTATTTCCACCATGTACACCCGCGTGCCGCTGATGAATGAGTTTGGTGAATACCCGCATCCAAAACCGCGCATCATCTGTGAATACGCCCATGCGATGGGTAACGGACCTGGCGGGCTGACGGAATACCAGAACGTCTTCTATAAGCACGATTGCATTCAGGGGCATTATGTCTGGGAGTGGTGTGATCACGGGATCCAGGCGCAGGATGACAACGGCAACGTCTGGTATAAATTCGGCGGCGATTACGGCGACTATCCCAACAACTATAACTTCTGTCTTGATGGTTTGATCTATTCCGATCAGACACCGGGGCCGGGTCTGAAAGAGTACAAACAGGTTATCGCGCCGGTAAAAATTCACGCGTTGGATCTGAATCGCGGCGAACTGAACGTCGAAAATAAACTGTGGTTTACCACGCTTGATGACTACACCCTGCACGTAGACGTGCGCGCCGAAGGTGAAACGCTCGCGACGCAGCAAATTAAGCTGCGCGACGTTGCGCCGAACAGCGAAGCCCCCTTGCACATCACGCTGCCGCAACTGGACACCCGCGAAGCGTTTCTCAACATTACGGTGACCAAAGATTCCCGCACTCGCTACAGCGACGCCGGGCACCCTATCGCCACTTATCAGTTCCCGCTGAAGGAAAACACTGCGCAGCCTGTGCCTTTCGCGCCGAATAACGCCCATCCGCTGACGCTGGAAGATGAACGTTTGAGCTGCACCGTTCGCGGCTACAACTTCGCAATCACCTTCTCAAAATTGACTGGCAAACCGACGTCATGGCAGGTGAATGGCGAATCACTGCTGACTCGCGAGCCAAAGATCAACTTCTTCAAGCCAATGATCGACAACCACAAGCAGGAGTACGAAGGACTGTGGCAACCGAATCATTTGCAGATCATGCAGGAGCATCTGCGCGACTTTGCCGTTGAGCAAAGTGATGGCGAGGTGTTGATCATCAGCCGCACGGTTATTGCTCCGCCGGTGTTTGACTTCGGGATGCGCTGCACCTACATCTGGCGCATCGCTGCCGATGGTCAGGTTAACGTGGCACTTTCCGGCGAACGTTACGGCGACTATCCGCACATCATTCCGTGCATCGGTTTCACCATGGGAATTAACGGCGAATACGATCAGGTGGCGTATTACGGACGTGGACCGGGCGAAAACTACGCCGACAGCCAGCAGGCTAACATCATCGATATCTGGCGCAGCAACGTCGATGCCATGTTCGAGAACTATCCCTTCCCGCAGAACAACGGCAACCGCCAGCATGTCCGCTGGGCGGCACTGACTAACCGCCACGGCAGCGGTCTGCTGGTGGTTCCGCAGCGCCCGATTAACTTCAGCGCCTGGCACTATACCCAGGAGAACATCCACGCAGCCCAGCACTGCAACGAGCTGCGGCGCAGCGATGACATCACTCTGAACCTCGATCACCAGTTGCTTGGCCTCGGCTCCAACTCCTGGGGTAGCGAGGTGCTGGACTCCTGGCGCGTCTGGTTCCGTGACTTCAGCTACGGCTTTACGTTGCTGCCAGTTTCTGGCGGAGAAGCCACCGCGCAAAGCCTGGCGTCGCATGAGTTCGGCGCAGGGTTCTTTTCCACGAATTTGCACAGCGAGAATAAGCAATGAGGATCATCGATAACTTAGAACAGTTCCGCCAGATTTACGCCTCTGGCAAGAAGTGGCAACGCTGCGTTGAAGCGATTGAAAATATCGACAATATTCAGCCTGGCGTCGCCCACTCCATCGGTGACTCATTGACCTATCGAGTGGAAAACGACTCCGCGACTGATGCGTTATTTACCGGACATCGCCGCTATTTTGAAGTGCATTACTACCTGCAAGGGCAGCAAAAAATTGAATATGCACCGAAAGAGATGTTACAGGTCGTGGAATATTATCGCGATGAAACTGACCGTGAATATTTAAAGGGCTGCGGAGAAACCGTTGAAGTTCATGAAGGGCAAATCATTATTTGCGATAACCATGAAGCGTATCGGTTTATCTGTAATAACGCAGTCAAAAAGGTCGTTCTCAAAGTCACCATCGAAGATGGTTATTTCCATAACAAATAACAACTACGGCGGCAAAAGGAGTTTGCCGCCACCGCTACCCTACTCATTTTCGGAGATGTGTTATGTCTGATACCAAACGTAATACAATCGGCAAATTCGGCTTGCTCTCGCTGACTTTTGCCGCCGTTTATAGCTTTAATAACGTCATCAATAATAATATTGAGCTTGGACTGGCCTCGGCACCGATGTTTTTCCTCGCGACGATTTTTTATTTTATTCCCTTCTGTCTGATCATCGCAGAATTTGTTTCGTTAAATAAAAACTCGGAAGCTGGTGTCTACGCATGGGTAAAAAGTTCGCTGGGCGGACGTTGGGCATTTATTACTGCCTATACCTACTGGTTCGTGAACCTGTTCTTTTTCACCTCATTATTGCCGCGCGTTATTGCTTACGCCTCGTATGCCTTCCTCGGCTACGAATATATTATGACGCCAGTTGCCACCACCATTATCAGCATGGTGCTGTTCGCCTTCTCCACATGGGTTTCCACCAACGGGGCGAAAATGCTGGGACCAATCACCTCCGTTACTTCAACGCTGATGCTGCTGTTAACGCTCTCCTACATTTTACTGGCAGGTACGGCGCTGGTTGGCGGCGTACAACCTGCAGACCCCATCACCGTTGACGCGATGATCCCGAACTTTAACTGGGCGTTCCTCGGCGTTACCACCTGGATCTTTATGGCCGCAGGCGGCGCAGAGTCCGTTGCTGTGTACGTTAACGACGTTAAAGGCGGCTCGAAATCGTTCGTTAAAGTGATCATCCTCGCCGGGATTTTTATCGGTGTACTGTACTCCGTCTCCTCGGTGCTGATTAACGTCTTCGTCAGCAGCAAAGAGTTGAAATTTACTGGCGGATCGGTGCAGGTATTCCACGGCATGGCCGCATACTTTGGTCTGCCGGAAGCATTAATGAACCGCTTTGTTGGCCTTGTGTCCTTTACCGCGATGTTTGGTTCCCTGCTGATGTGGACCGCAACGCCGGTGAAAATTTTCTTCTCCGAAATCCCGGAAGGGATCTTTGGTAAGAAAACCGTCGAACTGAACGAAAACGGCGTTCCGGCACGCGCGGCGTGGATCCAGTTCCTGATCGTGATCCCACTGATGATTATCCCGATGCTCGGCTCCAATACCGTGCAGGATCTAATGAATACTATTATTAATATGACCGCGGCAGCGTCCATGCTTCCGCCGTTATTCATCATGCTGGCCTATCTGAATTTACGCGCCAAATTAGATCACCTGCCACGTGATTTCCGTATGGGTTCCCGTCGCACCGGTATTATCGTTGTTTCAATGCTGATTGCGATATTTGCCGTAGGATTTGTCGCCTCGACCTTCCCGACCGGTGCAAATATTCTGACCATCATTTTTTATAACGTCGGCGGTATTGTTATTTTCCTCGGCTTTGCGTGGTGGAAATACAGCAAATATATAAAAGGATTAACGGCTGAAGAACGCCATATTGAAGCGACGCCAGCCAACAACGTGGATTAAGCAGACTAATAAAAAATGAGCAGGCATTTTCCCTCTTCCTGGATGGGGAGAGGGAAAATAGTTTCTGCCTGAGTATTTTTAACATTATTAATTATGTCGATAAAAGGCTGTACTTTTTCTTTAGCTCATGGATTAACATTATGAAATTTAATAGTACGCCTTGCAGAGCATTAGTTGCTCTGCCGTTTTGCTACGCGTTTTTTGCGGCCGCTGATGAAGCACGTCCGGCAGAACATGACGACACAAAAACACCCGCGATTACTTCGACGTCTTCTCCTTCATTTCGTTTTTACGGCGAATTAGGGGTTGGTGGATATATGGATTTAGAGGGTGAGAATAAACATAAATACAGTGACGGCACCTATATTGAAGGTGGCCTGGAGATGAAGTATGGCTCCTGGTTCGGCCTGATTTACGGTGAAGGCTGGACCGTGCAGGCCGACCACGACGGCAATGCATGGGTGCCTGACCATAGCTGGGGCGGTTTTGAAGGTGGGATTAACCGTTTCTATGGCGGTTATCGTACCAATGATGGCACCGAAATCATGCTGAGTCTGCGTCAGGATTCCTCACTGGATGACCTGCAATGGTGGGGCGATTTCACGCCCGATCTGGGCTACGTCATTCCCAATACCCGTGACATTATGACCGCGCTGAAGGTACAAAACCTAACCGGTAATTTTCGTTATAGCGTCACCGCCACACCTGCCGGACATCATGACGAAAGCAAAGCCTGGCTGCATTTTGGCAAATACGATCGCTACGACGATAAATACACCTATCCGGCAATGATGAACGGTTACATCCAGTATGACCTTGCCGAAGGCATCACCTGGATGAACGGTCTGGAAATTACCGACGGCACAGGACAGCTTTATCTCACTGGCCTGCTTACCCCTAACTTCGCCGCACGCGCCTGGCACCATACCGGACGCGCCGACGGGCTGGACGTACCGGGAAGTGAAAGCGGGATGATGGTGAGCGCCATGTATGAAGCGTTAAAAGGCATTTATCTCTCCACCGCTTACACCTACGCCAGACATCGCCCTGACCACGCAGACGATGAAACCACCTCTTTCATGCAGTTTGGTATCTGGTACGAATACGGTGGCGGACGTTTCGCTACGGCTTTTGACAGCCGCTTCTACATGAAAAATGCCTCTCACGATCCCAGCGACCAACTCTTCCTGATGCAATATTTTTACTGGTAATAAGGACAGTAATCTCATGAAAATCAAAACCATTTTAACGCCAGTAGCCTGCGCCCTGCTGATGAGCTTTTCCGCCCATGCCGCTAACGCCGACAATTATAAAAACGTGATTAACCGTACCGGCGCGCCGCAGTACATGAAGGATTACGATTACGACGACCACCAGCGTTTTAACCCATTTTTCGATCTCGGTGCCTGGCATGGCCACCTGTTGCCTGACGGCCCGAACACCATGGGTGGCTTTCCGGGCGTTGCACTGCTAACGGAAGAGTACATCAACTTTATGGCCACCAATTTCGACCGCCTGACTGTCTGGCAGGACGGCCAAAAAGTCGACTTCACACCGGAGGCATACAGTATTCCCGGTGCGCTGGTGCAAAAGCTGACAGCAAAAGATGTGCAGATAGAAATGACTCTGCGCTTCGCCACGCCGCGCACGTCACTACTGGAAACCAAAATCACCAGCGATAAACCGCTGGATCTGGTGTGGGACGGCGAGCTGCTGGAAAAACTGGAAGCGAAAGAAGGGAAACCGCTTTCTGATAAAACCATTACTGGCGAGTACCCTGATTATCAACGCAAGATCAGCGCCACCCGTGATGGCCTGAAAGTTACCTTTGGCAAAGTGCGCGCCACCTGGGATCTGCTGACCTCCGGCGAATCGGAATATCAGGTGCATAAATCATTACCGATGCAGACTGAAATCAACGGTAATCGCTTTACCAGTAAGGCGCATATCAACGGTTCGACGACACTCTATACCACCTATTCCCATCTGCTGACCGCCCAGGAAGTCAGCAAAGAACAGATGCAAATCCGCGATATTCTGGCGCGTCCGGCGTTTTATCTCACCGCCTCGCAGCGACGCTGGGAAGAGTACCTGAAGAAAGGGTTAACCAATCCGGATGCGACGCTGGAGCAGACGCGCGTCGCGGTGAAAGCGATCGAAACCCTCAACGGCAACTGGCGTTCGCCGGGCGGTGCGGTGAAATATAACACCGTCACGCCGTCGGTAACCGGGCGTTGGTTCTCCGGCAATCAGACCTGGCCGTGGGATACCTGGAAGCAGGCGTTTGCGATGGCGCATTTCAATCCGGACATCGCCAAAGAGAATATCCGCGCGGTCTTCTCCTGGCAGATCCAACCTGGCGACGCCGTGCGTCCGCAGGATGTGGGATTTGTGCCGGACCTGATTGCGTGGAACCTTAGCCCCGAGCGTGGCGGCGATGGCGGCAACTGGAATGAACGTAATACCAAACCCAGTCTTGCCGCCTGGTCGGTGATGGAAGTGTACAACGTCACACAGGATAAAGGCTGGTTGGCAGAGATGTACCCGAAACTGGTGGCCTATCACGATTGGTGGTTACGTAACCGCGATCATAACGGCAACGGCATACCGGAATATGGCGCAACCCGCGATAAAGCCCACAATACTGAGAATGGCGAGATGCTGTTTACAGTGAAAAAAGGCGACAAAGAAGAGACGCAGTCCGGGCTGAACAATTACGCCCGGGTAGTTGAGAAAGGCCAGTACGACAGCCTGGAAATTCCGGCGCAGGTTGCCGCGTCGTGGGAATCGGGGCGTGATGATGCAGCCGTCTTTGGTTTTATCGACAAAGAACAATTGGATAAATATGTCGCTAACGGCGGCAAACGTAGTGACTGGACGGTGAAATTCGCTGAAAACCGCAGTCAGGACGGGACGTTGCTGGGCTACTCGTTGTTACAGGAATCGGTGGATCAGGCCAGCTATATGTACAGCGATAATCATTATCTGGCCGAGATGGCGAAAATCCTCGGCAAACCCGAAGAAGCCAAACGTTATCGCCAGTTGGCAGTACAGCTCGCAGATTACATCAATACTTGTATGTTCGACCCGGCCACACAGTTCTACTATGACATACGCATTGAAGATAAACCGTTAGCGAACGGCTGCGCGGGCAAGCCGATTGTCGAGCGCGGTAAAGGGCCGGAAGGCTGGTCGCCGCTGTTTAATGGTGCAGCAACGCAGGCCAATGCCGACGCGGTGGTGAAGGTGATGCTGGACACCAAAGAGTTCAACACCTTTGTCCCACTGGGAACGGCAGCGTTAACCAATCCGGCCTTTGGCGCGGATATCTACTGGCGCGGGCGCGTATGGGTGGATCAGTTCTGGTTTGCTCTGAAAGGTATGGAGCGTTACGGTTATCGCGATGATGCCCTGAAACTTGCGGATACTTTTTTCCAGCACGCCAAAGGCTTAACCGCCGACGGTCCGATTCAGGAGAATTACAACCCGCTGACCGGCGCACAGCAAGGTGCCCCAAATTTCTCCTGGAGCGCAGCGCATTTGTATATGTTGTATAACGATTTTTTCCGTAAGCAGTAATTTACAACGGCTGGCGGATGCGGCGTGAACGCCTTATCCGCCCTACATGTACGTCCCCGCAGGCCGGATAAGTCCCCGTAGGCCGGATAAGACGCGGCAAGCGTCGCATCCGGCATCTGCACCGCGCCACTGGCGGATGCGGCGTGAACGCCTTATCCGCCCTACATGTACGCCCGTAGGCCGGATAAGTCCCCGTAGGCCGGATAAGACGCGGCAAGCGTCGCATCCGGCATCTGCACCGCGCCACTGGCGGATGCGGCGTGAACGCCTTATCCGCCCTACATGTACGCCCGTAGGCCGGATAAGTCCCCGTAGGCCGGATAAGACGCGGCAAGCGTCGCATCCGGCATTACCACCGGGCGTATTCTTTTTGAATCCCATCACAAACCCCGCATTCCCCTTTTCCCTTTTCTCCGGCGACGGCTAAATTAGAACTCATCCGACCACATAACAATTATTTTACATACTGGACAATCTTATGAGCTACCCGTCGCTGTTCGCCCCGCTTGATTTAGGCTTCACCACGTTAAAAAACCGCGTACTGATGGGGTCAATGCACACCGGGCTGGAGGAATACCCGGATGGCGCTGAGCGGCTGGCGGCGTTTTATGCCGAACGCGCCCGCCACGGCGTGGCGCTGATTGTCAGCGGCGGTATCGCACCAGATTTAACGGGCGTTGGCATGGAAGGCGGCGCAATGCTCAACGACGCCAGTCAGATCCCACACCATCGCATTATTACCGAAGCGGTACATCAGGAAGGCGGCAAAATCGCCCTGCAAATTTTGCATACCGGGCGCTACAGTTACCAGCCGCATCTGGTCGCCCCGTCCGCATTGCAGGCTCCCATCAACCGTTTCGTTCCTCATGAGTTAAGCCATGAAGAGATCCTGCAACTGATCAACGATTTCGCCCGCTGTGCGCAACTGGCGCGGGAGGCCGGATACGATGGCGTAGAAGTTATGGGTTCCGAAGGGTATTTGATCAACGAATTTCTGACTCTGCGCACCAACCAGCGTAGCGACCAGTGGGGTGGTGATTCCCCTAACCGGATGCGGTTTGCCGTTGAAGTGGTACGTGCAGTGCGCGAACGCGTCGGCAACGATTTCATTATTATCTACCGTCTGTCGATGCTCGATCTGGTAGAAGGCGGCAGCACTTTTACCGAAACGGTGCAACTGGCGCAGGCCATTGAAACGGCTGGCGCAACCATTATCAATACCGGCATTGGCTGGCATGAAGCGCGGATTCCGACCATCGCCACTCCCGTGCCGCGCGGCGCATTCAGTTGGGTCACGCGCAAACTGAAAGGCCATGTATCACTGCCGCTGGTGACCACCAACCGAATTAACGATCCGCAGGTTGCCGACGATATCCTCTCGCGTGGCGATGCGGACATGGTGTCGATGGCGCGACCGTTTCTGGCTGATGCCGAGCTGCTGTCAAAAGCGCAATCGGGGAGAGCTGATGAGATCAACACCTGTATTGGCTGTAACCAGGCCTGTCTGGATCAGATCTTCGTCGGCAAAGTGACTTCGTGTCTGGTCAATCCTCGCGCCTGCCATGAAACCAAAATGCCAATCCTTCCTGCTATGCAGAAAAAAAATCTGGCGGTGGTCGGTGCAGGTCCGGCGGGGCTGGCGTTTGCCATTAACGCAGCAGCACGTGGACATCAGGTAACGCTGTTTGATACTCGCGGCGAGATCGGTGGGCAGTTCAACATTGCCAAACAGATCCCCGGTAAAGAGGAGTTCTACGAAACACTGCGTTACTACCGCCGGATGATCGAAGTGACGGGCGTGACGCTGAAACTCAATCACACCGTGACGGCGGATCAATTACAGGCGTTCGATGAAACGATCCTTGCCAGCGGGATCGTGCCGCGTATTCCGCCCATCGACGGGATCGATCATCCGAAAGTACTGAGTTACCTCGATGTACTGCGCGACAAAGCGCCAGTGGGCAACAAAGTCGCCATCATCGGTTGTGGCGGTATTGGTTTTGATACGGCAATGTATTTGAGTCAGCCAGGCGAATCCACCAGCCAGAATATCGCTGAATTCTGCACAGAATGGGGTATCGACAGCAGCCTGCAACAAGCTGGTGGCTTAAGTTCGCAAGGTATACAGCTCCCCCGTAGCCCACGACAAATTGTAATGCTCCAACGTAAAGCCAGCAAACCAGGTCAGGGATTGGGTAAAACCACCGGTTGGATCCATCGCACCACCCTGCTCTCGCGCGGCGTGAAAATGATCCCAGGCGTAAGTTATCAGAAGATCGATGATGACGGACTGCATGTGGTGATCAACGGTGAAACGCAGGTATTCGCAGTAGATCATGTGGTGATCTGTGCAGGGCAAGAGCCAAACCGCGCACTGGCACAACCGCTCATTGATAGCGGGAAAACCGTGCATTTAATTGGCGGCTGCGATGTGGCTATGGAGCTGGACGCGCGGCGAGCGATAGCTCAGGGGACGCGGCTTGCGCTGGAGATTTAAATCGTTCTTTGAAGTGCCGGATGCGACGCTTGACGCGTCTTATCCGGCCTCGGGGTAACGTGCTGAATGTAAGCCGGATAAGCGTTTACGCCGCATCCGGCAGGTAGCTCCCAACCTTATCGACGACGCCCCAGCTTCACTGCTTTCAGCACCACAAATTTATTATTCGTCGCGATAGTGGTGCAATTGCCAAAAATCTTCTTCAGTTTGTGAAAGTAATCCAGATGGCGGTTGGCAACGATATACAGCTCACCGTTGATTTTCAGGCAGCGGCGGGCGTGGTGGAACATCTCCCAGGCAACGTTATCGGTCAGCGCATGTTGCTGGTGAAACGGCGGGTTGCAGAGCACAGCATTAAAGCGAAAAGGCTCTACGCCAGAAAGTGCGTTGTTGATCATAAACTCGCAGCGATCCAGCGCTTCAGGCATGTTGGTTTCTACGTTCAATCGGCTGGAAGCAACTGCCATCGGTGATTCATCGACAAACACCACTTTCGCCTGC
This sequence comes from Escherichia sp. MOD1-EC5950, assembly GCF_002965345.1. Classification (NCBI taxonomy): domain Bacteria; kingdom Pseudomonadati; phylum Pseudomonadota; class Gammaproteobacteria; order Enterobacterales; family Enterobacteriaceae; genus Escherichia; species Escherichia sp. MOD1-EC5950. Next base: position 21,632 of record NZ_PTSR01000028.1, read on the forward strand.
GGGTTTTTATCAAGCAGCGTCAGACCAATGACGCCATTACCACAGCCGAGATCGACAATCTCCCCTTCAAGATTTTCCGGCAGATGCTGCATAAAGAAACGCGCGCCAATATCCAGCCCGGTGCGGGAGAAGACATTCGCATGGTTGTGGATAGTCCAGTCGGTGCCTTCCAGTTTCCAGCTAACGGTCTGCGGTGCATCAGCCAGCGGCGGTTCATTGAAGGTACAGTTAATCAGTCGCGCTTTTTTCCATGCCAGCGTGGTGGTGGTTGGGCCGAGCACTTTTTCGAACAGTTCCAGCGTGGAAGTGTGAATGTCGCGGGCTTTAGCGCCAGCAATAATACGTGTATCCGGCGTGACCACTTTGCGCAGCGCACGCAGTTGTTGTTCCAGCAACGCCAGCGTTTTCGGCACTTTGATCAACACCACGCCCGGCTGTTGCGGGTAGTCGGCAGTGCTGTCGAGAAACTTCACGCTCGACTCATCAATCCCGTTGAGACGCAAATTCTCGCGCGTTGCCAGCTCGCTGATATACGAATCACCAATACTGTACGGTTTATGTTCCGCCAGCGCGCAGCTTAACGCACCGAAAGCATCATTCAGGATTAACACCGGGCCGCGGATTTCTGTGTCGTCCAACTGTTGCAGCAAATATTCATCCGCCGCTTCCCACGCCTGTAGCGGGTTAACGTCATCCGTCGCCGGAAAACGTTGTAGTGTCAGTGAACGGAAACCGTTGTCTAAGTGGCTCATCGGCCCTCCTGAATGATAAAATTTCGACGTTGCCCCTGAAAAGGGTGCGTGAGTATACCCTTTTTCTCTTTTTCATGGGCAGTTATGAGCAATCTTACTTATCTTCAGGGCTATCCCGAGCAGCTACTTTCCCAGGTGCGCACGCTAATTAATGAACAGCGTCTGGGTGATGTGCTGGCAAAACGCTATCCGGGAACGCACGACTACGCCACCGATAAAGCCCTCTGGCAATACACTCAGGATCTGAAAAATCAGTTTCTGCGTAATGCCCCGCCGATCAATAAAGTGATGTATGACAATAAGATCCACGTGCTGAAAAACGCGCTGGGATTACATACTGCTGTTTCCCGCGTGCAGGGCGGCAAGCTGAAAGCGAAGGCTGAAATTCGCGTTGCTACCGTGTTTCGCAACGCGCCGGAACCGTTTTTGCGCATGATCGTGGTGCATGAACTGGCGCATCTGAAAGAGAAGGAGCACAACAAAGCGTTCTACCAGTTGTGCTGTCATATGGAACCACAGTACCACCAGCTTGAGTTCGACACTCGCCTGTGGTTGACGCAACTGTCGCTTGGCCGGGGCAAAATCTGAAAATGGATTCAGGCGTTATATTTTCTCCCATTAACGCCTAAAATCGACGTCCCTCTTTCGTTAAGGATAACGACCATGCTGCGCGCATTTTTCCGCCTTCTTCGTCGCGTTTGTTTTTCCCGCCGGATTCTTAAGATTGCCTGTTTACTGTTGCTTGTAGCAGGCGCGACGGTTTTTATCAGCGATCGGGCGATGGTCAACGCCAGCCAGCAACTAACATGGAGCGATGTCAACGCAGTTCCGGTACGTAACGTGGGGTTATTGCTGGGAGCAAAGCCGGGTAATCGCTACTTTACCCGACGTATTGATAGCGCCGCAGAGTTGTACCACGCCGGAAAAGTGAAGTGGCTGTTGGTCAGTGGCGATAACGGACGAAAAAATTACGATGAAGCGTCAGGAATGCAGCGGGCGCTCATCGCTAAAGGCGTACCGGCGAAAGTCATCTTCTGCGATTATGCCGGATTCTCAACGCTTGATTCGGTGGTGCGCGCCAATAAAGTGTTTGGTGAGAACCATATCACCATTATTTCGCAAAAATTTCATAACCAACGCGCCATCTGGCTGGCAAAACAGTACGGCATCGATGCTATCGGTTTTAATGCCCCTGACCTGAATATGAAACAGGGTTTTTATACTCAACTGCGGGAAAAACTCGCTCGCGTCAGCGCGGTGATTGACGCCAAAATCCTCCATCGCCAGCCGAAATATCTCGGGCCGTCGGTCATGATTGGGCCATTTAGCGAACATGGCTGTCCGGCGCAGAAATAATGCGTATCCACGCACGCCGAAGATGAAAAAGGCGTGCTACATTGACGACAGAATCCCTTTATGGAGTAACCACGCGTTATGATACGTTTCGCCGTGATTGGCACGAACTGGATCACCCGCCAGTTCGTCGAGGCCGCCCATGAGAGCGGCAAATACAAGCTAACCGCCGTCTATTCCCGCAGCCTTGAACAGGCCCAGCACTTCGCCAATGATTTTTCTGTCGAGCATCTGTTCACTTCGCTGGAAGCGATGGCGGAAAGCGATGCCATTGACGCGGTGTATATTGCCAGCCCGAATGCCCTGCATTTTTCCCAGACGCAGCTTTTCCTCAGTCACAAAATGCATGTAATTTGCGAGAAACCGCTGGCGTCGAATCTGGCGGAAGTGGATGCCGCCATTGCCTGCGCGCGGGAAAATCAGGTGGTGCTGTTTGAAGCATTTAAAACGGCCAGCCTGCCTAACTTTCATTTGTTACGCCAGGCGCTGCCGAAAGTCGGCAAATTGCGTAAAGTCTTTTTTAACTACTGCCAGTACTCTTCGCGTTATCAACGTTATCTCGACGGCGAGAATCCCAATACCTTTAATCCGGCGTTCTCTAACGGCTCGATCATGGATATCGGCTTTTACTGCCTGGCGTCGGCAGTGGCGTTATTTGGTGAGCCGAAAAGCGTGCAGGCAACCGCCAGTTTGCTGGCAAGCGGCGTGGATGCCCACGGCGTGGTGGTGATGGATTACGGTGATTTCAGCGTTACGTTGCAGCACTCCAAAGTCAGCGATTCTGTACTGGCAAGCGAGATTCAGGGCGAAGCGGGATCACTGGTAATTGAAAAACTTTCCGAGTGCCAGAAAGTCTGTTTTGTACCGCGTGGCAGCCAGATGCAGGATCTCACCTTGCCGCAGCATATTAATACCATGCTCTACGAAGCAGAGCTGTTCGCCACTCTGGTGGATGAGCATCTGGTAGATCATCCGGGTCTGGCAGTCAGTCGTATCACCGCCAAACTGCTGACCGAGATCCGCCGCCAGACCGGGGTGATTTTTCCGGCAGATAGCGTAAAGCAATAATTGTTACCGTAAAGCAGTGTAAAAGGCATGTAACAGACCATTGACTGGATGAATGGTCTGTCATACTTTGTTACCTGCAAAGGGGAGTAACTTCATTGCCGGTCGATCGTCATTACGATGTGTGAAAAACCACATCCGGTCACCGGGCAACCCGAAAGGAATACGCAGACGTATTCCTTTTTTGTTGTAAGTGAGACCTTGCCGGAAGGCGAGGTCTATGCATAAAAAGCAGCGGCTGACGTCTTCCGACGTTGGCCGTTTTTTTATGTGTAAGGAACTTCTATGAATACTGTCGGCACGCCGTTGTTATGGGGCGGATTCGCTGTCGTTGTCGCTGTTATGCTGGCTATCGACCTGTTGTTGCAGGGGCGTCGGGGTGCGCACGCTATGACCATGAAACAGGCTGCAGCCTGGTCACTGGTTTGGGTGACGCTGTCGTTACTGTTTAACGCCGCTTTCTGGTGGTATCTGGCGCAGACACAGGGACGCGAAGTCGCGGACCCGCAGGCGCTGGCCTTCCTCACTGGTTATCTGATTGAGAAATCTCTGGCGGTTGATAACGTCTTTGTCTGGCTGATGTTGTTCAGCTATTTCTCTGTTCCGGCGGCATTACAACGCCGCGTGCTGGTGTATGGCGTGCTCGGGGCGATTGTCCTGCGTACTATCATGATCTTCACCGGTAGCTGGCTGATTTCGCAGTTCGACTGGATCCTGTATATCTTTGGCGCATTCCTGCTGTTTACTGGCGTGAAGATGGCATTGGCCCATGAAGACGAATCAGGGATTGGCGACAAGCCGCTGGTACGCTGGCTGCGGGGTCATTTGCGCATGACCGACACCATCGACAACGAGCACTTCTTTGTGCGTAAGAATGGCTTGCTGTATGCCACGCCGCTGATGCTGGTGTTGATTCTGGTGGAGTTAAGCGACGTGATTTTCGCCGTGGATAGCATTCCGGCAATCTTCGCCGTCACCACCGATCCGTTCATTGTGCTGACCTCAAACCTGTTTGCGATACTCGGCCTGCGTGCGATGTATTTCCTGCTGGCGGGCGTGGCGGAGCGTTTCTCGATGCTCAAATATGGCCTGGCGGTGATTCTGGTGTTTATTGGTATCAAGATGCTGATTGTCGATTTCTACCATATTCCGATCGCCGTCTCGCTGGGCGTGGTGTTTGGCATTCTGGTGACGACGTTTATTATCAACGCGTGGGTGAATTATCAGCATGATAAGCAGCGGGTAGAGTAATTCGCTGTATATTAAGCCATTACTGGAGATAACTCATTCCAGACAAAGATGAGCTATTAATTATGTAATCGACTTATAGCTCGTTACAAAAAGACCGCATGGATGCGCGGCGAGGGCGTGTTTTACAGGGATGTTACCTCGCGCCCGTACCCGATAGCCGCAAGGGATAAGCTGAGGGAACCGCGCGGCGGCGATTTTGTTCGCCAGAGCCCGGGGTGCAGGGGGCAGCGGCGATTGGCCGCCCCCTGCGCCAGTGACTTTATATGGCATTGCACATTAAAGGAGCGCAACCGTTCTCATACTCCAAATAGTTTTGCCCATATGTTATCTAATCAGCCTTAGTAGTCAGTCCTTCCCTCTGTTTATGTCAAATAAATGTAACAATTAAGTTGCAAAATATGACCTCTCTTTAAAATCCAGTATTTTTAGCTTCCCGAACCCACAACTTTCCTTATACTCAACCTTGCAAATACTTTGTTACATCCTGAAAGATGCGTCGACAGAACGCACCAGGGATGTGCGACAACACAACGAAAGGATCGAAAAATGACTACGCAACGTTCACCGGGGATATTCCGGCGTCTGGCTCATGGCAGCCTGGTAAAACAAATCCTGGTCGGCCTTGTTCTGGGGATTCTCCTGGCATGGATCTCAAAACCGGCGGCTGAAGCTGTCGGCCTGTTAGGCACCCTGTTCGTCGGCGCGCTGAAAGCTGTAGCGCCAATCCTGGTGCTGATGCTGGTAATGGCTTCCATCGCTAACCACCAGCACGGACAAAAAACCAATATCCGCCCTATTCTGTTTCTCTATTTGCTGGGTACTTTCTCCGCTGCACTGGCCGCAGTTGTCTTCAGCTTCGCCTTCCCTTCTACTCTGCATTTATCCAGCAGTGCGGGGGATATTACCCCCCCGTCAGGCATTATTGAGGTCATGCGCGGGTTGCTGATGAGTATGGTTTCCAACCCTATCGACGCCCTGCTAAAAGGTAATTACATCGGGATTCTGGTGTGGGCGATTGGCCTCGGTTTTGCCCTGCGTCATGGTAACGAGACCACCAAAAACCTGGTCAACGATATGTCGAATGCCGTCACCTTTATGGTGAAGCTGGTGATTCGCTTCGCGCCGATCGGTATTTTTGGCCTGGTTTCTTCTACGCTGGCAACCACAGGGTTCGACACGTTGTGGGGTTATGCGCAACTGCTCGCGGTGCTGGTTGGCTGTATGCTGTTGGTGGCGCTGGTGGTTAATCCACTGCTGGTATGGTGGAAAATTCGTCGTAATCCGTTCCCGCTGGTACTGCTGTGCCTACGTGAAAGCGGCGTGTACGCCTTCTTCACCCGTAGCTCTGCGGCGAATATTCCGGTGAATATGGCGCTGTGCGAAAAGCTGAATCTGGATCGTGATACCTATTCCGTTTCTATTCCGCTGGGAGCAACCATCAATATGGCGGGCGCGGCGATCACCATTACGGTGTTGACGCTGGCAGCGGTCAATACGCTGGGTATTCCGGTGGATCTGCCCACGGCGCTGCTGTTGAGCGTGGTTGCTTCTTTATGTGCCTGTGGCGCATCAGGCGTAGCAGGTGGTTCTCTGCTGCTGATCCCGCTGGCCTGTAATATGTTCGGAATCCCAAACGACATCGCCATGCAGGTGGTCGCCGTCGGCTTTATTATCGGCGTATTGCAGGACTCCTGCGAAACCGCGCTGAACTCGTCAACTGACGTGCTGTTCACCGCGGCAGCATGCCAGGCAGAAGATGAGCGTCTGGCAAATAGCGCCCTGCGTAATTAATGCTTAACCCCTTTCGTCTACGGCGGAAGGGGTTTTCTCTACTTTAAACGGATCAATTCCCCTTTTCTGCATCCGCCAGAAACGAATGATATTCAGGCCATTCATCAACAGAAAACTGCCTTCAATCATCGTGCCACCAATCGACCCGGCCCAAAAGTTGTGAATCACCCAGCAACACGTTGAAAACCACATCACGCAGCGCATAGTCAGCCCTTTACAGCGAAACAGCGCCCAGGTACTGACGATCGTGCCAATAACCGGCAGCAATTCAACAGGATGATGGAACTTCGCCAGGCCAATTCCGCCAGTGAGCACAATGAAGATTGTCATCACCCATAAGCTGCGCGTGCGTAGGGTAATCAGTGTACGGATGGCGTTAAGGATGGCACTGGCACCGGCAGGATAGGTGCCCAGGAGAAAGAAATGCACGCCGATAACGGCGCTATAGACCGAAAGCTGCTTTTTGAAGCGACGTTCGTCACGGTTGAAAAATGTTGTGATACCAATCAGAAAGGCGATGACACCCACGCCCTGGGCCAGCCAATACGCGGTCATGATAAATCCTTAGCAGGTATGGAAAAGCAAACGGCGCTTCACATTATGAAACGCCGTTTTTTATTAACAACTCATTTCGATCTTATAACGTTACGCCGCTTTTAAAGATCGCCAGTTCGCGGAAGTCGTTACGCTCGTTGCAAGTTTGCTTACCGTTGGCAAACTCAACGATGGTGTCGATAAACTCTTCCAGCAACTGCGGCATCGCTTTACCGTGGATCAACTGACCCGCGTCAAAGTCGATCCAGTGTTTTTTCTTCGCCGCCAGTTCGCTGTTGGTGGCGATTTTCACTGTTGGAACAAAACCACCATACGGCGTACCGCGACCAGTACTGAACAACACCATATGGCAGCCTGCGCCCGCCAGTGCGCTGGTTGCCACGGCATCGTTACCCGGCGCGCTTAACAGGTTCAGTCCCGGCGTTTTCAGACGTTCGCCGTAACGCAACACATCAACCACTTCACTGGAACCCGCTTTCTGAGTACAACCAAGTGATTTGTCTTCCAGCGTGGTAATACCGCCTGCTTTGTTCCCCGGTGATGGGTTTTCGTAGATCGGCTGGTCATGGGCAATAAAGTACTGTTTGAAGTCGTTAACCATAGTGACCAGTTTTTCAAACGTCGCTTCATCGCGGCAATGACTCATCAGCAACTGTTCTGCACCGAACATCTCCGGCACTTCTGTCAGTACGGTAGTACCGCCATTAGCAATCACGTAGTCAGAAAAACGCCCCAGCATCGGGTTAGCGGTAATACCAGAAAGACCGTCGGAACCGCCGCACTCCAGACCAAACTTCAGTTCACTGAGTTTGCCCGGCTCGCGCTTGTCGTTGCGCATCACGTTATACAACTGATGCAGATGTTCGATCCCGGCTTCGATTTCATCGTCCTGCTGCTGGCAGATCATGAAATGAACGCGTTCAGGATCAATATCCCCCAGCGTTTCGCGGAAAGCATCAACCTGGTTGTTTTCACACCCCAGACCAATCACCAGTACTGCGCCCGCATTCGGATGGCGCACCATGTTTTGCAGCATAGTACGAGTATTGATGTGATCGTCGCCCAACTGCGAGCAGCCGTAGGTGTGGCTGAAGAGGAACACACCATCAGTCCCTTCGGCGTTGTTAGTCTCTTTCAGGAAACGATTCTGGATCTGCCGCGCGATGCCATTGACACAGCCAACGGTCGGCAAGATCCACAACTCATTACGCACCCCGACATCGCCGTTAGCGCGACGATAGATCTGCACTTCACGATCTGCCGCTTGTGCTGGCAGATCGTGAAAATCAGGTTGATAGCGATACTGATCCAGATCGCTCAGATTCGTGCGCGTATTGTGGGCGTGAACGTGTTCCCCCGCCGCAATATCCGCCAATGCATAACCAATCGGCAGACCATATTTAATGACGTTGGCTCCTTTTGCGATATCCGTTAACGCAAATTTATGTCCACGAGCGACGTCCTGACGCAGCGTAACAGTCTGGCTATCGACACTGACTTCTGTGCCTTCAGCCAGATCCGCTAAAGCGACCGCGACGTTATCCAGCGCATGGATCTTGATGTATTGCATATCAACCCCAGACCTTAGTTCAGTTCAATGGCGAAGTAGTCACGCGCATTGTTAAAGCAAATATTTTTCACCATCTCGCCCAGCAGGTTGATGTCCGCCGGTGCTTCGCCTGCTTCCACCCAGCGACCGATCATCTGGCACAGAATGCGGCGGAAGTATTCGTGACGGGTGTATGACAGGAAACTACGGCTGTCAGTCAGCATACCGACAAAGCGGCTCAGCAGACCGAGCTGCGCCAGTTGGGTCATCTGACGTTCCATACCGTCTTTCTGGTCGTTAAACCACCAGCCGGAACCGAACTGCATTTTGCCCGGCATACCTTCGCCCTGGAAGTTACCGATCATGGTGCCCAGCACTTCGTTATCGCGCGGGTTCAGGCAGTAAAGAATGGTTTTTGGCAGCAGGTTTTCTTCGTTCTGTTTGCTCAGCAGCTTAGACAGTTCTTCCGCCATCGGACGGTCGTTGATGGAGTCGAAGCCTACATCCGGCCCCAGCAGTTTGAACTGACGCAGGTTGTTATTACGCAGTGCGCCAATGTGGTACTGCTGCACCCAACCGCGACGTGCGTATTCGGCACCAAGGAACACCAGTACCGCAGTTTTAAACTGTGCCACTTCGTGCTCACTCAGAGTTTCACCAGCCAGACGGCGTGCCAGGATGCTATCCAGTTCCGCTTCGTTCGCTTCGGCAAACATCACCACATCCAGCGCGTGGTCAGACACTTTACAACCGTGAGCGGCGAAGTGATCCAGACGTTTGGTCAGGGCGGTTTGCAGATCAGCAAAGCGGCGAATGTCGGTGTCGGAAACTTCGCCCAGCTTCGCCATATAGTCGTTAAAAGTCGCCTGTTCGATGTTGAAGGCTTTATCCGGACGCCAGCTCGGCAGCACTTTAATGGTGAAAGAACCGTCTTTGGCGATCTCTGCGTGATGTTCCAGAGAATCAATCGGATCGTCGGTGGTGCCAACCATTTTCACGTTCATCTGCTGCATGATGCCGCGCGCGGAGAAGTTATCCTGCGCCAGCAATTCGTTACATTCGTTCCAGATCTCATCGGCAGTCGACGGAGACAGCAGTTTACCGGTGATACCAAACGGACGGCGCAGTTCCAGATGCGTCCAGTGGTATAACGGGTTGCCGATAGTGTGTGGAACGGTCGCCGCCCACGCATCAAACTTCTCACGGTCAGAGGCATCACCTGTACACAAGCGTTCAGCCACGCCATTGGTACGCATTGCACGCCATTTGTAGTGATCACCTTTCAACCAGATGTCATACAAATTCTTAAAGCGATAATCTTCTGCGATCTGCTGCGGCGGCAAATGACAGTGGTAATCGAAAATCGGCTGGTCTTTTGCGTAGTCGTGATACAGGCGGCGGGCAAATTCAGTATCTAACAGGAAATCTTCAGTCATAAACGGAGTCATTTTCGTCTTCCTCTCAACGAGTGAGCTAGCTTGCTTATGGTGCGATGCTGACAAAGTTATCACACCAATTTCCAGAGCCAGAAGATATTTTCGTGAGTTAGATCAATAAACGTAATTAAAAAAATTACTCTCAAAGTGGTAAACACCGCCGCAAGCCGCGCCATTTCTGGCCTCGTCATTATCCAGTAATGTCCCTACAAATATTCGCACATTTGTGATGGCTCTCACCTTTTAAAGTTGTATGACAAGTTATCTTTCTGCCGTCGCAAATCATAAGTCGACGGAATGCAAATTGCTGATTCATTCATTTGTTAGATGAATCGGGTTGACCGGTACGGAAGCCGAATTAGCACGAAACTTTCATGGCAACGTTCGGGGCGTGCCGGTTTTTTTTCGGTTACCCGGTCGTAACTAACATCTTCAGCCTCTGGCGGGATGATGGCCGCGATTCCTGCGGATATAACAAAACGATGAGGTTTTACATGCGTAAAATTAAAGGGTTACGTTGGTACATGATCGCACTGGTGACGCTCGGCACCGTGCTTGGCTACCTGACGCGTAACACTGTAGCGGCGGCTGCGCCAACTCTGATGGAAGAGTTAAACATCTCCACCCAACAGTATTCCTACATCATCGCAGCCTATTCTGCTGCTTATACGATCATGCAACCGGTAGCGGGTTATGTACTGGATGTTCTGGGTACAAAAATCGGTTACGCGATGTTTGCCGTGTTGTGGGCAGTGTTCTGTGGCGCTACCGCGCTGGCGGGTAGCTGGGGCGGCCTGGCGATTGCTCGTGGTGCAGTAGGTGCTGCTGAAGCGGCAATGATCCCGGCGGGTCTGAAAGCCAGCTCCGAATGGTTCCCGGCGAAAGAGCGTTCCATCGCAGTAGGTTACTTTAACGTTGGTTCTTCAATTGGCGCGATGATTGCACCGCCGCTGGTAGTATGGGCAATCGTAATGCATAGCTGGCAGATGGCATTTATCATCTCTGGTGCATTGAGCTTTATCTGGGCGATGGCATGGCTGATTTTCTATAAGCATCCACGCGACCAGAAGCATCTGACCGATGAAGAACGCGACTACATTATTAATGGTCAGGAAGCCCAGCACCAGGTTGGCACGGCGAAAAAACTGTCCGTTGGTCAGATCCTGCGTAACCGTCAGTTCTGGGGTATCGCACTGCCGCGCTTCCTGGCGGAACCCGCCTGGGGTACTTTCAACGCGTGGATCCCGCTGTTCATGTTTAAAGTTTACGGCTTTAACCTGAAAGAGATCGCTATGTTTGCCTGGATGCCGATGCTGTTTGCTGACCTCGGTTGCATCCTCGGTGGTTACCTGCCGCCGCTGTTCCAGCGCTGGTTTGGTGTGAACCTGATCGTGTCCCGTAAGATGGTTGTAACGCTGGGTGCGGTACTGATGATTGGCCCGGGTATGATCGGTCTGTTCACCAACCCGTATGTAGCGATTATGCTGCTGTGTATCGGTGGTTTTGCTCACCAGGCACTGTCTGGCGCGCTGATTACGCTCTCTTCTGACGTGTTCGGTCGTAACGAAGTGGCAACGGCAAACGGTCTGACCGGGATGTCCGCATGGCTGGCAAGTACGCTGTTTGCGCTGGTTGTGGGTGCACTGGCTGACACCATCGGCTTCAGCCCGCTGTTCGCGGTACTGGCAGTGTTCGACCTGTTAGGCGCGCTGGTTATCTGGACGGTATTGCAGAACAAACCAGCGATTGAGGTGGCGCAGGAAACACATAACGATCCCGCACCGCAACATTAACGCAAAGTATAAGTTTTAGTTTCCCTTCGAAGCCGCCTTTTCAGGCGGCTTTTTCATCACTGCGAGTAGAGCAAATCTCGCAAAAGTGGTATAACAAATATAGTCTGCTGTATCATGCCTGGAGCGCATATGGAAATCTCTGAACCACGCCGTTTGTACCAACAACTTGCTGCTGACCTGAAAGAGCGCATCGAGCAGGGCGTCTATCTGGTGGGTGATAAATTACCCGCCGAACGTTTTATTGCCGATGAAAAAAACGTCAGCCGCACCGTGGTTCGTGAAGCCATCATCATGCTGGAAGTAGAAGGCTATGTAGAGGTGCGTAAAGGCTCAGGTATTCATGTGGTTTCCAACCAGCCTCGCCATCAGCAAGCGGCTGACGATAATATGGAATTTGCTAATTACGGTCCGTTTGAGTTGCTCCAGGCACGCCAGCTCATCGAAAGCAATATTGCTGAGTTTGCCGCTACCCAGGTCACTAAACAGGACATCATGAAACTGATGGCCATCCAGGAGCAGGCACGCGGCGAACAATGCTTCCGCGATTCCGAGTGGGACTTGCAGTTTCATATTCAGGTAGCCCTGGCAACGCAGAACTCGGCGCTGGCAGCCATCGTTGAGAAAATGTGGACCCAGCGTAGCCATAACCCGTACTGGAAAAAACTCCACGAACACATTGATTCTCGTACCGTCGATAACTGGTGCGATGACCACGATCAAATCCTTAAAGCGCTGATTCGCAAAGATCCCCATGCCGCTAAACTGGCAATGTGGCAGCATCTGGAAAACACTAAAATTATGTTATTTAACGAAACCAGTGATGATTTCGAATTCAATGCTGACCGTTACCTGTTTGCTGAAAACCCGGTTGTACATCTGGATACGGCTGCCAATAGCAATAAATAGCCCTCTCTTCTGACAGGCGCTGCCAGGTGCCTGTGCGCTTTATCAGTAAGCGAAAAGTATAAAGTGTCAGCCTGTGTAAATCCTCTCGCCACCCTCCCCTGCAATCAGCAAAATCAGACCCCACGGACATGTAATTTTGATAACGAACAACGTTGACCTTTGTTACAATTAGATTCAATTTGAATTTATGCTATTAAATGTTTTCTTATCTCACGTTTTAACAGGGAATAGTTCAGGCCGTGTTGGTGTCCCGACCCGCAATCCATACAAAAACAGTAATAACCTGGCGGGAGTGCATCATTTAAAACCGGCGTGGCGTTAACCGATTCACCAGGAATAATGAATGGAACTTTTGACCCAATTACTGCAAGCCCTGTGGGCGCAGGATTTTGAAACGCTGGCCAATCCATCGATGATTGGCATGTTGTATTTTGTCTTGTTTGTAATTTTGTTCCTTGAAAACGGCTTGCTTCCGGCAGCCTTTTTACCGGGCGACAGCTTACTGGTGTTGGTCGGTGTATTGATTGCTAAAGGCGCGATGGGGTATCCGCAAACGATTCTGTTACTGACCGTTGCCGCCAGCCTTGGCTGCTGGGTCAGTTACATACAGGGGCGATGGCTGGGCAATACCCGCACCGTGCAAAACTGGCTTTCCCATTTACCCGCGCACTATCACCAACGCGCACATCATCTTTTTCACAAACACGGTTTATCCGCGTTGCTGATTGGTCGCTTTATTGCGTTTGTCAGAACATTACTGCCGACTATTGCCGGGTTGTCAGGGCTGAATAATGCCCGTTTTCAGTTCTTCAACTGGATGAGCGGTCTGCTGTGGGTGTTGATCCTGACAACCTTAGGATACATGCTCGGCAAAACGCCGGTATTTTTGAAGTATGAGGATCAGCTCATGTCATGCCTGATGCTGCTCCCGGTGGTACTGCTGGTGTTTGGTCTGGCAGGTTCTTTGGTTGTGTTATGGAAAAAGAAATATGGAAATCGGGGGTAAGGGATGCAAATACCTCGCATGTCGCTTCGTCAGCTAGTCTGGTCCGGCGCTGCTTTACTGCTGGTCGGCACGCTGCTGCTGGCCTGGTCCGCGGTTCGTCAGCAAGATTCAACGCTGGCGATCCGTGCCGTTCATCAAGGCACGACGATGCCAGACGGTTTTTCCATCTGGCATCACCTTGACGCTCACGGCATTCCTTTCAAAAGCATCACTCCCAAGAATGACACTCTACTGATTACATTTGATTCCAGCGACCAGAGTGCCGCCGCAAAAGCTGTTCTCGACAGAACATTGCCTCATGGCTACATCATTGCACAGCAGGACAATAATAGTCAGGCTATGCAGTGGCTGACCCGGCTGCGAGATAACTCTCATCGCTTCGGATAACTTCCTGTTATCCGAAACATATCACTCACTTTGGTGATTTCACTGTTACTGTCTATGATTAATGAGGCGGTGGTTAACACTACCGCTTCGTTGTCTGGACAATCGTTCCTCTGTAATGGGTCCGAGTCACAATGGAAGGTTCAAGAATGAAATACCGCATCGCTTTAGCTGTTTCTCTTTTTGCTCTTAGTGTCAGTAGTTATGCCACTACTCTTTGTCAGGAAAAGGAGCAAAATATCCTTAAGGAGATCAGCTATGCTGAAAAACACCAAAACCAGAATCGTATCAACGGCCTGAACAAAGCCCTTAGAGAAGTACGGGCCAATTGTTCAGATAGCCAACTGCGCGCCGATCATCAGAAGAAAATCGCAAAGCAGAGAGATGAGGTAGCGGAACGCAAACATGATTTAGCCGAGGCCAAACAAAAAGGCGATGCGGATAAGATTGCCAAACGCGAACGGAAACTGGCAGAAGCGCAGGAAGAGCTGAAAAAGCTGGAAGCGCGCGCCTACTAATCCACAATAGTCACTACTTACTCACCTGGAGAAAACTATGTCGAAAGAACACACTACGGAACATCTGCGTGCTGAGTTGAAATCCCTGTCTGATACGCTGGAAGAAGTACTAAGCGCTTCAGGAGAGAAGTCGAAAGAAGAGTTGAGTAAGATTCGCAGCAAAGCGGAGCAGGCACTGAAACAGAGCCGTTACCGTCTGGGTGAAACCGGTGATGCAATTGCCAAACAGACCCGTGAAGCGGCAGCACGTGCCGATGAATACGTGCGTGAAAATCCGTGGACAGGCGTAGGCATTGGCGCTGCCGTCGGTGTAGTGTTGGGCGTTCTACTGTCTCGTCGTTAATTATGGCGGACACTCAGCACGCGCAAGGGCCCGGTAAAAGCGTTCTGGGCATCGGGCAGCGAATTGTCACTATCATGGTTGAAATGGTGGAGACACGTCTGCGGCTGGCGGTGGTTGAACTGGAAGAAGAAAAAGCCAATATCTTTCAGTTATTACTGATGCTGGGTCTGACGATGCTTTTTGCTGCATTTGGTCTTATGAGCCTGATGGTGCTGATTATCTGGGCGATTGATCCGCAATATCGCCTGAATGCAATGATTGCCACCACCGTGGTGTTGTTCCTTTTAGCGCTGATTGGCGGTATCTGGACATTACGCAAGTCGCGGAAATCGACCCTGTTGCGCCATACGCGCCATGAACTGGCGAACGATCGGCAACTGCTCGAGGAGGAGTCCCGTGAGCGGTAAAGTCGAACGTGAACGCCGCAAGGCACAGCTACTTAGCCAGATCCAGCAACAACGGCTGGATCTTTCCGCCAGTCGTCGTGACTGGCTGGAGGCAACAGGCGCTTACGATCGTCGCTGGAATATGCTGTTGAGTTTGCGCTCCTGGGCGCTGGTTGGCAGCAGCGTGATGGCTATCTGGACAATTCGCCATCCGAATATGCTGGTTCGCTGGGCCAGACGCGGTTTTGGCGTCTGGAGTGCCTGGCGTCTGGTTAAAAGTACGATTAATCAGCAGCAGCTTCGCGGTTAATTACCTCTCTGGCCGGAGTCATTCCGGCCTTATCCCTCAAATTTTTTGAAAATTTTTGACAGTTTTCCTTGCTAACAATCACCATTCACTACGTTTATGCTTCTCTCCATCGACAGCAACGACGCTAATACCGCGCTCTTGCAGAAAAAAACAATCAGCGGCCTGAGTGACGCAGTGGAGAGTAAGATGAAAAAATTAGAAGATGTTGGTGTACTGGTAGCGCGTATTTTAATGCCAATTCTGTTTATTAGCGCAGGTTGGGGGAAAATTACCGGTTATGCAGGCACGCAACAATACATGGAAGCGATGGGTGTCCCGGGCTTTATGCTGCCGCTGGTGATCCTGCTTGAGTTCGGTGGCGGCCTGGCAATCCTGTTCGGTTTCCTGACGCGTACCACCGCACTGTTTACCGCTGGCTTTACACTGTTGACGGCATTTTTATTTCACAGCAACTTTGCCGAAGGCATGAACTCGCTAATGTTTATGAAAAATATGACTATTTCTGGTGGATACCTGCTTCTGGCGATTACCGGTCCGGGCGCATATAGCATCGACCGCCTGCTGAATAAAAAGTGGTAAGCACAGGCTATACTTAACGATAAAAAACGAGGAGGAAGCTCCTCGTTTTTGCTATTGGAGGAAAAAAAATGGGTCAACTGATTGACGGTGTCTGGTATGACACCTGGTACGACACAAAATCCACCGGCGGTAAATTTCAACGTTCAGCTTCCGCATTTCGTAACTGGCTCACTGCCGATGGCGCGCCTGGGCCGACTGGCAAAGGTGGTTTTGTCGCAGAAAAAAACCGCTACCATCTCTATGTTTCACTCGCCTGCCCGTGGGCACACCGCACGCTGATTATGCGTAAACTCAAAGGTCTGGAACCGTTCATCTCTGTTTCCGTGGTGAACCCACTGATGCTGGAAAATGGCTGGACCTTTGATGACAGTTTTCCAGGTGCAACCGGCGACACGCTCTATCAACACGAGTTTCTGTATCAGCTTTACCTTCATGCCGATCCGCACTATAGCGGTCGTGTCACCGTTCCCGTGCTGTGGGACAAAAAGAATCACACCATCGTCAGCAACGAATCAGCGGAAATCATCCGCATGTTCAATACCGCTTTTGATGCGCTGGGTGCGAAAGCTGGTGATTACTACCCGCCTGCACTGCAAACGAAAATTGACGAACTCAATGACTGGATTTACGACACCGTTAACAATGGCGTCTATAAGGCCGGTTTCGCCACCAGCCAACAGGCCTATGACGAAGCAGTGGTAAAAGTATTTGAATCACTGGCGCGTCTGGAACAGCTCTTAGGGCAGCATCGCTTCCTGACAGGTAACCAGCTCACCGAAGCCGATATTCGCCTGTGGACCACATTGATCCGTTTTGATCCGGTGTATGTCACCCACTTCAAGTGCGATAAGCACCGCATCAGCGATTACCTGAACCTGTACGGCTTCCTGCGCGATATCTACCAGATGCCGGGGATTGCCGAAACTGTCAATTTCGATCATATCCGTAATCACTACTTCCGCAGCCATAAGACCATCAATCCCACCGGGATTATTTCGATTGGTCCGTGGCAGGATCTCGATGAACCACACGGGCGGGATGTTCGCTTCAGCTAAACAAAGGTACCCTTCACGATGCCTTATTAATTCATCAAGTTAATATTTACTGTCATTTCATTCATGTCTATTCTTAATTTGCTGCTTTAAAAACAAGTGATTGAGCAAAATTGAGGCAAAAATGGACTGGTATCTGAAAGTACTGAAAAATTATGTCGGTTTCCGGGGACGTGCGCGGCGCAAAGAGTACTGGATGTTTATTCTGGTCAACATCATCTTTACGTTCGTGCTGGGGCTGCTGGACAAAATGTTAGGCTGGCAACGCGCCGGTGGCGAGGGCATTCTGACGACCATCTATGGCATTCTGGTGTTTTTACCGTGGTGGGCGGTTCAGTTCCGTCGCCTGCACGACACCGACCGCTCGGCATGGTGGGTGCTACTGTTCTTAATCCCGGTTATCGGCTGGCTGATTATCATCGTGTTTAACTGCCAGGCGGGTACACCAGGTGAAAACCGGTTTGGGCCAGACCCAAAACTGGAACAAGAATAATAATTAAGCACCTTGCAAAAGGTGCTTAATGGATTATTTTGCCGTAAACAATTTAGGGATTTCTCGCAAACACCAGGATTTTGCCTCCCCCATACTGTCGCGACGCCAGGCCATAATAATATCGATTTCGCTGGTCGATTCCGGGCTGACTACACGCAACCGCCCTTCAGCAATATCTTTTTCGACCATCGGGTACGGCATGGTTGCCACGCCAAGCCCCGCCAGTAACGCCTGCCGTTTATCTTCAATGGTGCTGACCGTTAAGCGCGGCTGTTTGTCCAGCAACTGCACCGTCAATACCGGACGCTCACGGGCGGTATCTGCCACCGCGATCCCACGATATTTCACACGCGTAACCTCCGAAAGCGGCTCCGGCTCCTGATGAATCGGGTGATTCGGCGCGGCGACGTAGACATTCATTAAGGTATAGAGCTTGCGCGAGTTGATCTCCGACGAAGAACGAAAATGCATATCCGGCGCGATAACAATATCTGCCCGGCCCTGCTCCAGTCGCTCCCACGCCCCCGCCAGCACCTCGGTGATGATTGCCAGTTGGGTATTGGCTTTCGCCGCCAGTTTGTCGATTAGCGGGAAAAAGGCCGATGTCGGCACCAGCGCCTCGGTCACAATAGTGAGATGTGTTTCCCAACCGCGCGCGAGGGCTTCGGCATCAGTAGTCAGTTTATCTGCTGCCTCCAGCAGAACACGTCCCCGCTCCAGCAACATACGCCCGACATTGGTGAATTTTGTCCGATGCCCCGAGCGGTCAAACAGCACCACATCCAGCTCTTCTTCCAGTTTTTGCATGGTGTAGCTAAGCGCAGAAGGCACGCGTCCCAGCTCATCTGCTGCTGCCGCAAAACTGCCACGGCGATCAATAGCATCCATAACACGCAGTGCTTCCAGCGTTAATGCCCTTTCTTTGGCCATGTCGTTCTCATTCAGGAAATTTGAACATACCGGGCAGAATATCTGGCTAACAATGTAGCGTCCAGCCCCTTACCATAAAAGGAAGTAAAGAGAGGTCAAGAATTATGATTACTACCCGAACTGCCAGACAGTGTGGACAAGCAGACTACGGATGGTTGCAGGCCCGGTATACTTTTTCCTTTGGACACTACTTCGACCCTACATTGTTAGGCTATGCCTCCCTGCGTGTACTTAACCAGGAAGTGCTGACCCCAGGTGCCGCCTTCCAGCCGCGAACCTACCCAAAAGTCGATATTTTGAATGTGATTCTGGATGGAGAAGCAGAATACCGCGACAGTGAAGGCAATCATGTTCAAGCCAGCGCTGGTGAAGCCTTATTGCTTTCTACTCAGCCGGGCGTGAGTTATAGCGAACATAACATCAGCAAGGACAAATCGTTAACGCGGATGCAGCTTTGGTTGGACGCTTGTCCACAGCGGGAGAATCCGCTGATTCAAAAACTGGCGCTTAATATGGATAAGCAGCAATTAATCGCCTCGCCCGATGGCGCGAAGGGTAGCCTGCAACTGCGCCAGCAGGTGTGGCTGCATCATATCGTGCTCGATAAGAACGAAAGTGCGAGCTTTCAACTACACGGCCCGCGTGCCTATTTGCAATCGATTCACGGTCAGTTTCATGCGATTACGCACAACGAAGAGAAAGCGGCGCTGAGCTGCGGCGACGGGGCGTTTATTCGTGACGAGACTAACATTACGCTGGTTGCCGATTCCCCACTGCGCGCTTTGCTGATAGATTTACCCGTCTAGTTGTTTTTACAGGGAGAAGATGGTGAGTAAAAAATCGACGAAGAAACGTCAACAAGTGAAGTCCGTAGTGGCGAAAGAAGCCACCCGCGCTACTAAAAACTTTGGCTATGAAGAGATGTTGAGCGAGCTGGAAGCGATAGTCGCTGATGCTGAAACGCGGTTAGCCGAGGATGAAGCTACCGCGTAAAGACAGGTTGCCGGATGCGGCGTAAACGCCTTATCCGGCCTACAAAACCAACAAATTGCACAATCCGCAGGCCGGATAAGATGCGCCAGCATCGCATCCGGCACCGGGTACAAAACCCAACAAAACCAACAAATTGCACAA
>NZ_PTSR01000029.1:0-39021 GCF_002965345.1 Escherichia sp. MOD1-EC5950
TGGTGGGTGATGACGGGATCGAACCGCCGACCCCCTCCTTGTAAGGGAGGTGCTCTCCCAGCTGAGCTAATCACCCATTTCTCAATTTCTTGCTACACGGCGGAGACTACATAAAGTAGTTGGTGGGTGATGACGGGATCGAACCGCCGACCCCCTCCTTGTAAGGGAGGTGCTCTCCCAGCTGAGCTAATCACCCCCGCTGTGTGGAGTCGCATTATAGGGAGAGTTCAAAATGAGTCAACGCCTTTTCCAAAGAAATTGTTCGTTCGTCGTAAATTTAAGCAGGATGATCGCAAAACAGACCGTGTTGCGCAATTTATCAACGAAAACAATAATGCATCATGTAGCAACCCGAACTACATTGAGGAATCAGGCTGGAGTGATAGAATATCGCCCACTCAATTTTTCCAGGATTTGCCGGTTGTCGGCATCTTTCTAAACGTAAGGCCATTTCATGAAAATCAAAACTCGCTTCGCGCCAAGCCCAACAGGCTATCTGCACGTTGGCGGCGCGCGTACTGCTCTTTACTCCTGGCTTTTTGCACGTAACCACGGTGGTGAGTTTGTGCTGCGTATTGAAGACACCGATCTTGAGCGTTCCACGCCGGAAGCTATCGAAGCCATTATGGATGGCATGAACTGGCTGAGTCTGGAGTGGGATGAAGGTCCGTACTTCCAGACCAAACGTTTTGATCGCTATAACGCGGTTATCGATCAGATGCTGGAAGAGGGGACGGCCTATAAATGCTACTGCTCTAAAGAGCGTCTGGAAGCACTGCGTGAAGAGCAGATGGCAAAAGGCGAGAAGCCGCGTTATGACGGTCGCTGCCGCCACAGTCATGAACATCATGCTGATGATGAACCGTGCGTCGTGCGTTTTGCTAATCCGCAGGAAGGTTCCGTTGTTTTTGACGATCAGATCCGTGGTCCGATCGAGTTCAGTAACCAGGAGCTGGATGATCTGATTATCCGCCGTACCGATGGTTCTCCGACCTATAACTTCTGTGTGGTTGTTGATGACTGGGATATGGAAATCACCCACGTAATCCGTGGTGAAGACCATATCAACAATACACCGCGTCAGATCAACATTCTGAAAGCCCTGAAAGCGCCAGTACCTGTTTACGCGCACGTTTCTATGATCAACGGTGATGACGGTAAAAAACTGTCCAAACGCCACGGTGCGGTCAGCGTAATGCAGTATCGCGACGATGGTTACCTGCCAGAAGCGTTGCTGAACTATCTGGTACGTCTGGGCTGGTCCCACGGCGATCAGGAAATCTTCACCCGTGAAGAAATGATCAAATACTTCACCCTGAACGCGGTTAGCAAATCTGCCAGTGCGTTTAACACAGACAAACTGCTGTGGCTAAACCATCATTACATTAACGCGTTGCCGCCGGAGTATGTCGCTACTCATTTACAGTGGCATATCGAGCAGGAAAATATTGATACCCGCAACGGCCCGCAACTGGCGGAACTGGTGAAACTGCTGGGTGAACGCTGCAAAACCCTGAAAGAGATGGCACAAAGTTGCCGTTATTTCTACGAAGATTTTGCCGAGTTTGATGCTGATGCAGCGAAAAAACATCTGCGCCCGGTCGCTCGCCAGCCGCTGGAAGTGGTACGTGACAAACTGTCTGCAATTACTGACTGGACGGCTGAAAATGTTCACCACGCTATTCAGGCAACAGCGGATGAGCTGGAAGTGGGTATGGGAAAAGTCGGTATGCCGCTGCGCGTAGCTGTTACCGGTGCGGGCCAGTCTCCGGCGCTGGATGTTACGGTTCACGCAATTGGCAAAGCACGCAGCATTGAGCGCATCAATAAAGCGCTGGCATTTATTGCTGAACGCGAAAACCAGCAGTAATTAATACTTAAAAGATAAACGGCAGGAGATAATATCCTGCCGTTTTTTACTTATTATTTATGCTGATTCGTCAATGTCGAGACGGGCAAGGAAATTGCGAATCCCTTCACGCGATAAAAACTGCGCAACTTTTTCTTGCTCACTATGAGTCATATTGTCTATCGCGCTGATTATTTGCCGGTAAGCCGGAGTTCGCATACCAGGTGCGTATTCAGCAAGAGGTTCTTCGGCCTCGAGAAAAACCGGCGAGTTATGGAAGGCCGGTGTGTTTTGAATAAACTCGCAAACCTGCGTATCGATCAGAATAAGTCTGGCACGGCCGCCCTTCACGCCGGGAAATTTTTCCGTTTTCCAGCCTTTTTCTCTAATCCAGCGGTTAACGGTTTGTTTAGCCACGCCGAGGCATTCCGCCAGTTCTTCGGTGGTCATTTTATTGCGTAATCTTTTCATATTATTTGCTGTTGCGAATCCCTAAGCGTTGTAATAACCCGATAATCCCTTCCCGCAGAAGCAAGGATGTAAACTGTTTTTGTTCAGTTGCCGTCATCTCTTTCGCCAGCGTCGCTAACAGCACTTCAAGCGGCGCATCGCCAGACAGGGCAGGTATTTCTCCCTGACACTGTGGGCGTTCTGCATTGCGAATATATTCACGAACCTGTTCATTGATGTGTACCAGTCGGGCCTTGCCACCCTGGACGCCTGGTTTTGGTGATGTCGTCCAGCCTTCCTTGCGTACCCATTTATTAATGGTCTGGCGGCTATAACCGGTCAGTCTGGCAAGTTCATCTGGCGTCATCCTCTCCTTGAACATAACAATTCCCTGAATAGTTGTGGGTCTATTAAGTGTTCATTTTATAGCATCAATTTACAGGAAACCGTGATATGAATAACTACTGAATGCGAGACGTAATCCAAAAATGTTCATTTGCCTGATTTTTCAGCGATTGAAACCAGGTGCTGCAATTTGCCGTTGACACATAAGGGCGGAATTCATATGATGCCGCCCGTCAACTCGACAAGCTTTACGTGACGGGGCTATAGCTCAGCTGGGAGAGCGCTTGCATGGCATGCAAGAGGTCAGCGGTTCGATCCCGCTTAGCTCCACCAAATTTTGCACCCAGCAAATTTGGTACGTAAACGCCTCGTGGGGCTATAGCTCAGCTGGGAGAGCGCTTGCATGGCATGCAAGAGGTCAGCGGTTCGATCCCGCTTAGCTCCACCAAATTTCAAACCCTCGCTGCGAAGCGGGGGTTTTTTGTCTCTGCTTTTTGCCGCTTTTGTAATACAGTCCACGCCCGGGTTAGCGCCGCCTGGTGAAAACATCACTGGACAAAAAAACAGCAGCAGGCCGGCCCCTGTTTGCTTCGCGATGCGAATAAACTTATTATTTGTGTGCCTGAAAAACCCGATCAGTGAGAGTAGTGTACTCATGTTTGTGGAGCATAACCTGATAAAAAATATCAAGATATTCACACTGGCGTTTACGCTCACCGTGGTACTTATTCAGCTATCTCGTTTTATTTCGCCACTTGCAGTTATCCATTCCAGTTATATCTTTCTGGCGTGGATGCCTCTGTGCGTAATGCTGTCAATAGTGTTCATCTTTGGCTGGCGTGGTGTCGTTCCCGTTTTATGCGGGATGTTTTGCACTAATCTGTGGAATTTTCATCTCTCATTTTTGCAAACCGCTGTCATGCTTGGCAGCCAGACTTTCGCTGTGTTGTGTGCCTGTGCAATATTACGCTGGCAGTTGGGAACGCGTTGGCGTTATGGCTTGACCACCCGAAACGTCTGGCAACGTCTCTTCTGGCTTGGTTTGGTGACGCCGATCGGCATCAAATGCAGCATGTATCTTGTAGGCAACTTCTTTGATTTCCCGCTAAAAATATCGACATTTTTCGGGGATGCAGATGCTATTTTCACGGTCGTTGATTTGCTTAGCCTTTTCACTGCGGTGTTGATTTACAACATGTTCTTTTACTATCTCACTCGCATGATTGTAAGTCCCCACTTTGCGCAGATATTGTGGCGCAGAGATATCGCACCGTCACTGAACAAAGAGAAACGTGCATTTACCTTAAGCTGGCTTGCTGTTCTTACCGTGCTGCTACTTCTGATGTGTACGCCTTATGAAAACGACTTCATTGCCGGTTATCTGGTGCCCGTTTTCTTTATCATCTTTACTCTTGGTGTCGGTAAGCTTCGCTATCCGTTTTTAAATCTCACCTGGGCTGTCTCGACTCTTTTCCTCCTGAATTACAACCAGAACTTTTTACAAGGGGTGGAAACAGAATATTCGCTGGCATTTATTCTGGCGGTACTGATTTCTTTTAGCGTTTGCCTGCTCTACATGGTGCGCATTTATTATCGTAGTGAATGGCTTAACCGTCGCTGGCATTTGCAGGCGCTGACCGACCCTTTAACGCTATTACCCAACTTTCGCGCGTTGGAGCAATCGCAAGAGCAAGAGGCCGGAAAGAGTTTTTGCTGCCTGCGTATTGATAATCTTGAGTTTATGAGTCGTCATTACGGTCTGGTGATGCGCGTTCATTGCATCCGCTCAATTTACCGTACACTGCTACCGTTGATGCAGGAAAACGAAAAGTTGTATCAACTACCGGGCAGTGAATTGCTGCTGGTACTGACCGGGCCGGAAACGGAAGGGCGGCTACAGCATATGGTTAATGTCCTCAATAGTCGGCAGATTCACTGGAACAACACCGGCCTGGATATGGGCTACGGCGCGGCCTGGGGGCGTTTTGATGGCAATCAGGAAACCTTGCAGCCCATGCTGGGGCAGTTAAGCTGGCTGGCGGAACAATCCTGCGTTCATCATCACGTTCTGGCGTTGGATAATCGAGAGGAGATGGCGTCCGGGCAGACTACCAAACAGGTGCTATTGCTGAACACCATTCGTAAAGCATTAGATAATGGTGATTTGCTTCTCTACGCCCAGCCCATTCGTAACAAAGAGGGACAAGGCTATGATGAGATCCTTGCTCGTCTGAAATATGACGGCGGCATTATGACGCCGGATAAATTTCTGCCACTTATCGCCCAGTTTAACCTAAGCGCGCGTTTCGATTTGCAGGTGCTGGAATCCCTGTTGAAGTGGCTGGCAACTCACCCTTGTGACAAAAAAGGACCGCGATATTCGGTAAATTTAATGCCGCTCACTCTGCTACAAAAAAATATCGCCGGACGGATTATTCGCCTGTTTAAGCGTTATCACATCTCCCCGGAGGCTGTCATTCTCGAAATCACCGAGGAGCAGGCGTTTTCTAACGCAGAAAGCAGTATGTATAACATTGAACAACTGCATAAATTTGGCTTCCGTATTGCGATTGATGACTTTGGCACTGGCTATGCCAACTACGAGCGGTTAAAACGTTTGAAGGCCGATATCATCAAGATTGATGGCGTCTTTGTGAAAGATATCGTCACGAACACGCTGGATGCGATGATTGTGCGCTCGATTACCGATCTGGCGAAAGCGAAGTCGTTAAGTGTGGTTGCAGAGTTTGTAGAGACGCAACAGCAGCAAGCGCTATTGCATAAACTTGGGGTGCAATATCTGCAAGGATATTTAATTGGTCGCCCGCAGCCATTAGTTGATTAGCAGGGATAAAAAAGCCGGGGATAAATAATCCCCGGCTTTTTTAATGGATTGCCTTACAGCACCAGTGCTGCGATTGATGCAGAAAGCACACTCACCAGCGTAGAACCATAAACCAGTTTCAGACCGAAACGAGAAACCACGTTACCTTGCTCTTCGTTCAGACCTTTAACCGCGCCCGCGATAATCCCAATAGAAGAGAAGTTAGCGAAGGATACCAGGAACACAGAGATGATGCCTTCAGCACGCGGAGAGAGCGTAGAGGCAATTTTCTGCAGATCCATCATCGCAACGAATTCGTTGGAAACCAGTTTGGTCGCCATGATGCTGCCTACTTGCAGTGCTTCACTGGAAGGAACACCCATCACCCATGCAATCGGATAGAAGATGTAGCCCAGGATGCCCTGGAAGGAGATGCTGTAGCCAAACCAGCCAGTCACGGTAGCAAACAGGGCGTTCAGTGCTGCGATCAAGGCGATAAAGCCGATTAGCATTGCTGCAACGATAATGGCTACTTTGAAGCCCGCCAGAATGTACTCACCCAGCATTTCGAAGAAGCTCTGACCTTCGTGCAGGTTGGACATCTGAATGTTTTCTTCGCTGGCATCAACACGGTACGGGTTGATCAGCGACAGTACGATAAAGGTGCTGAACATGTTCAGTACCAGCGCTGCAACCACGTATTTCGGTTCCAGCATCGTCATGTATGCGCCAACGATGGACATCGACACGGTGGACATCGCCGTGGCTGCCATAGTGTACATACGATTACGGGAGATTTTGCCGAGGATATCTTTATAGGCGATAAAGTTCTCGGACTGACCCAGAATCAGGGAGCTGACGGCGTTAAAAGATTCCAGCTTGCCCATTCCGTTGACTTTGGAAAGCAGGAAGCCAATCGCGCGGATAATCACCGGCAACACGCGAATGTGCTGGAGAATACCGATCAATGCAGAGATAAAGACGATTGGGCACAGCACTTTCAGGAAGAAGAACGCCAGGCCTTGATCATTCATGCTACCAAAGACAAAGTTAGTACCTTCGTTGGCAAACCCGAGCAGTTTTTCAAACATTTCGGAGAAGCCTTTCACGAAGCCCAGACCAACGTCAGAGTTCAGGAAGAACCACGCCAGTAACACTTCGATAACAAGCAGTTGAATTATATAACGGATACGAATTTTTTTGCGGTCGCTGCTTGCCAGCAATGCGAGAATCGCAACAACGGCTAGTGCCAGTACAAAATGAAGGACGCGGTCCATATTTGCTCCAAATATGAGGCAGGTTAAGTTTCCGTGCACATTCTATGTAACATGGTTAAGGAAAACGAGATCTGACACACACTATAATGATGTCCTGTGACAAGCTTCAAAAATAGTGAGCTGTTATACATTTCTGCTATGTTGTGTATGGAAGCTGAAAGTTATGTAAATGTGCTAACATTAAACATAATCATAACATTTAACTCATCAATCTTTTCGTAGTCATAATCCTGGCCTATCAGAGAAATCACCCTAATCCAATTAAATGAATTTGATAATCATTCTCGTTTAGCATAGCATGAAACATAGCAAAGGCTATGTTTTAGAGGCACAACAAGATGACAAACTATCGCGTTGAGAGTAGCAGTGGACGGGCGGCGCGCAAGATGAGGCTCGCATTAATGGGACCTGCGTTCATTGCAGCGATTGGTTATATCGATCCCGGTAACTTTGCGACCAATATTCAGGCGGGAGCCAGCTTCGGCTATCAACTGCTATGGGTTGTTGTCTGGGCGAACCTGATGGCGATGCTGATTCAGATTCTTTCAGCCAAACTGGGGATAGCCACCGGTAAAAATCTGGCAGAGCAAATCCGCGATCACTACCCGCGCCCCGTAGTGTGGTTCTATTGGGTTCAGGCGGAAATTATTGCGATGGCGACCGACCTGGCGGAATTTATTGGCGCAGCGATCGGTTTCAAACTGATTCTTGGTGTTTCGTTGTTGCAGGGGGCGGTGCTGACGGGTATCGCGACTTTCCTGATTTTAATGCTGCAACGTCGCGGGCAAAAACCGCTGGAGAAAGTGATTGGCGGGCTACTGCTGTTTGTCGCCGCGGCTTACATTGTCGAGCTGATTTTCTCTCAGCCTAACCTGGCGCAGTTGAGTAAAGGGATGGTGATTCCGAGTTTACCAACCTCGGAGGCGGTCTTCCTGGCGGCTGGCGTGTTAGGGGCGACGATTATGCCGCACGTGATTTATTTGCACTCTTCGCTCACTCAGCATTTACATGGTGGTTCGCGTCAACAACGTTATTCCGCCACCAAATGGGATGTGGCTATTGCCATGACTATTGCCGGTTTTGTTAATCTGGCGATGATGGCAACGGCTGCCGCCGCGTTCCATTTTTCCGGTCATACGGGGGTCGCTGATCTTGACGAAGCCTACCTGACGCTGCAACCGCTGTTAAGCAATGCTGCCGCGACGGTCTTTGGTTTAAGTCTGGTGGCGGCGGGGCTTTCGTCAACGGTGGTGGGAACATTGGCGGGGCAGGTAGTGATGCAGGGATTCATTCGCTTCCATATTCCGCTGTGGGTGCGCCGTACCGTGACCATGTTGCCATCTTTTATTGTTATTCTGATGGGGCTGGATCCGACGCGGATTCTGGTCATGAGTCAGGTGCTGCTAAGTTTTGGTATTGCCCTGGCGCTGGTGCCACTGTTGATTTTCACCAGTGACAGTAAGTTGATGGGCGATCTGGTTAACAGCAAATGGGTTAAACAAACCGGTTGGGTGATTGTAGTACTGGTGGTCGCGTTGAATATCTGGCTGCTGGTGGGAACGGCACTGGGGTTGTAGTTCAACTGGCGTCGCATGTGGTGCCACTGGCGGATGCGGCGTAAACACCTTATCCGCCCTACGTGTTTAATGGCGCGGGTTTGTAGGCCTGATAAGACGCTCCAGCGTCGCATCAGGCATCGTACTCCATTGGCGAATGTGTTTAATGACGGTGCCCATGTCCACGACCTTTTCCGCGATGATCATCACGGTCGCGCCAGCCTTCGCGGTAGCCTCGTTCATACGCTTTACGCTTATCCCAGCCACGGTGGTAGCCATTATCGTGACGCCACCAGCGGTTTTTACGCCATTCGTAATTACGGTGCCAGTAATCACGGTCGCGCCAGTGACCACCGTCCCAATAATTACCGTAATGATCGCGATCGCCAATTTGTAATTTTATCGATGGCAGTAGGGTAATTTCACCTGCGTTTGCCGCAAGTGGGGTAAATACCATCAGGGCGGCCGCCAGAAACAGTGACCTGAACATTGTTATTCTCCTTCACGATCGAAGCCGTCAGCGGCCTGTTAACGCAATATTACGGGGAGGTAAAGCCCCGTTTCATCGCCATAACTCTTAAATCGTGAGGGAGAGCATTTTTTGTTAAAGCTTATCGTGGGGGGGCTGTTGCTTCGGGCGATTCACAATCATCATTGGTTTACCTGCCAGCAATAGCCACGCCGGAAGCATGACGATACAAAGCAGCGGTAGCAAAGTGGTATCAGGTACAACGACCGCCGCCATAAACAGACTTAACCAGCCATCGCGCGTCACCACCAGTACTATGCCGAGAATAGCGCAGGAAACGGTAATCGCCGCCGGGACTGCGGGAACATGTTCATGCAGCATCAACCCTAACGCTACGCCAACAAACACGGCCGGGAAGATTCGCCCACCACGAAATCCGCTGGCGGCGGCAATAACCAGGGCGGCAAGTTTAATGAGCGCCAGCAAAAAGTAATCGCTGGCGCTCAAAGCCTGATTCATCACCATTTGCTGCATCTCATCCAGTCCTTTAAACAGTGAGACAGGTCCGCCGATGACGCCCAGAATACCCAGCATAAAACCGCCAACTCCCAGCATGAGTACTGGGTTTTTAATCTGATGCATCATCGCGTGCAACCGTGGCAGACACCACACAGCAACCATCCCCGCAGCGATGGCAATCGTCGCCACAATGGCACCGCTGATGATGTCGGTCATCTGCATCTGTTCGTAATGCGCAATGGGTAGCGAAAAATGAGGATGAAAAAATAGACTTGTGGTCAGAGCACCAGTCGCCGCCGCCATTAACGGTGCAAAGAGCCGATCCCATAGCGGGACTTCATTACTGCCATTTAAGGTTTGCGAAAATATCAACGCTGCCGCAACAGGTGTACCAAACAGCGCGCCGATAGTTCCGGCTGAGGCTAAAATAGTCCACTCCATCCGGTGAACTCGTGGTAACAGACGAGTGCCAATCGCCACTGCGAGAGCGATATTAACGGTCATGATCGGATGTTCCGGCCCGAGGCTGACGCCACCAGCAAGACCGAGAATTAATGCCAGGATCAGTCCCGGTAGCGCAGAGGGGGGAACCGGTGCGCCGATCAGTGGTTCACTGGCCGGATCTGGCCCGGCATGACCCTGGCTGAAACGGATAACCAGTCCTACCGCGATCCCTGTCAGCGTTAATATTCCGATGATCCACAGCGGTGAGTCCTGAGCTAACCCCAGACTTTCCGGTAGTCGTTGCCAGAGCAAACTCTGTAATACCGAGGCGATTTTCATCACTACAATCAGAATAAGACTGGACGCAATCCCAATTGCCACTGCGGGAAGCGATAATAACAACATGGTTCTGGCTCGCGGATGGAGCATGTTCTATTCCTTATGCGGGATCAGATACTTAGTTTGCCCAGCTTGCATAAAGGCATCGCTGCAATTGGTGCTGAAACGATAAAGTAATTGTGTGACCCAGATCGATATTTACAGGGAGCCAGCCTTTCCGGCGTTGTTGTTATGCCCCCAGGTATTTACAGTGTGAGAAAGAATTCTTTTGACTTTAGCGGAGCAGTAGAAGAATGACAAAGTATGCATTAGTCGGTGATGTGGGCGGCACCAACGCACGTCTTGCCCTGTGTGATATTGCCAGTGGCGAAATCTCGCAGGCTAAAACCTATTCAGGGCTTGATTATCCCAGCCTGGAAGCGGTCATTCGCGTTTATCTCGAAGAACATAAGGTTGAGGTGAAAGACGGCTGTATTGCCATCGCTTGCCCAATCACCGGTGACTGGGTGGCAATGACCAACCACACCTGGGCATTTTCGATTGCTGAAATGAAAAAGAGCCTCGGTTTTAGCCATCTGGAAATTATCAATGATTTTACGGCGGTTTCGATGGCGATCCCGATGCTGAAAAAAGAGCACCTGATCCAGTTTGGCGGAGCAGAACCAGTAGAAGGTAAACCAATCGCGGTGTACGGTGCCGGAACAGGGCTTGGGGTTGCGCATCTGGTCCATGTAGATAAACGCTGGATCAGCCTGCCGGGTGAGGGCGGTCACGTTGATTTTGCGCCAAATAGCGAAGAAGAGGCCATTATCCTCGAAATACTGCGTGCGGAAATTGGCCATGTCTCGGCGGAGCGCGTGCTTTCTGGCCCTGGGCTGGTGAATCTGTATCGTGCGATTGTGAAAGCCGATAACCGCCTGCCGGAAAATCTCAAGCCGAAAGATATTACCGAACGTGCACTGGCCGACAGTTGCACCGATTGTCGTCGGGCATTGTCGCTGTTTTGCGTCATAATGGGACGTTTTGGCGGCAATCTGGCGCTCAATCTCGGGACATTTGGCGGTGTGTATATTGCAGGCGGTATCGTGCCGCGTTTCCTCGAGTTCTTCAAAGCTTCTGGTTTCCGCGCCGCTTTTGAAGACAAAGGCCGCTTTAAAGAATATGTCCATGATATTCCGGTTTATCTCATCGTCCATGACAATCCGGGACTTCTCGGTTCGGGCGCACATCTACGCCAGACCTTAGGCCACATCCTGTAAAACCTTCCTGTCATATCGGGAGGAATCTCTCCCGATAGTCATTTAAATCATAGAGTTAATTAGATTTTTCTTTGTGTTTCATCACAAGGCCGACCTGCGTCACACTTCCGTATAACGGGATTAATTATCCAGTAAAAGCATTATTTGTCTGGTAACAGCGATTTGTTTTGCACGTTCATAATTTCACTCGCTAACTATAACCAAGCGAGGAAATAACGATGAGTAAGAAACTGATTGCCCTGTGTGCTTGCCCGATGGGGCTGGCGCACACCTTTATGGCTGCCCAGGCGCTGGAAGAAGCGGCGGTAGAAGCAGGCTATGAAGTGAAAATTGAAACCCAGGGCGCAGATGGCATCCAGAACCGTCTTACGGCGCAAGATATCGCAGAGGCGACCATCATCATCCACTCCGTGGCGGTTACCCCGGAAGATAACGAACGTTTTGAGTCACGCGATGTTTATGAAATCACTTTGCAGGACGCAATTAAAAACGCTGCGGGCATCATCAAAGAAATCGAAGAGATGATTGCCGCTGAACAGGCGTAATTTTTTACAGGGATATTGTTATGGCCATTAAAAAACGCAGTGCAACCGTTGTGCCTGGCGCATCCGGTGCGGCAGCGGCAGTTAAGAATCCGCAGGCCTCTAAAAGCAGCTTCTGGGGTGAACTCCCGCAGCACGTGATGTCAGGGATTTCACGCATGGTGCCGACCTTAATTATGGGCGGTGTGATCCTCGCTTTCAGCCAGTTGATTGCTTATAGCTGGCTGAAAATTCCCGCTGACATTGGCATTATGGATGCGCTCAATAGTGGGAAATTTACCGGTTTCGACCTCTCGTTACTGAAATTTGCCTGGCTGTCGCAGTCGTTTGGCGGCGTGCTATTTGGCTTTGCCATTCCGATGTTCGCCGCCTTTGTGGCTAACTCCATTGGTGGCAAACTGGCGTTCCCGGCAGGGTTTATCGGCGGGTTGATGTCTACCCAGCCCACGCAACTGCTGAATTTTGACCCCAGCACCATGCAGTGGGCGACCTCTTCGCCCGTGCCGTCCACCTTCATTGGCGCGCTGATTATTTCTATTGTCGCGGGTTACCTCGTGAAATGGATGAACCAGAAAATCCAGATGCCGGATTTCCTGTTAGCGTTCAAAACCACTTTTTTATTACCAATTCTTTCCGCCATTTTTGTCATGCTGGCGATGTATTACGTGATCACGCCGTTTGGTGGCTGGATCAACGGTGGCATTCGCGCCATGTTGACGGCAGCAGGTGAAAAAGGCGCGCTGATGTACGCAATGGGAATTGCCGCAGCAACGGCAATTGACCTGGGGGGGCCAATCAACAAAGCGGCAGGTTTCGTTGCCTTCAGCTTTACGACAGACCACGTACTACCCGTCACCGCGCGTTCTATCGCTATTGTTATTCCGCCGATTGGTCTGGGCCTGGCGACCATTATCGACCGTCGTTTAACCGGCAAACGCCTGTTCAACGCCCAGCTTTATCCACAGGGCAAAACCGCCATGTTCCTTGCGTTTATGGGTATCAGTGAAGGTGCTATTCCGTTCGCGCTGGAAAGTCCCATCACCGCCATTCCGTCCTATATGGTAGGTGCGATTGTTGGTTCCACCGCCGCTGTCTGGCTGGGTGCAGTGCAGTGGTTCCCGGAATCTGCTATCTGGGCATGGCCGCTGGTTACTAACCTCGGCGTCTATATGGCGGGGATCGCGTTGGGGGCAATCATCACTGCGCTGATGGTGGTGTTCCTGCGTCTGATGATGTTCCGCAAAGGCAAATTGTTAATCGATAGCCTGTAAGAAGGACAATCCTGATGACATTACTCGCTTCGCTGCGCGACTGGCTTGCGGAACAACAGCTTGATGCGGTGCTTCTCTCTTCACGGCAGAACAAGCAGCCACATCTGGGACTCTCCACCGGATCAGGCTATGTGGTGATTAGCCGTGAGAGCGCGCACATTCTGGTGGACTCACGCTATTACGCGGATGTGGAAGCCCGTGCGCAAGGCTACCAGCTACATTTACTCGATGCGGCGCAGACGCTTGCAACCATCGTCAATCAGCTCATTGCCGATGAGCAACTGCAAACGCTTGGTTTTGAAGGCCAGCAGGTGAGTTGGGAAAGCGCACATCGCTGGCAGACTGAACTCAATGCAACGTTGGTCAGCGCCACGCCGGACGTACTGCGGCAAATCAAAATGCCGGAGGAGGTAGAGAAAATCCGCCTCGCCTGTGGGATTGCCGATCGCGGTGCGCAACATATCCGCCGGTTTATACAGGCGGGGATGAGCGAGCGTGAGATAGCCGCTGAACTGGAGTGGTTTATGCGCCAGCAGGGCGCGGAAAAAGCCTCTTTTGACACCATTGTCGCCAGTGGCTGGCGTGGGGCGCTACCGCACGGCAAGGCCAGCGACAAGATTGTTGCCGCGGGCGAGTTTGTCACTCTCGATTTCGGTGCGCTGTATCAGGGCTACTGTTCTGATATGACGCGCACCTTTCTGGTGAATGGCGAAGGGGTGAGCGCCGAATCTCACCCGCTGTTTAACGTGTATCAGATTGCCCTGCAGGCGCAACTGGCGGCAATCTCTGCGATTCGCCCCGGTGTGCGTTGTCAGCAGGTTGACGACGCCGCGCGTCGGGTGATTACCGAGGCTGGTTATGGCGAGTATTTCGGTCATAACACCGGTCACGCCATCGGTATTGAAGTGCATGAAGATCCGCGCTTTTCACCGCGGGACAGCACGATGCTCCTGCCAGGTATGTTACTGACCGTGGAGCCGGGGATTTATTTGCCAGGGCAAGGGGGCGTGCGCATCGAAGATGTCGTGCTGGTTACCCCGCAAGGCGCAGAAGTGCTGTACGCCATGCCGAAAACAGTGTTGCTCACGGGAGAGGCATAATGGATTTATCGCTATTAAAAGCGTTGAGCGAGGCAGATGCGATCGCCTCCTCGGAACAGGAAGTGCGGCAGATCCTGCTGGAGGAAGCGGATCGCCTGCAAAAAAAGGTCCGTTTTGATGGTCTGGGATCGGTGCTGATCCGCCTCAATGAATCGACAGGTCCGAAGGTGATGATCTGCGCGCATATGGACGAAGTGGGATTTATGGTACGCAGCATCTCCTGTGAGGGTGCTATCGACGTGCTGCCGGTTGGTAATGTGCGCATGGCCGCCCGCCAGCTTCAGCCGGTGCGGATCACCACCCGTGAAGAATGCAAAATTCCAGGCCTGCTCGATGGCGAAAGGCAGGGAAATGACGTTAGCGCAATGCGCGTGGACATTGGCGCACGTTCTTATGACGAAGTCATGCAGGCGGGAGTTCGTCCGGGCGATCGCGTCACCTTCGATACCACTTTTCAGGTTCTCCCTCACCAGCGGGTAATGGGCAAAGCCTTTGATGACCGCCTCGGTTGCTACCTGCTGGTGACTTTACTGCGCGAGCTGCACGACGCCGAACTCCCTGTGGAAGTCTGGCTGGTGGCCAGTTCCAGCGAAGAGGTTGGCTTACGCGGCGGACAAACCGCCACCCGCGCAGTGTCGCCGGACGTCGCCATTGTGCTGGATACCGCCTGCTGGGCGAAAAACTTTGATTATGGCGCGGCTAACCATCGCCAGATTGGTAACGGCCCGATGCTGGTGTTAAGTGATAAATCGCTGATTGCGCCGCCAAAATTCATCGCGTGGATTGAAAGCGTGGCGGCAGAAATTGGTGTGCCGTTGCAGGCGGATATGCTCAGCAACGGCGGCACGGACGGTGGAGCGATTCACTTAACCGGCACAGGCATACCCACAGTGGTGATGGGCCCTGCCACCCGCCACGGCCATTGTGCCGCGTCGATTGCCGATTGCCGCGACATTTTGCAGATGCAGCAACTTTTATCTGCACTTATTCAACGTATTACGCGTGAGACCGTTGTTCAACTGACGGATTTCAGATGATCTCCTGATTAACCCGGAGCGGTTATGTTAACGATTCAATTTCTTTGCCCTTTGCCTAACGGTCTTCATGCTCGCCCGGCGTGGGAACTTAAAGAACAGTGCAGCCAGTGGCAAAGTGCAGTGACCTTCATCAACCATCGCCAGAATGCGAAGGCCGATGCAAAAAGCTCGCTGGCACTGATTGGCACCGGAACCTTATTTAATGACAGTTGCAGCCTGAACATTAGCGGCAGCGATGAAGAGCAGGCGCGGCGCGTGCTGGAAGAATATATCCAGGTGCGCTTTATCGACAGCGTCCAGCCGACGCAGGCAGAGCTGATGGCACATCCGTTACCGCGTTCATTAAGCCGCCTGAATCCAGATTTGTTGTATGGAAATGTGCTGGCGAGCGGTATCGGCGTTGGTACACTGACCTTATTACAGAGCGATAATCTCGACAGTTATCGCGTGATCCCCGCCTGCGCACAAGATTCCACCCGACTGGAACACAGCCTGGCAACGCTTGCCGAGCAACTGAACCAGCAACTGCGTGAGCGTGACGGCGAAAGCAAAACTATTCTCAGCGCCCATTTGTCACTGATTCAGGATGACGAGTTTTCAGGCAATATCCGTCGGCTGATGGCTGAACAGCATCAGGGGCTGGGCGCGGCGATCATCAGTAATATGGAACAGGTTTGCGACAAACTTTCTGCCTCTGCCAGCGATTACCTGCGTGAGCGGGTCAGCGATATCCGCGATATCAGCGAACAGTTGTTGCATATCACCTGGCCGGAGCTGAAGCCACGCAATAATCTGGTGCTTGAAAAACCGACCATTCTGGTTGCTGAGGATTTAACGCCAAGCCAGTTTTTGAGCCTTGATCTAAAAAATCTCGCGGGCATGATTCTGGAGAAAACCGGGCGCACCTCGCATACCCTGATTCTGGCACGTGCTTCGATGATCCCCGTTCTTAGCGGCCTGCCGCTGGATGCGATAGCACGCTATGCCGGACAACCGGCGGTGCTTGATGCCCAGTGCGGCGTGCTGGCGATTAATCCTGATGACGCGGTGAGTGGTTATTACCAGGTGGCACAGACGCTGGCGGATAAACGTCAGCAGCAACAAGCACTTGCCGCTGCGCAACAGGCGTACTCCCGCGATCACAAGCGTATTGATATTGCTGCGAATATTGGCACTGCTCTGGAAGCACCTGGCGCGTTTGCTAACGGCGCGGAAGGCGTCGGGCTGTTCCGTACCGAAATGCTGTATATGGATCGCGATAGTGCGCCGGACGAGCAGGAACAGTTTGAAGCCTACCAGCAGGTGTTACTGGCAGCGGGCGAAAAGCCGATTATCTTCCGTACGATGGACATCGGCGGCGATAAAAGCATTCCTTACCTCAACATTCCCCAGGAAGAGAACCCGTTCCTCGGCTATCGTGCGGTACGTATTTACCCGGAATTTGCTGGTCTGTTCCGCACTCAACTGCGGGCTATTTTGCGTGCTGCCAGTTTTGGCAACGCTCAGTTGATGATCCCAATGGTGCACAGCCTCGATCAGATCTTATGGGTAAAGAGTGAGATCCAGAAGGCAATCGTTGAGCTTAAACGCGATGGCCTGCGCCATGCAGAATCGATCCCGCTTGGGATCATGGTGGAAGTGCCGTCGGTGTGTTACATCATCGACCACTTCTGTGATGAGGTCGATTTCTTCAGTATCGGCTCCAACGATATGACCCAGTATTTGTATGCGGTCGATCGTAATAATCCGCGCGTATCGCCGCTGTATAACCCGATTACGCCATCGTTCCTGCGCATGTTGCGGCAGATCATTACCACTGCGCATCAGCGGGGCAAATGGGTGGGAATTTGCGGGGAGCTGGGTGGCGAAAGCCGCTATCTGCCGCTACTGCTTGGGCTGGGTCTGGATGAGTTAAGTATGAGTAGCCCACGCATTCCGGCGGTGAAAAACCAGCTTCGGCAACTGGATAGCGAGGCGTGTCAGGAACTGGCGCGTCAGGCGTGCGAGTGCCGCAGCGCGCAGGAAATTGAAGCGTTACTCACTGCGTTTACACCGCAAGAAGACGTTCGTCCGCTGCTGGCGCTGGAGAATATCTTCGTTGATCAGACTTTTAGCAATAAAGAGCAGGCTATTCAGTTCCTGTGCGGCAACCTTGGCGTTAACGGGCGTACTGAGCATCCGTTCGAGCTGGAAGAAGATGTCTGGCAGCGTGAGGAGATTGTCACCACTGGCGTTGGTTTTGGCGTGGCGATCCCGCACACCAAATCTCAGTGGATCCGCCATTCCAGTATCAGTATTGCCCGCCTGGTGAAACCTGTCGACTGGCAGTCAGAGATGGGCGATGTCGAACTGGTGATCATGTTGACGCTGGGCGCTAGCGAAGGAATGAACCATGTGAAAGTCTTTTCGCAACTGGCGCGCAAACTGGTGAATAAAAACTTCCGCCAATCGCTGTTTGCCGCCAAAGATGCTCAAAGTATTCTGACACTGCTCGAAACAGAGCTAACTTTTTAAATTTAGCCCTGAAAACGGGCGCTGTACTCTCCTGGCGTCAGACCAAACTGACGCCGGAAGACGCGACAAAAATAGTCGCTATCCGGAAAGCCGCAGCGTTGTGCTACTTCATGAATTGACAGGTGGTATTTCTGCAAAATCATCCTCGCCTTCGCCATCCGCACCCAACGCACATACTCGATAAATCGCATCGTCCCATGCAGCGCAAACAGTTTTGACAGGTGATTTG
This sequence comes from Escherichia sp. MOD1-EC5950, assembly GCF_002965345.1. Taxonomy (NCBI): domain Bacteria; kingdom Pseudomonadati; phylum Pseudomonadota; class Gammaproteobacteria; order Enterobacterales; family Enterobacteriaceae; genus Escherichia; species Escherichia sp. MOD1-EC5950. The sequence goes on from NZ_PTSR01000029.1 coordinate 18,025, forward strand.
GCGTGATATTAAAAAACTGCGCCACATTCTCGCGGGTGAGCGGCTGGGCATAATTATCCTGAACCCAGTTACAAATGCTGTGATAGAGAAAATCGCCGCGCGGCTGCGAATGACCCGGCGGCATATTTACCACGTTGCGGCAAAGATGCAGCAAACTGAGTACCAACGGTTGAATGATATTCTGCTCCAGCGGCGAACGGCTGAGATGGGTGAGGGCGGTGAGTATTGCTTCACCTTCACCGCGTTGCAGGCTGGGAAGCTGGAGCTGGCGAACCGGATGTAACAGTGTGGTGGTGCGGCTATCGTAAAACGACAACCCCAGCCATGTTGGTGCAAACACCAGGCTTAACAACATAACAGGTTTGTTGTTGACCGGTAAATTAGCCGCGCGCGCCGGAATAAACAGTATTTCCCCTTCCACCATGCGTTGCTGTTTTGCTGCCAGTTGATTGCCGTATTCGCCGCGCAGCACAATATCCAGCCGGGGGAAATCAATACATAAACTGCCCACCGGCAACGAGGCGGGCTGGCTGGCAAACCAGACGCGCCCCAGTCGCTGTGGGTTAAGCACCAGGCCGCTGAACAGATCTGCGAAAAATTGTTGATCGGCGGGCAAGCCTGTTGCTTTCATGGATATCCCCGATTTATAGATGCATTAATTGTCTGAATTCTTTAACTTTGCTGCGGCTGACAGGCACTTCAAAATCCAGATCTTTCAGTCGCAGAATGTAGGTGTTATTAAACCACGGTTCGATTTCGCGGATTTTGTTCAGATTGACACAAAATGAGCGATGGCAGCGGAAAAAATGCGACGGCGGCAATTTGCTGCAAAACTCGGTGATGTTCATCGGCATCACGTAGGATTCACGCCGCGTATAGACAAAGGTCATTTTTTCGTGCGCTTCGGCGTAATAGATATCATTAATTGGCGTGACGATAATTCGCTCATCTTTCACCAGATTAATGGTGTCATTCTCCCGCGTTACTGTTACCGCAGGCGTACTGCTGGTTTGCTGTTGCTGCCAGGCCGCTTCCAGTTTTTGTAGCATCCCGGTGATGCGTGATTCCTGATACGGTTTGAGAATGTAGTCAAACGCCTCCAGTTCAAACGCTTCTACCGCATGTTCTTTCCACGCGGTGATAAACACAATAAACGGTTTATGGGCGAACTGGCTGATGTTTTGCGCCAGCAGCACGCCATCCAGCGACGGAATATTGATATCCAGAAAAATGGCGTCGACGCGGTTATGTTGCAAAAACTTCAACACGTCCAGACCGTCGTCAAAGGTGCCGACAATCTCCATCTGGCTATGCTCTTTAATTAGCCAGCTCAGTTCCTGTTGCGCCAGGAATTCGTCTTCAACAATGATGACTTTCACAATATCACTCCGGCTCAAAGCAATAACGTAGCCTGTGAGGCGACAGGGGTGCGTTGGTTAGGAATGTAAAACGCAATTTCCGTTCCGGGTTCCAGACGGCGGATATGCAACCCCTCGCCATACAATAACTTCACGCGATGATGCACATTCAACAGGCCTATTTTATTACCTGGCATTTCGTTCGCTTCGACTCGTTCAATCACTTGTGGATCGATGCCATGCCCGGTATCTCTGACCGCAATGCGGACCCGATTACCGCACTCTGCGACGCTAATAGTTACAACACCTTTTCCTTTACAGGGTTGAATGCCGTGGACAATGGCGTTCTCCACCAACGGCTGAATCAGCAGGCTGGGAATACAGCAATTCACCTCTTCATCAATATCATAGATAACCGTCAGCTTGTCACCAAAGCGGGCCTGCTCAATGGCGATATAGTCTTTGATTTGATATAGCTCTTTTTTAATATCGATTTGCTCATCGTCTTTTAATTCAATGTTATAGCGCAGATAACGCGACAGATTAAAGATCAACTGGCGAGCGGTATCTGGATTCAGACGAATCGATGAGGAGATTGCGTTCAGTGCGTTAAACAGGAAATGGGGATTAATTTTACTTTGCAGGGCGCGAAGCTCTGCCTTATTTGCCATTTCACGTAACTGCTCGGCACGGGAAACCTCCAGTTGGGTGGAGATAATTTGCGACAGTCCTACCGCCATCTCCTGTAATGAGGACGTAATCTGGTGCGCGTGGCAGTAGTAAATTTTCAGCGTTCCGGTCACAACGCCTTTCTCCCACAATGGGATCACCAGCATCGAGTGGATTTCCGGTGTGCGGTGGGCTTCATCATTGTTTTTAATGATGATTTTCCCATAATTCATCGCCTGACGCGTCGTTGGGCTAATGAAGTCATCGCCATTCTGGTAGTTATGCTCGCCCACACCGACATAGGCCAGCACATGCTCGGTATTGGTAATTGCCACCGCGTCGGCGTGAATGTCGTCACGGATAATTTCACAGACTTTACGTAACGATTCGCTATTCACGTGACGAAACAGCGGCAGGGTTTTATTGGCAATATCCAGCGCCAGCTTGGCCTGCCGCGCAGCGCTGGCCTCTTTTTCGCCTTCAACGCTTTGCACCAGCAGTACAATAAAGCCGATACAGACACTGCCGAGGATCATCGGAATCCCGATTTTGGAGACGATATCCAGCCCCAGCTCGGTGGTTGGTGCCCAGACAATCACCAGAATCATGGTTAGTGTTTCGCAGAGCATACCGCCCAGAATACCGACGCGCCAACGCTGCGCTTTGGGGATTTTCAGGTTAATCCAGCCAGAAATACAGCCCGCCAGAATACTGGTGATAAAGCAGGGGATCGCCGTCACGCCTCCAATATCAATAAGATAGCGGTGAATCCCGGCTATTACGCCGGTAATGATGCCCACCCACGGGCCAAATAAAATCCCGCCTGACATTACCGCAATAATACGCACGTTAACCAGTGAGCCTTCCACCGGCACGCCGGACCAGGTGCTGAACAGGGCGAACAACGAGAAAATGGCGGTAACGGCAAGCAACTCTTTTGGTGAGTGCGCCGACTTGTGTAACAACTCGCGAAACAGGCGGATACGAATAAGGAAGAACAGGCAGATAAGCATTAACGCTGCCCGATCGAAGACCGCCAGCAGCATGTTGAATATTTCGTGCACGGGTAACTCTGGATAAGGATTAAACCTCTATGATAGGTAACCTGAGGGCTGATGACCAGCAGACCATTTTTGAGGAAAAACCACAAATTTAAAAGGGGATTGTCAGGTAAATGGTGCATTGGCAATACATATCTTGATAATGCACATCAGGTTGGTAAATTTATTGAAATTATAATGTTAATTAATGTGGTGGTGTTTTCTTGGGAAAGGGTGAGAATTTCCTGTTTTATTACTGATGTTCCTCTTTTATGGCAGCAAAAATTTTTTTGCTAAAACGCTCGACAGACAGATTTTATTCAGGCTATTTTCAAAACAGCCACCTATCGTGGTAGCGTCGCTCGGACGGTCCGGGCGCTCACGTTAATCTGAGGAAATTATGGCTGACACTCGCCCTGAACGTCGCTTTACGCGTATTGATCGTCTCCCGCCTTACGTTTTTAACATTACCGCTGAACTGAAAATGGCTGCGCGTCGGCGCGGCGAAGATATTATCGATTTCAGTATGGGTAACCCTGACGGCGCAACTCCGCCGCATATTGTTGAAAAGTTATGCACTGTAGCACAGCGCCCGGATACGCACGGTTACTCCACTTCACGCGGCATTCCACGGTTACGTCGCGCCATTTCTCGCTGGTATCAGGATCGCTACGACGTTGAAATCGACCCGGAATCAGAAGCCATCGTCACCATTGGCTCGAAAGAGGGGCTGGCGCACCTGATGCTGGCGACGCTGGATCACGGTGACACGGTGCTGGTGCCTAATCCCAGCTACCCGATTCATATCTATGGTGCGGTGATTGCCGGGGCGCAGGTACGTTCAGTACCGCTGGTGGAGGGTGTTGATTTTTTCAATGAACTGGAACGTGCTATTCGCGAGAGTTATCCGAAACCGAAGATGATGATCCTCGGCTTCCCGTCGAACCCAACCGCGCAATGCGTGGAACTGGAGTTCTTCGAAAAGGTTGTTGCGCTGGCGAAACGCTACGATGTGCTGGTGGTTCATGACCTGGCTTATGCCGATATCGTCTACGATGGCTGGAAAGCGCCGTCAATTATGCAGGTTCCGGGCGCACGCGACGTAGCGGTCGAGTTCTTTACGCTGTCGAAAAGTTACAACATGGCAGGCTGGCGTATCGGCTTTATGGTTGGCAACAAAACGCTGGTCAGCGCGTTGGCACGCATCAAAAGCTATCACGATTACGGCACCTTTACACCGTTGCAGGTGGCGGCTATTGCGGCGCTGGAAGGCGATCAGCAGTGTGTGCGCGACATTGCCGAACAGTATAAGCGCCGTCGCGATGTGCTGGTAAAAGGGCTGCATGAAGCGGGCTGGATGGTCGAAATACCGAAAGCCTCAATGTATGTTTGGGCAAAAATCCCGGAACCATATGCAGCGATGGGCTCTCTGGAATTTGCCAAAAAGCTGCTCAATGAAGCGAAGGTTTGCGTCTCGCCGGGTATCGGTTTTGGTGACTACGGTGACACCCATGTACGCTTTGCGTTAATTGAAAACCGTGACCGCATTCGTCAGGCTGTCAGAGGCATCAAAGCAATGTTCCGCGCTGATGGCTTACTGCCAGCCAGCAGTAAACATATTCACGAAAACGGCGAATAAATGTATTCCCAGAAAAGCAAACAGGAGCCAGACGGCTCCTGTTTTTCATTGCACAGTTTGCTTTTAGATCATCAGGGCAAAAGTACCGGCCCAAACGATGACCATAAAAGAAATGCCCATAAAGAAATATTTCACTTTACATCTCTCCGCGTAATTACTGTTACGCCTGAATGACTTCACTACATCTGGTACAGTGAGTTGACACCGGGCAAAACGACCTTAAAAGTCCTCAGCTTTGCCGTGGGCATCATCCCAGAATTCTGAGCTGATTTGCTCGAGACGGCGCTAATGTACGCCTAAAACTAAATTGAAACAAGTGGCATTTTCTTATTTACTTTTAGTAACTTACGAGTGTCTCATATCGACGACAGTTTAATTTCTGCCAGTAATAATTCACGATTTAGCGAAGGGAAAAGCCTTAAGAAAAAAGCCATAAAAACCATTGAGTTATTGTGGCTAATTTGAAGAGGGAAAGAGAACGGGTCGTTTGTTAAACGTATAACGACGCTTCACCCACCGGACGTGTTTTGAAGCGGCGGTGGATCCAGAGATATTGCTCCGGTGCACGCATAATCTCTTTCTCAATAACCTTGTTCATATAAGCGGCAGCCTGACATTCATCAGTCGGGTAACCTTCCATTTCTGGGGTGATATACAAACGGTATCCGCTGTAATCGGCTTTTCGAACCATTGTCACAGTCAACATGGCGGAACCTGAAAGGCGAGACAATACGTAGGTGCCATTGGTTGTTGCGACATTTTCTACCGCAAAGAACGGGGCGAAGGAGCTACCCTTACGACCATAATCCTGGTCGGGGGCAAACCATACGGCTTCACCTTTTTTCAAAGCGCCGACAATACCGCGCAGATTATTTCTGCCGATCATCGCTTTGTTAGAGCGCATGCGACCACGAGTCTGCACCCATTCCATCAACTGGTTATTATGCGGACGATAAGTTGCCATCATTGGCTGGCAAAGTCCCATTACGCGGCCACCCAGTTCCAGCGACATAAAATGTACGCCGACGACCATTACGCCACGATTTTGCATTTGTGCGCGTTGCAGGTTATCCAGGCCTTCGACATCAAACCACTTACGCACGCGACGATCGGGCCAGAACCACGCCATTCCGGTTTCAACCAGCGCCATACCAAGCGAGCGAAAGTTTTCGGCAATGATCTTCTCGCGTTCTTCAGAAGAATGCTGCGGGAAACAAAGTTCAAGGTTTTTACGCGCGATGGATTCGCGACGTTTCAGAAATGGTCTGGCCATCGTGCCGATACGTGTGCCAAGAAAGCACAGAACAGGATAAGGAAGTTGTACCCAAAGCCAGAGTACGCCAAGACCAAACCACGTGAGCCAGTAGCGAGGATGGAGAAACTCGCGGGAAAATTTGCGTTGTGGAAACATAGTTACCTTCTGTAGATACTAATTGTTGTATCGCAGAAGATTCCATGTCGACAGCGGTACACTCAATATATTAGGCCATCATGTACGACAATGGTTCCTGTAAAGAGTGTAAAGACTAGCCAGGACAAAACCACGAGGAGCATGAATGCGGTACTTCTACTGTAACACTGGCAGATCGTTTTCAGCCACTTTTTATTAATCATGCTGAATAAATATTTTCCACCTGACAAAGAACCGTTTGTAACACCTTGTTTTAACTCCACTGCTGGTCGGGTAAGAGAAGAATGTTGATAAATTGTTGCATAAATTGCAAGTATATAAGGATTGTCTTACTATAAAAGTAACTGAAGTTACAGGTTTTTTAGCACGGCAGGAGGTTGAGCTATGATTTATTTATGGATGTTTCTCGCGCTTTGCATTGTCTGTGTTAGTGGGTATATCGGTCAGGTACTGAATATAGCATCTGCCGTTTCTTCTTTTTTTGGCATGGTGATCCTTGCCGCACTCATTTATTACTTCACTATGTGGTTAACTGGCGGTAATGAGCTGGCAACGGGGATATTTATGTTTCTTGCCCCGGCTTGTGGCTTGATGATCCGCTTTATGGTGGGGTATGGAAGGCGGTAATGAGGGGGAGATATGGTGTCCCCTGCAGGAATCGAACCTGCAATTAGCCCTTAGGAGGGGCTCGTTATATCCATTTAACTAAGAGGACAATGCGGCATGAGTATAACCGCTATTAAACAGCGGAGTAAGTACACCGCCGCTCGATTGCTTAAACCCTCGCCACTTACACCGGGTTTTTATCATTTTTCTTAATAGTTTCCGCACATTCTGCTTTCTGGCGGGCCTCTTCTTTACGCTTGTTACTCATATCGTTGCGGATCTGTGCATGGCTCATTAACGCGAAGATGAAAGTGCCGCCGCAAATATTCCCCGCCAGAGTAGGTAGCGCAAATGGCCAGATGAAATCGCTCCAGTGCAGCGTGCCGTTAAATACCAGATAGAGGATCTCTACAGAACCCACGACGATGTGAGTGGTGTCACCCAGGGCGATAAGCCACGTCATTAATATAATTACCACAATCTTTGCCGCTCCTGCCGCAGGGAACATCCATACCATTGTGGCTATCAGCCAGCCGGAGATAATCGCGTTGGCAAACATCTCGCTGGGGGTGTTTTTCATTACATCCATGCCGATTTTGACAAACGCATCGCGGGTTTCTTCATTAAAGATAGGCATATACTCAAATGCCCACGCCGCAATACCTGTTCCAAGAATATTACCCAGCAGCACGACGCCCCATAACCGCATCAGTAAGCCGATGTTGCCGATAGTCGGTTTTTGCATTACCGGCAGTACCGCAGTTACGGTATTCTCAGTAAATAATTGCTGGCGTGCCATAATGACGATAATAAAACCAAAGGTATAACCCAGATTCTCCAGCAAAAAACTCCCCGGTACACCTTCCAGTTCGACATGAAATATACCTTTTGCCAGTAGCGAAGCGCCCATCGACAGGCCCGCAGCAATAGCTGACCACAGTAGCGCCATTGCGTCGCGTTCCAGCTCTTTTTCGCCGTCCTGGCGGATATGCTCGTGAATAGCCATCGCTCTGGAGGGGAGTCGGTCTTCATCTATTTCTATTTTTTTCCCGCGTTCTTTTTCTTCACTCTCTACTTCAAGTTCGTCGCTGTGTTTATCTATTTTGTCGTTATCCATGGTGTCGTCTCTTGAATTAGCACGCATAGCTAAAGCGTAGCGGCTTTTTTGCTCGCAACTGGCGGGAGTTACTCTGAAAATGTATAAAAGGCCGCGTTTGCCTTTTTCTGTTTCTACGGAATCAAGTAGCCTACAGGGCGGCGATTACCAGGCTATGATCAAATCAGCATTTCAGGGCGTCTGGACATCAGTTGACGTGCTGCTACAATCGCCCACACCTAAACAGGCGGATACGGTATCGTTCCGTCATGGATGGCAAACTGCATAAGCCATAAAAAGCCATAAAAAACAGGGAGACATTTATGAAGCTTCGCCTGTCGGCGCTTGCTCTGGGAACTACGCTTCTGGTGGGGTGTGCGAGTTCCGGTACAGATCAGCAAGGGCGTTCAGACCCGTTAGAAGGGTTCAACCGCACCATGTACAATTTTAACTTCAATGTGTTAGACCCGTATGTGGTTCGACCGGTAGCTGTCGCCTGGCGTGATTATGTTCCGCAACCGGCGCGTAACGGTTTGAGCAATTTTACCGGCAACCTTGAAGAACCTGCGGTGATGGTTAACTATTTCCTGCAGGGCGACCCTTATCAGGGGATGGTTCACTTTACCCGCTTTTTCCTGAACACCATTTTGGGGATGGGCGGCTTTATTGATGTTGCGGGGATGGCGAATCCGAAGCTGCAACGTACTGAACCTCACCGTTTTGGTAGTACGCTCGGTCACTATGGCGTGGGCTATGGGCCGTATGTTCAGTTACCGTTCTACGGTAGTTTCACGCTGCGTGATGACGGCGGTGATATGGCAGATGCTCTTTACCCGGTACTTTCCTGGTTGACCTGGCCGATGTCTGTGGGTAAATGGACGCTTGAAGGGATCGAAACCCGTGCGCAGTTACTGGATTCCGACGGTCTGCTTCGTCAGTCGTCCGATCCTTATATTATGGTTCGCGAGGCTTACTTCCAGCGTCATGATTTCATCGCCAATGGCGGCGAACTCAAACCGCAGGAAAACCCGAACGCGCAAGCGATTCAGGATGATTTAAAAGATATCGATTCTGAATAAGATGCAAATAAAAAAGGTGAGTCGTAAAACTCACCTTTTTTCTTATTAAGCTAACGTGTTATTAGAACGCGTAGTTAAAGTTAGTCCCGAACAGCCAGGCTTTACCTTCAGACTCGAATTGATATGGACCTTCGTTGATCTTCACGCTCTGACCGTGCATATAAGAGACGCCGACATCTACAGAAGCATCTTTATTAAATGCGTAAGTAGTACCTGCGCTCAGCCAGAAACGGTCCTGATCCGGAATGGAGATAGAACGGTTCTGTGCCGGAACTGGGCTGTCATCGAAGGCAATGCCGGTACGGAAGGTCCAGTTATCATCGTAGTAATAAGTTGTACCCAACGCGATGCGGTAAGCATCTTTAAAGCCTTCATGTTTCTGGAACAGCGTGTCGCCACCGGTTGAGGTTGCTTTCAGTTGTTGGAACTGACTCCAACTGGTGTAAGCCAGGCTATAGTGAATCGCCCACTGCGGATCAACACGGTTATAACCAGACACTTCCCACATTTCAGGCAGGTTCAGCGTCAGATAACCCGACTGCGTTGCGCCACCTGTAGCACCAGGCAAACCGAGATTGTAGTTATTCAGGCCAATTGGCAAGTCGCTGCTGTAGTTACCTTTGAAGTCAATTTTTACCTCAGAACGGTAGGTCAACGCGTAGCGGTTGTTTTTATCCAGTTCATACAGGATCCCGGCGTTCCAGCCAAAACCCCACTGGTTGCCGTTCAGATGAGCAATTTTGGTGTTACTTTCAATATCGTTAGCGGCTGCAGCCAGCGCTTGTCCCTGTGGTGTCCGTCCGGCGGGAGATTGCATAATCTGACCAGCAACCAGTTGCCCCAGATCACCTGCAAAACGTTCAATTTTTGCACGAGCATAGACGGCGTTAAGACCAAGACCGAAACTCCAGGCGTTGTTTAAGCGGTAGGCACCGCTTAAATTCATATTCACGGTTTCGAGGTCGGTTGTACCACCGACAGAACCGCCTGCATAAGTGTCATTAAACTCTGTCGCCAGACCATAGTTAGAGGTAATGGAAGCCCCCCAACCAAATTGGTCGTTAATCGGCGCAACAAAGTGTGCGTTCGGAACCCATGCTGTAGGTGCGATGTTATCCGCGTCGAGGCTACGACCAGACGGAGAAGTTCCGCTGATATTCACATCCGGATCAATATAAACCGCACCCGCAGAAAAAGTCGGGCGGTCAAACATGGTAATCAACGCGGGGTTACGGCTGACATTACCAGCATCATCGGCAATAGCGCCTTCCCCTGAATAAGCCCGACCCAGGCCAGAGGAAGAAAATTCGTTTAACTGAAAGCCTGCCGACCAGGCCTGGGTGGAGATAAGTGCCACTGCGACTGCGAGAGCAGACTTTGTAAACAGGGTTTTCTGGCTCATGACCATAACCTCAATAATTTATTTTTATACAAACTATGTTACGTGCTGTAACAGGAGCGCGAAGTGTAGGGGCTGATGTACATCTTAGAAATCAGACCAGTGGCGAGAGTATAGGTCTGACCAGATGGAATGTTGCAAGTATGTTTCTATATTTTTTCAAATATGATCTAAGAAACGCGATCCAGTTGGCAAAATTTGGAGGTGGCGCACTCATTCATCCAGGTGAATTTTGTTTTAGATCATTTTTAAGTGTGATTTCGGTCACTTATCTGATTTTGCAGAATTAACAACTGGAGCAGCACTTTTCAGAAGCGTAAAATATCCGTAACGTTTATCTGGCACCTTGGGTGCACATACAGAGGAAATCAACGATGAGTAAATGTAGTGCTGATGAAACCCCGGTTTGCTGCTGTATGGATGTTGGCACCATTATGGACAACTCCGATTGCACCGCGTCTTACAGCCGCGTGTTTGCAAACCGCGCAGAAGCAGAACAAACGCTGGCGGCGCTGACTGAAAAAGCCCGTAGCGTAGAATCCGAACCATGCAAAATCACCCCGACTTTCACTGAAGAGTCTGACGGTGTTCGCCTGGATATTGATTTCACTTTTGCCTGCGAAGCTGAAATGCTGATTTTCCAGTTGGGTCTGCGTTAATTCCTCTCGGGTACATACGCCCCTGCCAGGTTGTTGGCAGGGGCGTTTTATTTTCTCTTCTTCTTTTCTCTCTGTGTCATAGCTCCCACTTTCCCTTTTCTCCACTTGGCTAAATGTAAAAAAATAGTTAAGACTATGATCAGGTCAGACCACTTTATGTCTTTTTTTTACAGGGGAGTGTTATGGGTCAGGTTTTACCGCTGGTTACCCGCCAGGGCGATCGCATCGCCATCGTTAGCGGGTTACGTACGCCTTTTGCTCGCCAGGCAACGGCTTTTCATGGCATTCCCGCTGTTGATTTGGGGAAGATGGTCGTCGGTGAGCTGCTGGCACGTAGTGAGATCCCCGCCGAAGTGATTGAACAACTGGTCTTTGGTCAGGTTGTGCAAATGCCAGAGGCTCCCAATATTGCGCGTGAAATTGTTCTTGGCACTGGAATGAACGTCCATACCGACGCATACAGCGTCAGCCGAGCTTGCGCTACCAGTTTCCAGGCGGTTGCGAACGTGGCCGAAAGCCTGATGGCGGGAACCATCCGCGCCGGTATTGCTGGCGGGGCCGATTCCTCTTCGGTATTGCCAATTGGCGTCAGTAAAAAACTGGCGCGCGTGTTGGTTGATGTCAACAAAGCCCGCACGCTGAGCCAGCGTCTTAAACTCTTCTCCAGCTTGCGTTTGCGTGACTTAATGCCTGTTCCGCCTGCGGTAGCGGAATATTCCACCGGTTTGCGAATGGGCGATACCGCCGAACAAATGGCGAAAACCTACGGTATCACCCGCGAACAGCAAGATGCACTGGCGCACCGTTCGCACCAGCGTGCTGCCCAGGCATGGTCAGAAGGCAAACTCAAAGAAGAGGTGATGACCGCCTTTATCCCTCCTTATAAACAACCCCTCGCGGAAGACAACAATATTCGCGGTAATTCCACGCTTGCTGATTACGCAAAACTGCGTCCGGCATTTGACCGTAAACACGGAACGGTAACTGCGGCGAACAGTACGCCTCTGACCGATGGCGCGGCGGCAGTGATCCTGATGACCGAATCGCGAGCGAAAGAATTAGGACTGGTGCCGCTGGGATATCTGCGCAGTTACGCGTTTACCGCTATTGATGTCTGGCAGGACATGTTGCTCGGTCCGGCCTGGTCAACGCCGCTGGCGCTGGAGAGAGCAGGCCTGACGATGGCCGATCTGACATTGATTGATATTCATGAAGCATTTGCCGCCCAGACGCTGGCAAATATTCAGTTGCTGGGTAGCGAACGTTTTGCCCGCGATGTGCTGGGGCGTGCACATGCCACTGGCGAAGTGGACGATAGCAAATTTAACGTGCTTGGCGGTTCCATTGCTTATGGTCATCCCTTCGCGGCAACCGGCGCGCGGATGATTACCCAGACATTACACGAACTTCGCCGTCGCGGCGGTGGATTTGGTTTAGTGACCGCCTGTGCCGCAGGTGGACTTGGTGCGGCAATGGTTCTGGAGGCGGAATAATGGAAATGGTATCGGCTTTTACCCTCAATGTACGTCTGGACAATATTGCCGTCATCACCATTGACGTTCCCGGCGAAAGAATGAATACCCTGAAGGCAGAGTTTGCCTCGCAGGTGCGCGCCATTATTAAACAACTCCGCGAAAATAAAGAACTTCGAGGCCTAGTGTTTATCTCCGCTAAACCGGACAACTTTATTGCCGGTGCAGACATCAACATGATTGGCAACTGCAAAACCGCGCAAGAAGCGGAAGCACTGGCGCGGCAGGGCCAACAGTTGATGGCGGAAATTCATGCTTTGCCAGTTCCTGTTATTGCCGCCATTCACGGCGCTTGCCTGGGCGGTGGTCTGGAGCTGGCACTGGCGTGCCACGGTCGTATCTGTACAGACGATCCTAAAACCGTGCTCGGTTTGCCGGAAGTACAACTTGGGTTGTTACCTGGTTCAGGCGGCACCCAGCGTTTACCGCGCCTGATCGGCGTCAGCACAGCACTAGAGATGATCCTCACTGGCAAGCAACTACGGGCAAAGCAGGCGTTAAAGCTGGGGCTGGTGGATGACGTCGTTCCGCATTCTATTTTACTGGAAGCCGCTGTAGAGCTGGCGAAGCAGGAGCGTACAGTTTCTCGGACTCTCCCGATTCGTGAACGAGTGATGGCCGGGCCATTAGGTCGTGCGCTGTTATTCAAAATGGCAGGCAAGAAAACAGAACAGAAAACCCAGGGCAACTACCCGGCGACAGAACGCATTCTTGAGGTTATCGAAACAGGATTAGCGCAGGGCTCCAGTAGCGGTTATGACGCTGAAGCACGAGCCTTTGGCGAACTGGCAATGACATCGCAATCACAGGCTCTGCGTAATATCTTTTTTGCCAGTACCGACGTGAAGAAAGATCCTGGCAGCGATGTTGCCCCTGCCCCATTAAATAGCGTGGGGATATTAGGTGGTGGCTTGATGGGCGGTGGTATTGCTTACGTTACAGCCGGTAAAGCGGGGCTACCTGTAAGAATTAAAGATATCAACGCCCAGGGCATAAATCATGCTTTGAAATACAGTTGGGATCAGTTGGAGGGGAAAGTGCGCCGCCGGCATATCAAAGCCAGTGAACGCGACAAACAATTGGCGCTGATTTCAGGTTCTATGGATTATCACGGTTTTTCCCATCGCGATCTGATTATTGAAGCAGTGTTTGAAAATCTCGAATTAAAACAACAGATGGTGGCGGAAGTGGAGCAAAACTGCGCCCCTCATACAATTTTTGCCTCCAATACCTCATCTTTACCGATTAGCGATATTGCCGCTCACGCCTCACGACCAGGGCAGGTTATCGGCCTGCATTTCTTCAGCCCGGTAGAAAAAATGCCGCTGGTAGAAATCATTCCTCACGCCGGGACATCGGCGCAAACCCTCGCCACCACGGTAAAACTGGCGAAAAAACAGGGCAAAACGCCAATCGTGGTGCAGGATAAAGCCGGATTTTACGTTAATCGCATTCTGGCACCTTACATTAATGAAGCTATCCGCATGTTGACCGAAGGTGAGCGTGTTGAGCACATTGATGCCGCACTGGTTAAATTTGGTTTTCCGGTGGGACCAATCCAACTTTTGGATGAGGTAGGAATCGACACAGGGACTAAAATTATTCCTGTACTGGAAGCAACTTATGGAGAACGTTTTAGTGCGCCTGCAAATGTTGTTTCTTCAATTTTGAACGACGATCGCAAAGGTAGAAAAAATGGCCGGGGTTTCTATCTTTACCGCCAAAAAGGGCGTAAAAGCAAAAAACAGGTTGATCCCGCCATTTACCCGTTGATTGGCGCGCAAGGGCAGGGGCGACTGTCCGCACCGCAGGTTGCTGAACGGTGTGTGATGTTGATGCTGAATGAAGCAGTACGTTGTCTGGACGAGCAGGTTATCCGTAGCGTGCGAGACGGGGATATTGGCGCAGTATTTGGAATTGGTTTTCCGCCATTTCTCGGTGGTCCGTTCCGCTATATCGATTCTCTCGGCGCGGGCGAAGTGGTTGCAATAATGCAACGACTGGCCGCGCAATATGGTTCCCGTTTTACCCCTTGCGAGCGTTTACTTGAGATGAGTGAGCATGGGGAAAGTTTTTGGAAAACAACTGCAACTGACCTGCAATAAGAAGGTCAAAGCTATATGAATCCGCGCTGAATGGTGGAGTCCTGGTTAAAATGTAAACGCATATTGACTATACTTACGCCATTGAGGTAAAAAACAGCGTTTCATTCGGTGAATGGATAAGGCACAATGCCGGCCACCGTCTTCTTTCTCTGGTTTCAGATGAAAGAAGACGGGTGAATCTGGTTAACAAAAGCGGTGCAATATGCAAGTTTTTATCATGCGTCACGGCGACGCAGCCCTCGATGCCGCCAGTGATTCGGTTCGTCCTCTGACCACTAACGGTTGTGACGAATCTCGCCTGATGGCGAACTGGCTGAAAGGTCAAAAAGTGGAAGTCGAACGTGTTCTGGTGAGCCCGTTCCTGCGAGCCGAGCAAACTCTGGATGTCGTAGGTGATTGTATGGAACTGCCATCCAGTGTCGAAGTTCTGCCAGAATTGACGCCCTGCGGCGATGTCGGTCTGGTTAGTGCTTATCTTCAGGCATTGACCAACGAGGGAGTCGGGTCGGTACTGGTTATCTCTCACTTACCCTTAGTCGGTTATCTGGTAGCCGAGTTATGTCCGGGCGAAACGCCGCCTATGTTTACCACTTCAGCTATTGCCAGCGTAACGCTTGATGAAAGCGGAAAAGGCGAATTTAACTGGCAGATGAGCCCGTGTAATTTGAAAATGGCAAAAGCGATATAATTACGCAACGTTTATATCGTATATCAACTTTCAGAGAGCCACTTAAGTGGCTCTTGTTGTATTGAATGTCAGGGAAGTTCTGGCGGCAGCCACTCTTCCACTTCAATCAATACCAATAACGCCGCGTCGCCGCCGTACTCTTTTGGTGCCTGGTGAAATGCCATCACATGCGGATGCTGTGCCAGCCACAGTGGTGTTTGTTGCTTCAAAATATGCTTACCGTGCCCATGCATCACACAGGCGCAAAACACATGTTCACGGCGACAGGCGGCAATTAATGCGCCCAGTTCCTGTTTGGCTTGTAGCTGCGTCAGGCCGTGCAAATCAAGAAACAACTCCGGCGAATAATCACCGCGTCGCAGTTTCTTCGCCTCAAAATGACTGACATCCGGGCGGACATATTTAACCGGGCCTTCGGTATTTAATAACGGCTGAAATTCATCAGAGAAATAATGGCTGGCATCAGCCTGCTCCTGAATCAACCGCTTGACCGGCACTTCGCTGACTTTTTTTCGTTGTGGTCGATGGACAATCGTGTCCTGCTTAATCTTGCGAGTACCCGCCATCAACTGGCGAAACAGGGCCTGATCCTCCTCGCTGAGAGTTGTTTTCTTTTTCATCTATGCATCTCTATTTTATTTTTCCTACAGTTTACCCGACTCGTAGCGCAATCGATCGGCCAAAACATAATTTTCCTGCGTCATTGCCGCGTGAATGCTGATTTATCGTCATCTTCATGGCAAACTAGCCGCCGAAATTAATGCGACCATGCCCTGGAGGAATACGTGGATAAAATTTTCGTTGATGAAGCAGTAAATGAACTGCAAACCATTCAGGACATGTTGCGCTGGTCGGTTAGCCGCTTCAGCGCGGCAAATATCTGGTACGGTCATGGCACCGACAACCCGTGGGACGAAGCGGTGCAACTGGTATTGCCGTCGCTCTACCTGCCGCTGGATATTCCGGAAGATATGCGCAACGCCCGCCTGACCTCCAGCGAAAAACACCGTATTGTTGAGCGCGTGATCCGCCGCGTCAACGAGCGCGTTCCGGTTGCCTATCTGACCAACAAAGCCTGGTTCTGCGGCCATGAATTTTACGTCGATGAACGCGTGCTGGTGCCGCGTTCACCGATTGGTGAACTGATCAACAATAAATTTGCCGGACTTATCAGCAAGCAACCGCAACATATTCTGGATATGTGTACCGGTAGTGGCTGCATTGCTATTGCCTGCGCTTATGCCTTCCCGGAAGCGGAAGTCGACGCGGTGGACATCTCTCCCGACGCGCTGGCGGTAGCCGAACAGAACATTGAAGAACATGGTCTGATCCACAACGTCATACCGATTCGTTCTGATCTGTTCCGTGATTTGCCGAAAGTGCAGTACGACCTGATCGTCACCAACCCGCCGTATGTCGATGCGGAAGATATGTCCGACCTGCCAAACGAATACCGTCACGAGCCGGAGCTGGGGCTGGCGTCTGGCACTGATGGCCTGAAACTGACACGTCGCATTCTCGGCAACGCGGCGGATTATCTTGCTGATGATGGTGTACTGATTTGTGAAGTCGGCAACAGCATGGTACATCTGATGGAACAATATCCGGATGTTCCGTTCACCTGGCTGGAGTTTGATAACGGTGGCGATGGTGTGTTTATGCTCACCAAAGCGCAGCTTATTGCGGCACGAGAACATTTTGGTATTTATAAAGATTAAATTTACTCGACATTCTTTAAGTTGCATGTGCTGCGTCTGCGGGTTATTCGGCCCATCCATGGGCCTCACCCCTTACGGGGCCGCTGCAAGTAGCGTTCAAATCCGCTCCATGCGGATTTGTCGTTCACCCCAGTCACTTACTTCTGTAAGCTCCTGGGGATTCACTCACTTGTCGCCTTCCTGCAACTTGAATTATTTAGAGTAAAAAATGCAAACACAACAATAACGGAGCCGTGATGGCTGGAAACACAATTGGACAACTCTTTCGCGTAACCACCTTCGGTGAATCGCACGGGCTTGCGCTCGGTTGCATCGTCGATGGTGTTCCGCCAGGCATCCCGCTGACGGAAGCAGACCTGCAACACGATCTCGACCGGCGTCGCCCGGGGACATCGCGCTATACCACCCAGCGTCGTGAACCGGATCAGGTCAAAATTCTTTCCGGCGTTTTTGAAGGTGTCACCACCGGCACCAGTATTGGCTTGTTGATCGAAAACACCGACCAGCGCTCTCAAGATTACAGCGCAATTAAAGACGTTTTCCGTCCGGGTCATGCTGATTACACCTACGAACAAAAATACGGCCTGCGCGATTATCGCGGCGGCGGACGTTCTTCCGCCCGTGAAACCGCCATGCGCGTTGCGGCTGGAGCAATTGCTAAAAAATATCTCGCCGGAAAATTTGGCATCGAAATTCGCGGCTGCCTGAGCCAGATGGGCGACATTCCACTGGAAATCAAAGACTGGTCGCAAGTTGAACAAAATCCGTTCTTCTGCCCGGACCCGGATAAAATCGACGCGTTAGATGAGTTGATGCGCGCGCTGAAAAAAGAGGGCGACTCCATCGGTGCGAAAGTGACTGTTGTTGCCAGTGGCGTACCCGCCGGACTTGGCGAACCGGTATTTGATCGCCTGGATGCTGACATCGCCCACGCGTTGATGAGCATTAATGCGGTGAAAGGCGTGGAAATTGGCGACGGTTTTGACGTGGTGGCGCTGCGTGGCAGCCAGAACCGTGACGAAATCACCAAAGAAGGTTTTCAGAGCAACCATGCGGGCGGTATTCTCGGTGGTATCAGCAGCGGGCAGCAAATCATTGCCCATATGGCGCTAAAACCGACCTCCAGCATTACCGTGCCTGGGCGTACAATTAACCGCTTTGGCGAAGAAGTTGAGATGATCACCAAAGGCCGTCACGATCCTTGTGTCGGGATCCGCGCGGTGCCGATCGCTGAAGCGATGCTGGCAATCGTTTTGATGGATCACCTGTTACGACAACGGGCGCAAAATGCCGATGTGAAGACTGATATTCCACGCTGGTAAAAAATGAACAAAACTGCGATTGCGCTGCTGGCCCTGCTTGCCAGTAGCACCAGCCTGGCAGCAACGCCGTGGCAAAAAATTACCCAACCTGTGCCGGGTAGCGCACAATCGATAGGCAGTTTTTCCAATGGCTGTATCGTCGGCGCTGACTCGCTGCCGATACAGTCCGAACATTATCAGGTGATGCGTACCGATCAGCGTCGCTATTTCGGTCATCCGGATCTGGTGATGTTTATCCAGCGTCTGAGTAGCCAGGTGAACAATCTGGGTATGGGGACGGTGCTGATTGGCGATATGGGGATGCCCGCAGGTGGGCGTTTCAACGGCGGCCACGCCAGCCACCAGACCGGACTGGATGTCGATATTTTCCTGCAACTGCCGAAAACTCGCTGGACCGCCGCGCAACTTTTGCGTCCGCAGGCGCTGGATTTGGTTTCCCGTGATGGCAAGCATGTCGTCCCAACGCTGTGGAAGCCGGAAATTTTCAGTCTGATCAAACTTGCTGCGCAGGACAAAGACGTGACGCGCATTTTTGTTAATCCGGCGATTAAACAACAACTTTGCCTTGATGCAGGCACCGATCGTGACTGGTTGCGGAAAGTGCGACCCTGGTTCCAGCATCGCGCACATATGCATGTACGATTACGTTGTCCTGCCGATAGCCTGGAGTGTGAAGACCAACCTTTACCACCGCCGGGCGATGGTTGCGGGGCAGAACTGCAAAGCTGGTTTGAACCACCAAAACCGGGAACAACAAAGCCTGAGAAGAAGACACCGCCTCCGTTGCCGCCTTCCTGCCAGGCGCTACTGGATGAGCACGTGATCTAATGGAAACGTTTAATAGCCTGTTTATGGTTTCCCCGCTGTTGCTGGGAGTTCTCTTTTTTGTCGCGATACTGGCGGGATTTATCGACTCGATTGCCGGTGGTGGTGGGTTACTCACTATTCCGGCATTGATGGCGGCGGGGATGTCTCCGGCTAACGCGCTGGCAACTAACAAACTGCAAGCCTGCGGTGGCTCTATTTCCGCCACCATCTACTTTATTCGCCGCAAAGTCGTCAGCTTAAGCGATCAGAAACTCAATATCGCCATGACCTTTGTCGGCTCGATGAGCGGCGCACTGCTGGTGCAGTATGTTAAAGCTGATGTGCTGCGGCAAATTTTACCGATTCTGGTGATTTGTATCGGTCTTTATTTCTTACTGATGCCCAAACTGGGAGAAGAAGATCGCCAGCGTCGGATGTATGGGCTGCCATTTGCGCTGGTCGCAGGGGGCTGCGTTGGTTTTTACGACGGATTCTTTGGCCCGGCAGCCGGATCGTTTTACGCACTGGCCTTCGTTACGCTGTGCGGCTTTAACCTCGCCAAAGCCACCGCCCATGCCAAATTACTTAACGCAACGTCAAACATCGGCGGTCTGCTGCTGTTTATTCTCGGCGGCAAAGTGATTTGGGCGACAGGATTCGTGATGCTGGTGGGGCAGTTCCTCGGCGCGCGTATGGGTTCAAGACTGGTGTTGAGCAAAGGACAAAAACTGATCCGCCCGATGATCGTTATCGTCTCGGCGGTGATGAGTGCCAAATTACTTTATGATAGCCATGGACAGGAGATCCTCCACTGGTTGGGGATGAACTAATGAACAGTACACACCACTACAAGCAGTTGATTGAAATTTTTAATAGCTGCTTTGCCGATGAATTTAATACCCGTCTGATTAAAGGCGACGACGAACCGATCTATCTTCCTGCTGATGCGGAAGTTCCATATAACCGAATCGTCTTTGCTCATGGCTTTTACGCCAGTGCTATCCACGAGATTTCGCACTGGTGTATTGCCGGGAAAGCGCGCCGTGAACTGGTTGATTTTGGTTACTGGTATTGCCCTGACGGACGCGATGCCCGGGCGCAAAGCCAGTTTGAAGATGTTGAAGTTAAGCCGCAGGCGCTTGACTGGTTGTTCTGCGTGGCGGCGGGATATCCGTTTAACGTCAGTTGCGACAACCTGGAAGGCGACGTCGAACCGGATCGTGTGGTATTCCAACGACGGGTTCATGCGCAGGTGATGAATTATCTGGTGAACGGTATTCCTGAACGTCCGGCACGCTTCATAAAAGCATTACGAAATTATTATCACACGCCGGAACTTACGGCGGAACAGTTCCCGTGGCCGGAAGCGCTCAACTGAAGCCAGCGCCACGTTTACAATGAGGAAAGAAGATGATCGCGGAGTTTGAATCACGCATTCTGGCATTAATCGACGGTATGGTTGACCATGCCAGTGATGATGAGTTGTTTGCCAGTGGGTATTTGCGTGGCCACCTGACGTTAGCCATCGCAGAACTGGAAAGTGGTGATGACCACTCCGCCCAGGCGGTGCATACAACCGTTAGCCAGAGTCTGGAGAAAGCGATTGGTGCGGGTGAATTGTCGCCACGCGATCAGGCGCTGGTGACCGATATGTGGGAACACCTGTTTCAGCAGGCTTCACAGCAGTAAGTTGTGGCGTCTGGAGCACCATGCCTGATGCGACGCTTACCGCGTCTTATCAGGCCTACAGGTCACACGTAGGTCGGATAAGGCGTTCACGCCGCATCCGACCTTGGGAGCACCATGCCTGATGCGACGCTTATCGCGTCTTATCAGGCCTACAGGTCACACGTGGGTCGGATAAGGCGT
>NZ_PTSR01000002.1:0-428427 GCF_002965345.1 Escherichia sp. MOD1-EC5950
GTGTTGGTGCCAACGGCCTGACCGTTTTTCGGCGCAGGCGCGTGCCACAGATCAGCAACCATGTTTACGCAACGCAGATCAATTGCTGCGGACTGCGGATATTCTTCTTTATCGATCCAGTTTTTATTGATCGACAGATCCATCAGCTTATGAACATTTTCATCGTCCCAGGTCTGACAAAATGTGGCGAGGTTTTGTCGGGCATTGCCATCCAGGTATAATTCATCATTGATAATCTGGAAGGCGATATCATCGCGCATTTCATGCAGCGGAAAACGTTTCGATTCCGCGATAGTGGAAATTGCCTTTGCGCCAAAACGTGAATCGAGTAGTTCAGACCTTAAATCCGTTACTTGCTTCTTATCCATTTCAAACTCCTTAAAATGATTGGAACGCATTAAAAAAAGTAGGATTTATTGATAAAGTAAGCAAGCGTAAAGGCCTCGGTTTCAAATAACAAAATCCTAATTTTATTTTGTTGTTTGAAAATGGATTTTTTATTTTGACAAGTAAAAACAATAAGATAGGAAGATAATCAATGATAATATCACTCTTTTTATTGTTATTTTAGTCCGTTCTCTTACCCTCCGAAATTATCACATAAAAATTGGCCTTTAAAATATCATTATTAGTTCGCGGTTAATTTTTTGAAAAACTTTCAAAGGTTGTCAAACAAACACGTTAATTATACAGAATACCCCGCCAACAAAGTTGGCGGGGGTAAGTTATTATTTTGGCAGCAATACTCCAGTGTAGGTATTCGCGGGTTTACTCAGATATTCTTTAACTGTAGCATTAACATTTTCCACAGTCATATTCTTTAACACTTTCTCCTGCGTCATCCACACAGCAGGATCATCATATTGAATAATACTATTCACAATAGTGTTCGCTAATTGCTGAACGCTATTTTGCTGAATATCGAGGCTGCGTTGAATATTTTGCTGATATTCGTCCAGCTCTTGCTGACTGATCCCTTTAGTCAGACGTTTAGTCATTACCTCATTCGCCAATGTTAACAGTTCGCTATGACGTTCAGGTTGACAGGTGAAAGCCAGCAAATGGCTGATATCTTTGGCCTTAGGATCAACCGAGAGACGAGAAGAAACGCTGTATGCTCCGGATGCCTGTTCACGAATATTTATCCGCAGATCTTTTGCCAATGCGACGTTGAATGCATCCAGTGCCATGCGTGTCGCCAGGTTAATAGGTGTCCGGGGATCATACCGCGTCCACTGTGAAACTTGTGCTACAGGTTCATTTTGTTCTTTTACAGTAACAGCCGCGTTATCCGTCGCGCGGGTTAATGGTTTACCTGCAGCCAATGCTGAATCAGAACGTTTGATTGATCCTAAGTAACGCGTAATTAACGGCAGGAGTTTGTCTTCTGCCACATTACCGACAATCACAAAAGTGATATCTGCTGGGGAAGAAAACAACTGACGATCGGCAGCCAATGCGTCTGCGGCAGAAAACTGTGCAATCTGTTTTTCTTGCAGTAATTTCGTGCGCTCATCGGCATAGCGTGTTTCGTACATCTGCTGAGCGAATTTCTCTGCCGGGCGTTGATCGAGCGTTCTCAACGCTTGAATTTGAGCATTTTGTAACGATGACCAAATGTTGTCGTTAATTGTGCTGCGGGTGATCCGCTGGTTAATTAACTGAAAACCGGGTTCAGGATTATTAGCCCGTGCGCTAACAGACAGTAGTGTATTCAAGCCACTGACTTTACTGCTCATGGTCACTGAGTTTTCTGCGCTCCAGCGTTTCAGGCTGGAAGAGGAGAGATCGCCAACTCCGCTACCGCTAACGGCTTTATTTGCCAGCGCAATAAGTGATTTTTGTCCCGCAGGGAAACTCAAATCGCCTTTATCAGAGACGGCAATAATTTGCAGCTTTTCTTCTTCGCCCGTAGATTTTGCCAGAATGACGTTTGCGCCATTAGAAAGGGTCAGTGACGTCAGATTTTCAGCCAGTCTTTTTTGGCTGGTTATTTTTGCTTGTGGATCAGCGTTTACCGTTAAAGATAAATTTCTGCCAGGGAAGACATAAGCCGCCAGTTTCTTGTTGGCATATTCATTTTCCAGCGCCGTAATGGCTGCAGGAGATAATGCATTTTGGGCTGCAGTATCATTGTTGACCATTTGTTCCCAAAATGTGTCCTGGTTCTTTCTTAATTGCTGCCATTTTTTCGCCAGGCTTTGCACGGTAATTTGTGGCCACAGGCGTTTAGAAAGCTGGTATGTCTCTTCCGGTGAAAGGAATGGCGTATTATTTAACGAGCTGGATGCCAGGCGGCTGGTCAGCATCCGCAGATCGCGTTCAGCCTGTTGCTCAGCCGCATTTTTCAGCCAGGTCAGACGGGTGGCTTTTACATCATCAAGCTCTGCAACGGAAAAACCATGTTGGTCGATAGTTGCCAGTTCTGCCATTAATGCATTCGCAGCATCCTGCATATTATCGTCCCGCGCATTTACACGGAAAAACAGCGACTGATAATCAGGCGCAATTTTAATACTGCGCGCGGTGCCACCGGAAATAGTCTTCAACTCACCGGACTGGATCCGTTCCAGTAATCGCTGATTAAACAACTGAACCAACATGCTCCATTCTGCCTGTTCGACAAAGCTTTGTTCATCGGTCACCTGAACCATTGGCATGCGATAATAGAGTGCGATACCGTTCACCCGATTTTCTTTATCATTAATGATATTAAAGCGCCGGCGGTTTTCTGCTTCCGTTGGCCATACGCGATTTTCAGCCGCTTTGTTTGCCGGAAGTTTACCTAAATTTTCCTTTATCAACGCCAGCGCTTCTTTACTGTCGATATCACCAACGACGATAAAGGTCATATTATTCGGCTGATACCAGCGTTGATAAAATTGGCGCAGTTGTTCCGGCGCGACCGTTGCGACAATATCCATCAAACCGATCGGTTCACGGTCTAAATTGCGTGTATTTGCCAACAGGAAAGGGCGACGCGCCTGAGATGTGCGCCATTTAACATCCTGATGCGCGCGCCATTCCTCGGTAGGTACGACTACTTTTACTGATTTGATCATGCGCCTCACGGTAAACATAGTTTGCCCGCGCAATAACGTTATTACCGATCTTTTGCTGCAAACCTATTGCCAGTTCGTCATTATAGGGTGTTTTCAAATCCTGATAACGGGTGAGCGTTTTATTGCCTGAAATTGATTCTGTCCAACTATTACGGATGTCTCGTAACCCCATATCGAGAATATTTCCGCCATAATAGCGGTTATATCCGGCGGTAATTATTGAGGTTTGATCAGCGAAAATATCCCATTCCGTCATAAAGCGGGGAGAGATATTGTGGTTTGACAGGTAGTTGTCATAGTCATAACGCACGCCAGGCATCAGCGACACATTGCGCCAGCTAATACGATCCGCGATGTACAGCGTGTAGTTGTCAATTCCAAGGCTACCTTTACCTTTATGGTAAATGGTATGGTTAGTTTTCTTTCCTGCGGCATTAATTACATAAGATTCAGACTGATTATGACGTTCCGTCCATGCATCGGAATAGATGTATTCCGCACCGAAGTAAGGCTGATGCGAGAAATTGCCCACTTCAACTTTTTGCCAGTCAAGTCGTGTTTTGAAGGTGTAATTATCAACAGCCTGCGAAATATGCCCCAGCCCGCCACGGGTGCAACGTCCTGTAATATCACCATATGTGCATGAGAGTTCGGTGTACCAAATGTCATGGTCGTGACGGGTATAGTCACTGATATGATCCCAGCCGACAGTGGTATGCAGTTTGGCCCATACGAGTTGTGTGTCCATATCCCATGCCAGGCCATAAGATTTGTTGCCCATTTCGCGGTCAGACTCGGGGAAGGTGCTGGTATTATAATCCCGGCGAGAACCGGTATATTTAAAGGTTAAATCGTGGGTAAAACGCTCACTGGCAAACCAGGTAAATTTACTTAATGCTGTATCGATAACGTTTTTATACTGCGCCCGACCTGCAACAATACCGTCATTCGAAACATAATCTGCGCGGATAATGTCAGACTGGCGGCGGGAGAAACCAGCAGTCACGCCAAAGTTATCAGTGAGTTCCTGATTAAATGACAAGGTGTAAAAGTTCTTTTTAAAGTCGGGAGAATAATAAGTACTTCCTGAAGACCCCTGGTTAAATGCATTCTTGTTATTCTCATCGATATGAGACGTTAACCAGTCCGAACGCGTTGTGCGATAACTCAGCTTTACGCTGTCATCATCAGCATTAAAGCGTTTGATCTTTGCATCTATCACTCCACCATTAAAGTGACCAAATTCAACCGGAACAAAACTGTCATAAAGCGTGACATTGTCCAGTAAGCTGACATCAAGATAATAACCCTGTGACATC
The DNA here is from genome assembly GCF_002965345.1 of Escherichia sp. MOD1-EC5950. Lineage (NCBI taxonomy): Bacteria > Pseudomonadati > Pseudomonadota > Gammaproteobacteria > Enterobacterales > Enterobacteriaceae > Escherichia > Escherichia sp. MOD1-EC5950. The sequence continues at coordinate 4,382 of NZ_PTSR01000002.1, forward strand.
CCGCTAATATTGGTTGCACTGCTGGCATCCGATTCATTCGCCGGGTTCAGGTTATTGGTGGCGCTAATACCATCAATCAAATAAGCATTCTGGTAGGGCGATGCACCGTGAATGGATATTTTCTCCGGGCGGATCTCCCCCTGATTCAACGAGGTGCTTTGCGTTGAATTCATACGCACCGCTGGGTTTGTTTTTAATAAATCGCTGATATTGCCATTACCTGTCGGTAAACGCTCGATGCTTTCACTGGTGTAATGCGTGTTACCGTTTACGGGCACAGGGACAGGAGCATAGACTGTCATCTCTTCAAAAACAGGCATATACTTGTCTTTGTCGTCGACGGCCTGCGCCATATCAGCGCCAGCGCCACATAAAATGACGCCAGAAATAAGAACTCGCTTCATTTATTTTTATCTCCGTATAGCAGGGCATTTATCGTTTTTATAAAACCGCGCTAATGTCACAAATATCATCCGCCAGATCCCAAACACCAGGCTGATGGGTCACCATAATCACACCGCTTTCAGGTAATTTTTCGCGCACTAAACGCAGTAAATGGATAGCCTCTTGCTCCTCCAGATGTGACGTTGCTTCGTCGAGAAATATCCATTTCGGACGTCGTAAAATTAACCGAGCCAGCGCAATACGTTGTTTTTCGCCGCTGGAAAGAATATCTCCCCAACGATCGTGGTTATTAATGCGCGTAGCCAATTTACCCAGCCCAACCTGATGCAACACCTCGCTCAACGGCTCATCGTCTATAGGGTGCGGAAGTGCTTTACAAATGTTCTCTTTCAGTAAGCCGGTTTTGATTAACGGCGTTTGTGACACATACCAACTGTCTGCAGGAGAAGAAATATCACCTTTAAACCACGGCCAGCAGTGGGATAATGTTTTAAGCAGCGTTGTTTTTCCCGCACCAGAGTATCCTTTCAGCAGTAGCCATTTACCTGGAGAAACATGAAAGTTCAGGTTTTCTAATATGACTTTATTATCGGGGGTACGGATACTGGCATCAGCAACCTGAACGGCATGATCGCAATTTTTGGGTTTATTTGTCGGGCGCTGTTCAGTAAGTTGATGAAATTCATACAACCGATCGATAACCGCTGCCAGCTCTGCAAGTTCATCGTATTTATAAATAAACCAACTCAGATTGTTGGATACCAACATAAATGCCTGACGTGATTTCATCAGCCCACCTAAATTGATCTGCCCGCTGATAAACTGCGGTAGCAATAGAAAGTAGGGGAGAACACTAAGCGAGCGTGAATAAACATTCTGCCAATAGTCAAGCCAACGCTGACGATTCATTAAACGGTGCCAGTTGTCTTTTATTGTATGAAAATTGTCGCTCAACTCCTGACGTTGCAGCGTTTCAGCATTGCTTAACGCAATTAACTCCGCTTGCTTATTATGCTGCACAAGGTTAGTTCTAAAAGTCGCTTCGCTACGTTGCTTCTCCACATTAAGCGGGCGGATACGTTTACCCACTTTATGGGTAAACAACGTGCCACCAATAACAATGAGCACGACGGTATAAACCATATAACCCTGGATATTCCACTCCGTTCCACCAACCGTGAATGAGAGTGTCCCCGCGCTTTGCCACAGAATAACGGTGAAGGTAATCAGCATACTCAGTGACTGAATGAATCCGAATGAAAGGCTAAGTGTTTTGCTGATCAATAGAAGGATATCTTCAGCGATACGTTGGTCAGGATTATCGGTATTCTTATCCTCGCCGTAGATCTGTGTGAAGTAGTAGTTTTTATCTGTAAACCAACGATTGAGGTAGTAATCTGTTAACCATTCGCGCCAGCGAATAGTCAGTAGTTTAATTAACCATGTTTTGTTAACGGATATTAATACGAAGATCCCCAGCAGAGCAGGAAACCACAGGACAAGCTGCCAAAGTTTATCGGTTTCTTTCTGGCTTAGCGCATTGAAAAAATCATTGTTCCAGTCATTCAACCAGACCTGAATTTTAACCACGCCAAGGATCATGGCGAGGATAATAATGATTAATAATACTGAAGTTTTATTATTCTTACGTAGCCAAAAAGGCTTCAGCAAGCAGAGGTACTTTGCAATTAGCATACAAATGGTAATGGGAACAATTATCATTAACGAAATTTGATTGTGCCACCCAATGATTGGCTATAGCAATGATTTACTGATGAAATTTACTTAAGTGTCTGTAACTATATGATATATATTGATAATTATTGTTGTACTGGTTACTTTCATGCCCTTGATTATCAAGAGTATTGCAAAAGCATGTCTGAAGACGCTCCTCCAGAACAACAGATAATGATGGCTGAACCCCCCGGCCTGAGTCTGTGCCGGGTGTTCTGCTGAAGTCGTAAGAAGGATGATATGACCGGAGTGAATGCAGGAGTATTATTTATTACTCTCCATTCGTTTTGCGACATCCATAATGTGATAAAGGGGGACTTTATTTTTAGCGAGTTCAACCATTGCATTCATATATGGCACCATAGTTGTAAATAGGATTTTATAACCTTCACAGAAGTACGATACTACCTCATTATTCACTTTTGTGATGCGATGTTTAGGACAACCACCATTACAAATTGGCTTGTAAACACATTGCTGGCATTTTTTTGATATCAACTTTTTTTGTGCAGTCAACTGCACGCTTTTCATCATTTTTAGTGCAGCGTTATTGATGTTGCCAATTTTATATTGCGGGTAGACAAAATGATCGCATTCATAAATATCACCATTACTTTCCACTACCAGATTGTCTTTACATGACTCCTGGAAAATACAGCTAGTATGCCCATTTCCCAGAAAACGGCTGACAAAACTTTCAAACTGGCGGATGAATATTTCACCAACATCATTTTTAACCCACTGCATAAAAATAGCTGACATAAACTTGCCATAGGCGGTGGGTGGAACAGAAAAATCGATGATACTGAACGTATTCTCACCATTGCCCGTAAAATCTACATTCGGTGTCCCCGTCTCCAGTAGTTCTATAAACTGCATATGCTTACTACCGATAGATTTTAAAAAGTTATAAACCTCAAGAGGATGTTGGACGTTAATATTGTTAATGACAGTTAGCGTATTAAACTCAACCTTATACTTCTTCAGACGATCAATTGCCGTCATGACTTTTTCAAATGTCCCATTACCCGAATTACTGCGTCTGTAACGATCATGTAATTCTTGCGGGCCATCAATTGAAATACCGACCAGAAACTTATGCTCTTTGAGAAAGGCGCACCATTCATTATTCAATAAAATACCATTGGTTTGTAACGCATTATGAATACCTTTTCCCCCAGCATAGCGTTGTTGGTAGTGAATAACCTTACGAAAAAAATCAAGACCCGCGAGAGTAGGTTCGCCACCTTGCCAGGTAAAATAGACCTGATCACCTGAGGCAGCAATGTATTGTTTAATGAACTCTTTCAGAGTGCTGTCATCCATCCATTTTTCATGACTAAATTGCGACTCTTTTTCAAGATAAAAACAGTAATCACATTTGAGATTACATTGAAAACTGGAGGGCTTGGCTGTCACGTGCATTGCTATCTCACTCAATAAGGCGGCGGAAAATCTCCGCCGCATAAGGGGTTAGTTATTTGGCATCGCTAAGTGCTTTCTTAATATTGTTAAACTTCTCCTGATTCACCTGACTAAGCGGCGGTTGGCTGCTGTTGATAAACTCGCTTACCACACCTTGCATCTCTTTAACAACTTGTGGTTTAGCAGCAGCGAGATTCTCTTTTTGTTGTAGATCGGTGAGTTTGTACAAACCTAACTGGTTATTTTCCACGGTATAGACAAGAGAGTAATCATTATTTCTCACCGTATAAGAGAACTGGCTTAAGTCCTCGGTATTCGGATTGTGAGGATAATCATCTGACTCATGGCGGACAAATTTATGGTAATTATCCCAGAATGGAATATTTTCCTCATCAAACCAGTGAGAGTAGGACGTTACCCAGGTCAGGTTTTTATGGGGTTCGCCTTGCTTCTTATCTTGCAACCACGGGAGTAATGAAACGCCGTCCAGTTTAAGATCTTTTGGAATGTTGATATCGGCAGCATCCAGAGCAGTAGGGTAGAAATCCATAGCAGAAATTAACTTGTCATAATTTCCTGGCTGAAGTTTTCCTTTCCACCACATGAACATCGGCGTATGCGTTCCGCCAGGATAAGTCTGACTCTTATAGCCTTTTTGCGCACCATTTAGCGGTAGTGGGCCATCGATGACCGCACCATTATCAGACGTAAAGAGAATAATGGTGTTGTCGTACTGACCATTTTTCTTCAACTGTTCGAGAATCCGTTTTACACCTTGATCGACGGAGTAAACCGATGCGTAGTAATTATCTGCAGTTTGGCTACCGGTATTGAATTGCTTCTGATATTGCTCCGGTGCTGGATTGTCATTCGGCAGATGCGGCGCGTTATAAGCCAGATAAAGCATAAATGGTTGGTCGAGTGCTTTAGCCCGGTCAACAACACCAATTGCTTCGTCCGTTAACTGATCGCTGATATAACCCTTTGCAGGTACGCGTTCACGATTTTTGAACAGCGAAGGTGAGTTGTAATAGGCTGTTCCCGCTGCATGGAACCCCATAAAGTAATCGAAGCCGCGGTTTTGTGGTTGCCATTCTTCCGCGGAGAATGTGGTGAAGTTGTCATGATAGTCACGGGTTTGTTTATCTTCCGGAACCGGGACATTACTGATTTTAGACAGATGCCATTTACCCACAGCCGCGGTGTAATAGCCATGATTCTGGAATAATTCGGGCAGGAAAGTTTCTGTCAGGGGAATACCATCCTGAGCATCGGTATTGGAGTAAACACCAAAACGGGCAGGCGCTCGGCCCGTCATAATTGCAGCACGGGATGGACCAGAAACACCGTGAGCGACATAACCATTAGTAAAACGTACACCTTCATCCATTAAAGAAAGAAGAGTTGGCGTTGATTTTTGAGCCGCTTCGATGGCTTTATCAATACCTATTTTGTAGGTATTGACAACTTCCCTGTTTTCCATTGTTTTTGGATCAAAAGACCCTTTATCAAACGGTAGTTGTCCATACCCAAGATCATCCATGGTCAGTACGATAATATTCGGCTTTCCTTCGGTACTGTATTCAGTCGGCGTAAAATCCGAAAAAGCCACGTTAGTTTTTGTTGCTTTCAGTTTTACATCTTCTGCTGCATGAGCCGCGAATCCGGCCATACCTGATGCCAGTATTAAGGATATGGATGTGCTCACAACACTTTTTTTTAGTGCAGACGTCATAAAATTTCCTCTTTTTATTGTACTTAATTCCAAAGTAATTTTACGAAGAAAAATAAGTGAATGTAAGTGAAGTAAGTCACATTAAGGGACAGTAGATTTGACTAAAAATAAGCAAACTAAAGGCCATAATTGGTTGACAAATGAAAGATGTTAACTAAGTAAATTCTGATCACCAAATAACTATCATCTTGAAAAGATTAGATATTTTTTGGTGTTGAGCGCAATACAAACATTATTGCTTCATATTTTTTATTGCAACTTTCCACTCCGGTGCATAAAGTTGTGATGTTCATCACAATATAAACTGATGCGTCGGGAAGATAAAAAGAGGGGCGCTTATAGATACTTTATTAATTAAGCGTTCTAATGCATGCTTTTATTTTATAATTTAAATGTTCTTGCTATTTTATCTCCTTATCACTGTGAAATATGTTTCTATCAATAAAAGCCAAATTAGCTCTACCACAAAAATATTTCATCTCACGCTGTTTAAATAATGAAGTTGCTGCGATTTTTTAGCAAAAAAATAGAACGTAAGAATATATTTTACGGCTTGCACAAAAAGCTAAATTTGCACTCACAAACAAAAATATAATCCCGGCCCTGTCATCCGGCGAGTAGTCGCAACCACTGAATATTCAGGGTGACGATGCGCTTTCTTTCATAAAGGTATTTCCTTTTCTGCGGAAAAGGAAACCGGGAAATACCCGGTTTTTCTGACAAGCAAACGTTTTATTTGCGTTTGCTTATGTTCGTTAATTCGTTCATCAGGAAATTATCTCAATGTCACGTTTAAAAAAGGCTTATAAACAACCACGTTTTCGTTATTCAGCCCTGGCCCACTGCGTGGCGTGGGCAAACATCTCTATTCAGGTTCTTTTCCCACTGGCTGTTACCTTTACACCGACAATGACGGCGCGAGCGCATAATGCGGCTCTGCCACGTCTAAGTACGGAAAATACTGCGGTTGCTACTGACAATAATGCAGACAAAAACATCGCGTCGTTTGCCGCGAATGCCGGTAAATTTTTAAGCAGTCAGCCGGATAGCGATGCGACACGCAATTTTGTTACCGGAATGGCCACAGCGAAGGCTACTCAGGAAATCCAGGAGTGGCTTGGCAAATATGGTACGGCTCGAGTCAAATTGAATGCCGATAAAGATTTCTCGCTGAAGGACTCTTCGCTGGAAATGCTTTATCCAATTTATGATACCCCGACAGATATGCTGTTCACTCAGGGGGCAATACATCGTACCGACGATCGTACTCAGTCAAATATTGGTTTCGGCTGGCGTCATTTTTCAGGCAATGACTGGATGGCGGGGCTGAACACATTTATCGATCATGATTTATCCCGTAGCCATACCCGCATTGGTGTTGGTGCGGAATACTGGCGCGATTATCTGAAACTGAGCGCCAACGGTTATATCCGGGCATCTGGCTGGAAAAAATCGCCGGATATTGAGGATTATCAGGAGCGTCCGGCTAATGGTTGGGATATCCGCGCCGAGGGCTATTTACCGGCCTGGCCGCAGCTTGGCGCAAGCCTGATGTATGAACAGTATTATGGCGATGAGGTAGGTCTGTTTGGTAAAGATAAACGCCAGAAAGATCCACATGCCATTTCTGCCGAGGTGAACTATACGCCAGTGCCTCTTCTGACACTGAGTGCAGAGCACAAACAGGGCAAGAGCGGTCAGAATGACACTCGCTTTGGCCTGGAAGTTAACTACCGGATTGGCGAACCTCTGGAGAAACAACTCGATACGGATAGCATTCGCGAGCGTCGGGTACTGGCAGGCAGCCGCTATGATCTGGTTGAACGTAATAACAATATCGTTCTTGAGTATCGCAAAGCTGAGGTGATCCGTATTGCCTTGCCAGACCGTATTGAAGGTAAGGGCGGGCAGACGGTGTCTCTTGGCCTCGTGGTCAGCAAAGCAACTCACGGCCTGAAAAATGTGCAATGGGAAGCGCCGTCTTTGCTGGCCGCAGGCGGTAAAATTACCGGTCAGGGTAACCAGTGGCAAGTGACGCTCCCGGCTTATCGTGCAGGCAAAGACAATTATTACGCGATCTCTGCGGTCGCATACGATAACAAAGGCAATGCCTCGAAACGCGTGCAGACAGCGGTGGTCATTACCGGAGCGGGTATGAGCGCCGATCGTACTACGTTAACGCTTGATGGCCAGAGCCGTATCCAAATGCTTGCTAACGGGAGTGCGCAAAAGCCGCTGGTTCTGTCTCTGCGAGACGCCGAGGGACAGCCAATCACGGGCATGAAAGATCAGATCAAAACTGAACTGACGTTTAAACCTGCCGGAAACATCGTAACGCGGGCCCTTAAGTCCGCTAAATCACAGGCACAGCCAACACTGGGTGAGATCACCGAAACAGAAGCCGGGGTGTACAAGTCTGTCTTCACCACCGGTACGCAATCAGGTGAAGCAACCATTACTGTGAGCGTTGATGGCATGAGCAAAACCGTCACGGCTGAACTGCGTGCCACTATGATGGATGTGACAAAATCGACTCTGAGTGTGAATGAGACGTCAGGTGATGTGATTGCCGATGGTCAGAAATCTTACACGTTGACGCTTACTGCGGTGGATACCGATGGCAACCCGGTGGAGGGAGAAGCCAGCCGTTTGCGCTTTGTTCCACAGGACAACAGCGGTGTTACCATTGGCACCATTTCGGAGATAAAGCCGGGGGTCTACAGCGCCACGGTTTCTTCGACCCGTGCCGGAAACATTGTTGTGCGTGCCTTTAGCGAGCAGTATCAGTTGGGCACGTTACAACAAACGCTGAAGTTTGTTGCCGGACCGCTTGATGCAGCGCGCTCAACCATCACTCTGAACCCGGATAAACCGGTGGTTGGCGGCACGCTTACGGTAACCTGGGCGGCAAAAGATGCCTATGACAACCCAGTGACCGGCCTTACTCCAGATACACCGTCATTAACGGGTGCAGCCGCTGCGGGTTCTTCAGTCTCAGGCTGGACGGATAATGGCGACGGGACGTGGATCGCGCAAATTTCTCTGGGTACTACGGCGGGTGAATTAATTGTTATGCCGAAGGTCAACGGTCAGGATGCAGCAGCTAATGCGGCTAAAGTGACTGTGGTAGCTGATGCTTTATCTTCAGGCCAGTCGAAAGTATCCGTTGCAGCGGATCGCATTAAAGCAGGGGAAAGCACGACAGTGACGCTTGTGGCAAAAGATGCGCATGGTAACGCTATCAGCGGTCTTTCCCTGTCAGCAAGTCTGACGGGTGCCGCGTCTGAAGGAGCGACCGTTTCCAGTTGGACTGAGAAAGGCGACGGTTCCTATGTTGCTACGCTGACTACCGGCGGAAAGACGGGTGATCTTCACATCATGCCGCTATTCAACGGCCAGCCAGCAGCCACCGACGCTGCGCAGTTGACCGTTGTTGCGGGGGATCAGGCGGTTTCTAACTCAACGTTGACGGTAAAAGATAGCGTTCTTGCTGTTGAAAGCGCAACGGAACTGACTTTCTCCGCCAGAGATCAGTTTGGAAATGCGCTTACCGATATCGACACTGCTAAACTTGGCGTATCGCTTTCCGGTGATGCCGCGTCTGGTAGTTCGGTTACAGGCTGGAGCCATAAAGGCAACGGCGAATACACGGCTATTCTGCGTTCGGGAACACGGGCAGGCGCGTTGAACATTATGCCGCAAATTGATGGCAAAAACGCTACAGCAAAGGCAACTCCGATTAATGTTAAAGCGGGTACTGTTTCGGTTGACCACGCGGAAATGACGGTATCGAAAACGTCGATTACCGTTGGTGAAAGCGTCACACTGACGCTGACGATGACGGATAAATACGGCAACGCAATCACCGGCATTACGCCTGAAACACCACAATTTGGTGGTGATGCATACAACATCAACCAGCAGCGTCCATCCGTCAGTCAGTGGACGGATAAGGGCAATGGAACCTATACGGCGGTGCTGACTGCTGGCGCAACGGGAGTTGGTGAGCTGACTATCATGCCGCGAGTTGATGGCTCTGACGCTCTGAAACAGGCGGTTTCTGTCACCATTGCCGCCGGGGAGATGTCATTAGTGAACTCCACGTTCGTAGCTGATAACGATGCCCCGATGATCAAAACAACGACACAACTGATCTTCACGGCGAAGGATGCGAACGGTAACCCAGTCAGAGGTCTGAAACCTGATGCTCCAGAAATTAGTGGCGCAGCCAGCACAGGGACGGAGCAACCTTCGGCAGGAGCCTGGACGGAACAAAGTGATGGCACTTATGTTACGACGTTAACTATAGGCTCTGCAGCCGGCCAACTGGTTATCTGGCCGCGGGTGAATGGCAAAGATGCTGCTTCGCAACCGCTATTGCTGAACGTTGTGGGTAACGCATCTGAGGCTAACATTCACGATATTTCAGTGAATGTTGATAACCAACTGGCTGATGGACAGTCTGCCAACAAGGTTACTCTGACCGTAACGGATTCCTATGGTAACCCGTTGCAGGATCAAACTGTAACGCTGACTCTGCCGGAGGGAGTGAGCAGTAAGACGGGGAATAAGGTAACAACGAATGCTGCAGGTAAAGCCGATATTGAGCTGATATCAACCGTTGCCGGGGAACACAAAATCACGGCTTCGGTGAAAAACTCCCAGAAGACTGCCACGGTGAAGTTCAAAGCGGATGCCAAAACTGGCCAGGCAAGCCTTCAGGTTGATACCGCCCAAAAAGCAGCAAACGGCAATGATGCCTTTACGCTGACGGCAACTGTTGAGGATAAACACGGCAACCCTGTTCCCGGAACTATGGTCGCCTTTAATCTTCCCCGGGGCGTCACACCGCTTAATGACGAGAGTACCTGGGTGAAGACTAACGATGAAGGTAAAGCCGGGCTGCGTGTTGTTTCTGTGGTTGCAGGAACGTATGCAATCACAGCCACGGCAGGAAATGACCAGACTTCGGATGCGCAGAGCATCACGTTTGTGGCCGACAAGGCTACGGCAACCATCTCGAACATTGAGGTGATTGGCAACCGCGCACTGGCAGATGGTAAAGCCAAACAGACTTATAAAGTCACGGTTACTGATGCCAATAACAATATCGTGAAAGATAGTGAAGTGACGCTGAGCGCCGAGCCAGCAACGTTAGACCTGGAGCCGAACGGGACTGCAACAACCAATGAGCAGGGGCAGGCTGTATTCACCGCCTCTACCACTAAAGCGGCGATATATACGCTAACCGCGAAAGTGAATCGGACTGACGGTCAGGTATCGACGAAAACAGCCGAATCCAGATTCGTCGCGGATGATAAAAATGCGGTACTTGCGGTCTCTCCTGAACGAGTAGAGTCTCTGGTGGCAGACGGGGTGGCGACCGCAACACTGGAGATCACTCTGATGTCGGCAGGCAACCCTGTTGGGGGGAGTATGTGGGTCGACATTCAGGCTCCGGAAGGGGTGACGGAGGATGATTACCAGTTCCTGCCATCGAAAGCCGATCATTTTGTGAGCGGAAAAATCACGCGTAAATTCAGTACTACTAAGCCAGGGGTATATACATTCACATTCAACACTCTGACGTATGGTGGGTACGAAATGCAGCCAGTGACGGTGACAATTAACGCAGTGGAGGCTGCTACTGAAGAAGGTGAGGAGGCAATAAAATAATTTCTCCAGGTATGAAAAATTCGCTGTAATAAAGAATAATGGCGTTGACACACGCAACGCCATTATTTACTGAACACCTACCCTGATACTGATTAGACAGTAGCAGGGTAGGGTAATCCTCAATGAGATATAGATGCAGGCTAAGCCGGGCGAACGGGGATAAAAATTTCGCAAACAACATAGTTGTTATTCTTTTCTACAAAAGTTTCATTGCAGTAAAAACGTTCGATATCACAACCGTTTACTCTGACTAACCCCCTGGCAGGCAGTTCTATCAGATAGAGGTTCCGCACCCAGTTCGCATAATACTCCCAATCTCCTTCATAGCGGAAAGAGGCATAAAGCCCTCCAGCCGTTATCCATTCCTTTGGCATCTCCGTATCCGCATGGTCGCATACTGTACCGGCGAAGGTTTCAACTGTGAGCAAATCTACCGATTTTGTAGATGGTGTATATGTTGAGACGTAATAGATATCCGTCTTCAAATTCTGAAGACATCTGGATAAATGATTACGCCGCAGTTTTACTTCTTCATCTGGTGGTTTGTTAGAGATTTCAATGTCATATTTAAATGAATTACCCCAAATACGTGTCTCAGGTAAATTGATTAATCTGCAATCAGTCTTTTGGTACTGACGCGTTAATAAAGGAGGCAAGATGTTGGTGAGATCCCAAAAGTCACGGAGCCGATATTCTCTGGGAGAACATCCAAACAACTTTTTAAATTCGCGGCTGAATGACTGCTGTGAATCAAAATGCAAAGATAGTGCAATATCAAGCATTGATTTAGCTGTAAGTCTGACAAGAATGGCTGCCCGACAAAGTCTTCGTTTGCGGATGTATGATCCCAGGGGCATGTGCATGAAGTTTCTGAACAGAAGTTGAATATTGCGTCTACTGTAGCCAGATTTCTGTGCGATATCTTCGATTGAGATAGGGTGATCGAGATTGCACTCAATCCACTCCAGGAGCTGCTGTAAAATCTTCTGCCTGATCATAACATTCTCCATTTATCTTTAGTCACTTTGCACATTTTCCTTGCGACAATGACTTTGAGTATATCAAAAACAGAAATGCCCGAGGCTAAACAAACGATTGATAGTGCATCTTCATTTTGCCGGGTAATCGTGAATGCCATAAAAGTGGTTTTGGCCAATAACATGGGGGAGGTGTCATGAACATCACGCTATGAGGTGGCCACAGTGGCTGAGTGCATTCTGATACTATTCATTTAACATAATATACATTATGCGCACCAAGGTTATAACTGCAATATTCTAATGTTGCGCGGCTAGGTTTCCCTGGGCTGTTATGTTGTGATCCCAGGATGCTGCCGGTACTTCACCGGACTCATTTTTCGCGGTCGAGATTGTCTTGCTCGCTAAAACCGGCCAAACCCCATATCTCACTTAATTCCATATTCTCTGCTTAACCGACCGTGCAACCTCAACACATTGGTTTCAATTGCCGTCAACACGTTCTCCGGAAAATCTGCCGGTAATGAAGCCTTCACGTTATCCAATGCTGCGGGAATCATTCTGGCAAAGTCACTCAGGATTTCATGCATCTGCACTTCCGGAAATTTCAGTGCCTTTGCTGTCGCCAAAAAATGTCGCGGATATATTTTATCGATTTCCGTTTTTCTGCCTTTGGATGCGTTAAGCCCCATTGCCAGTTTGAGATCGCTGATATGTATTCCCGCGCCACCCAATACCGGAAATGCTGAAATGATGTCGTAAAATGGCGTGAGTCGATAACTGCCACCGGCCTGGATAAACACTGAGAAATTTTTCGCATGGCCGTCTGTCGAGCCAATCAACCACTGGAATACCTGGAATTTCATAAAATCATAACGATCGCGAAGCGCCTCGCTGGACCCCATCAAAAAAGCCATGATCCGCGCGATGCCTGGGCCTCCGTCAGATTCATATTTCACCGATGAAGGTAAACCGAATGTCTGACACATATCCTCCTGCGGCAAGCGAAGTAAAACCGTTCGTTCAGTATTCCAGCGTCTGTCAAAGCGTTCGACCGCTAACGCGCGCACCCTTCCCGCTTTAATGATTTCTGCGTCGGGAACATTCAACCCGAATTCTTTTGCCAGCAGCAGACAGTAATACTCATTATCAACACTCTGACTGAGATCGAGCGTCGCATTGGGCTGTCTGATTTCACCAATCGGCAATTTAATGATATGCGTCGTCGGCGTTATTCCTTTCGGAATGCACCAGTCATTGCCCATTCTGAGCAGCGCAGTCTTCTCCTGCGCGCCAGCAACCGAGATGCGAAAGTCATTTTCCTCCCTAATCATGCCTAGCGGGATATCTGCTTTATAAGCCGTTAATACTTCTTCAAGTCTGGCTTCAGTAAGCTTTTCCCATACCATTATTGGGCGCGTCACAGTTTCGTCTTCTGGTAATAACGTCACGGCGCCAACGCTATCTCGCCCTATTTCTGACAATAAATCAAACGGTTGCCTGGATTTAGCATGATAACGTTTAACGATGCGGTCGCGTACAATCGGGCTATCGGGTAACAGGTTATCGAAGAAGTTAAATACAGCATCAGAGGTGATATTCCCCCTCTGCAATGGCAGCGAAAGCGACAATGGCCTGGCATAACGGTTGGTCAACCACTCCGGCGCATACTTAAAGGTATGGGCACCGTTGGTCAGCTTCGTCAACTCGCCTACCCGTTGGTTGTTCATCCACGTGACAAGTTTTGGCATTACCACTCCAGATCTTGCTGATCGGTTGATTCTGGCGAGTCATTTTTCGTGTCGCATAGCGTCATCGAGAGATTAAGTGACTGTAATATCTTAAAAAATGTCGTTAGTGTGGTGTTGTCAGGGTTATTTTCGAAATTGGAAATAGTCGCCTGTTTTATGCCGATTTTTTTCGCCAGCTCGCTCTGCGTCCAGCCATTTTGCTGACGAACCAGTTTCATTGCATTTGCTAATTGCGTTGGGCTATAGATCATCGGAAAGCTCATCATGCCATACATCCACAAGAATTTTATCCGCTTTAGGGGATATTTTCAGTTTTATCCTTTAGTGAGGATAAAGTCAATCTGTAAACGCATTTTATCCGCTCTACGGGATAAATACTGCGATATCCCCGATCGCGGATAAAATGGAGGATTTAAAAAACGGCGCTGACGTGCCATTTGAGGTTGCTGATTTAAGCTGCATTACAAGCCTCATCACAGCGATCTCACCATTCTTGATGTACACTCGCGGCAAGTCTGGCACTTCGGGAGCAGGCGCCTTTTCCCATGATTATATTTCTTTTCAATTTAATGGCATTCCTCAGTTCGATATTGAATTTAGCCTCGTCACTGAGGTTGTCCTTAAGATCAAGCGCAATGCGTTTTAATTCCGTAAATGCAAGCGGTCTTTGCCCATGTAAAAATTGAACGCCAGAACGTTCATAATACTTATCAATATGCTTTAACCTGTATTTTGCTAATTTTCTTATTTCACCTATAGACCCCTGCTGCCCATTGTCTATTAGGCGGTTGATTGTATACTCAACAAACTCTTTTTTATCTTCTCCGAAATAACTTAAAACTAACGGAAGTAAGAATCTTTGCATACAGATATCATATGAAAAAACCATAGAAAAATCGGAACCTAAAAGATCACAAGCCCCATCGAAATCGTTATATATAAAGATATAACGGTAAAAATCCTTAAACCTACTAATTATGCTTGCGTCGGTAACTTTATTTGCGCCAATATAGCAGCCATAAGGACTTCCTTTTGCAAAGTCAATGTTTTCTGTTGATTTGAAACTATCACATCCAGCGACTATGGCGAGTAGATTATTCATTGTATGTTTGTTTATCATTAAAAACAGATCATTCATCTCACTCCAGGATATATACTTTTTAATGCCAGGGAAAAACATTCCCTCATCGGGTGAGCCATGACACTCAAAATGCACTATCGGAATTAAACCTTTTTTTATGACTCCTTTTTCCAGCTCCTTAAAGAAAGATATTAGCATGGGGATATTATGGATCTTAACAAACACAATGGGGATGGGGACTTTCAAGCTTGAGATCGATTTAAATAGTTTTGAAGCGGTATTGCTTTTAAGTGTTATATCATCTGGTCTATTGGTGTTAATTTTGATGTCACTCGAGGAGTCAAGATCTTCATCACCTAAAACATCGATGATATATATAATGTTGAATGCAAATTTTCTCGTCATATTTTATATCGCTATATCCGATAGAGTTAGCGTCCAAAATGCCAGGAGTTTCACACAAAAAACTTCAAACCTGGTTCCTGTCCTAAGGATATCAAAAAAAAGTCACTTTGTGATTATTCACTATCCACAGATAGATATTAATTTTGAATATATTGCATGTTAATATATTTATATGAAATGAATAAAAACAACAAGAAGGAGGCTTTATTTGTTTTAAATTGATTTTATGCGAAATTTACTCTTCCCTACCCCGCTCGGCTCTAATATTTTATTGATTAATAAATATGTCTGATGAATCTTGACCAGCACATAGTCAATCACTTTTGGGTATCCTTGATTTAATGCGCGTGTTCGGTGGATTGATGACGTGAGGCGAATTCATCAATTTTATCTACACTTGGGTTAACGCGCTGACGGGAGTAAAAAAATGGCTGACTGGAACCCCTCTTTATATTTGCACTTCACCGCCGAACGGTCGCGACCAGCGGTAGAACTGCTTGCCAGAGTTCCTCTGGAAAACGTCCGGCAAATAGCCGATCTCGGCTGCGGCCCAGGCAACAGCACCGCCCTGCTACATCAACGTTGGCCAATGGTAAAAATTACTGGCATTGATTCGTCTCCGGCGATGATTGCTGAAGCGCGTGCAGTGTTGCCAGAATGTCAGTTTGTTGAAGCAGATATCCGCAATTGGCAACCGGATCACGCATTCGATCTGATTTTCGCCAACGCCTCGTTGCAATGGTTGCCTGATCATTACGAACTGTTTCCACATCTTGTGTCGTTACTCAATCCGCATGGCGTACTGGCGGTACAAATGCCGGACAACTGGCTGGAGCCGACACATGTATTAATGCGCGAAGTCGCCTGGGAGCAGCATTATCCGGATCGTGGACGCGAACCACTGGCAGGCGTTCATGCTTACTACGATATTCTGAGTGAAACCGCATGTGAGGTTGATATCTGGCGAACCACCTACTATCACCAGATGCCATCTCACCAGGCGATTATTGACTGGGTGACCGCCACCGGATTACGCCCGTGGTTGCAGGATCTGACTGAGAGTGAACAGCAGCATTTTCTTACGCGCTACCATCAGATGCTGGAAGAGCAGTATCCACTGCAGGAGGATGGTCAAATACTGCTGGCATTTCCGCGCTTGTTCATTGTTGCCCGGCGAACAGAGTAATTGTTACGTCAACTGGTAATGGCGGTCGGGAAGAATCTTCGGCGGGATCTCCGTTTCATCGTTCATCTGCAACAGGTCAATTTCAATAGCATTGCAGATGGCATCCAGTGGTAAGTCATTGTTTTCTGTACCGAACGGGTCTTCTAACTCTTCCGCCAGACAATCAAGCGAAATGAAGGTGTAGGAAATCAGTACTGAGATAAAAGGCGTCATGTAATGCAGATCCACGACCAGCGCGAACGGTAGCATGATGCAAAACAGGTAAACGGTACGATGCAAAATGAGTGTGTAAGCAAAAGGAATTGGTGTATATGCGATGCGCTCACATCCTGCCAGCACCGCAGAAATATCATTGAGCCGATCGTTCAGACTAATAAATAGAATGTCAGAAAGTTGCCCATTCCGGCGCTGAACAGCTAACCACTTCCCCATCATCAGCAAAATATGATTAGCTGGGGAGTTTGTAGCCTGCACCCGCTGAAGATCTTCTTCATTGAGGTAATGTGCCAGCACTTTTGCCTGTGGCAGTTTGCGTAATGTCATGCGTAAACAGTGAGCAAAGGCAATTTGTAGCCGGACAAACTCCTTTACGCTTGCTGAATCGGGCAACGTCGTTTTTACTTCACGCAATAATGACCGTGAGGCAATCATCAACTGTCCCCACAGTTTGCGCGCTTCAACATAACGAGCGTACCCCGCGTTATTACGAAACCCCAGAAAAATGGCGATAGCAACACCGAGAATGCTGAACGGCGCGAGGGTAAATTTGATGCCCAGATGCGTATACCAGGGCAGCATGAAAATAACCGCGATAGAAAAAAGAAAGTTGAGTAGCAAGCGCGAGGATATTTTGGATAATACTGAACCGTGCCAGACAAAAATACGGCGCAACCAGTGTTGTTGTGGGCGAACAATCATGATTATCTTCAAACATGGAAAAGTCGCCCTATTAAACGTGATTGCGATCACGTTCTCAAGTGTCAATTTACAAATTACCTACAAGACTACAACAATCACAGATGCAACATGTGGCACCTGGTTATGATAAGGGTATATAGGATGTTGTAACTAATAATGCATAATAACAAACCCGGCCGAAACCGGGTTCAGAGATTGCGCCGTTAATTGCCTGATGCGCTGCGCTTATCAGCGCCTCCAACTAGCTATGTGATTTCAGTTAGTTGGAAAAGTGCGGCTGGATGCAGCATAAATGCCTTATCCGGCTTACAAAATAATGCAATTATTAAGTGCTAGCACAACGGACGTACAGCTTCGCGCATCCCTTTTTCCAGAATCGCATCCAGGTCATTGGCCACCTGCTCTACCAGACCAGGCACTTGCGTCAGATCCTGCTCCCAGTGGTCTTTTTCTGCCAACACAATAGCAACCAGTGCCTGGGTGTCGATGACACGATCACGATGCTGACTCCACAATTGCTGATAACACTCCAGCCAGTGAGCATCATCCTGCACCGGATAGGTTTCACCGTTACGCTCACCGCGATAGAATGCAATCAGTGCCGCTAACGCGAAAGTGAGACGAGCCGGGAGTTTACCATTCGCCTTCTGCCCTGCCAGCAACTGCGGCAGGATGCGGGTACGGAACTTGGTCATACCGTTGAGCGCAATGGACAGCAACTGATGCTTAATGTACGGGTTACGGAAACGCCCGGTGACTGCACTGGCGAAAGATTCCAGCTCATCTCGCGGCAGATCCAGTACCGGAATAATCTCTTCATAAATGGCTTTTTCAACGAATGCACAGATTTCTGCATCGTTCATCGCTTCGCCTACAGTATCCAACCCAGCCTGAAACGCCACCGGCACCAGCGCGGTGTGAGCACCATTAAGGATTGCTACTTTGCGCTCTTTATACGGTTTAATATCGTCAACAATCAGTACGTTGAGCGGATATTTATCCAGACGCAATTCAGACGCTAAGGATTTCGGTCCCTGAATCACAAACAGGTAAAAGTGTTCAGCGGTGTCGAGGAAACCATCGTGATAACCGAGTTCTTCTTCCAGTTTCGCTACTTCATCACGCGGATAACCGGTAACGATACGGTCCACCAGCGTAGAACAGAAGCTGTTAGCTTTATCCAGCCATTGAACAAACGCTTCCGGTAGCTGCCACTCTTGCGCATAACGCAGCACCAGTTCACGCAGCGCATCACCATTATAATCAATCAGTTCACACGGAATGATGATCCAACCTTTATCCAGCGCACCGTTGAAATGGCTAAAACGTTCGAACAGCAAACGCGTCAGTTTTGCCGGATAGCTTACCGCTGGCGCATCATCAAATTTGTCGCCTGCATGATAGCTGATGCCCGCTTCGGTGGTGTTAGAGAAGACGAAACGCATTTCCGGATTGTGCGCCAGCTTCAGGAATTCATCGTAGTCACCGTAGACGCTAATTTCACGGTTTACAGAACGAATCAAACGCGCATCGCTGACTGCTTCGCCCTTCTCATTCAGGCCACGAATAATGGTGGTGTACAAACCATCCTGAGTGCTAAGTGACGGCGGGAATGAAGTTTCAATCGGACGAACAACGACCACACCAGAATTCAGATCGGTGTGCTCATTCAGGAGATCAATTTGCCAGTCAACAAAGGCGCGCAGAAAGTTACCTTCACCAAACTGAATGATACGTTCTGGATACTGTGCACCGGGAAAATCGCGACGATTTAGTGTTTTCACAATGGGTTCCCTTTTGATTAGTCATACAACCTGCTTGAATTGGTATAACAGATTAGCAAACTTTAATACGCTGAACCCCTGTTTTGATCAACTCGTGGTGATTAATTAGCAGGTTTAAGAGAAAAATGTGGCGCAGATCATGGTTCTGACGGTATTTATTCAACCGCCAGAGTGGTAGAACACATTATTCTGAAACAGCGGAAAAATAATAAAGCTGTCAGACAACTTCCTCACCATAACGCATGGTGCTGGTGCGGTTACGCCCATCTTTTTTCGAGCGATAGAGACACGTATCAGCTTCAACCATCAATTTATTGAAGTCATCAGTTAGTGTACTGTATGAAGCACATCCACTACCGACACCGATGCTGACCGTAAGATAGAGCGTCTTTTGTTGCCAGGTAAAAGGTTGAAGTTCGACAGCTTTGCGGATTTTCTCCGCCATCAATAGACCATCGACAGGATTCACTGAAGGTACAGCAACGGCAAACTCTTCTCCTCCCATCCGCGCCACCAGCCCTTTATCGCCCACAATTTTCTGAATATGCTGAGCAAATACGCTTAAGACTTTATCGCCACATTCATGACCATAGTTGTCGTTAATGCTTTTGAAATAGTCGATATCAAGCAGCATGACGGTCAGATGTTGTGTCTGTTGCAGCGATGGACTTTTCAGCGCCTCATAAAGACCGGATCGTGAGTACACCTGTGTCAGAAAATCAAAATCGGCACGCAGAGAAACTTGCTTCATCAGTGAATTAATCGCCGCCACGCTAAAAGAAACCATAATTGGGCAAATGGCCATCGTGGCAATGCCCAGACGAGCGGAAAACATTTGCGGAATCGAGAACGGCGAACCAACAGCGATATCAATCACCGAATTAGCCACCAGCACGATTTCTACCGCTCCGGTGATAAAGGTCAACAGACACGTAGCCTGTGGCGTATAGCGCACCGCACACCAGATTAATGCCGGCAGCGGAAATGCCAGACTCCCTGCACCGCCAATCGCCACTGAGGCAATGACCGACACGATCAGCGCAATGACAGGCATCATCTGCTCTGCTTTAAAACGCGGTAATACTCCCGGAATTGCCAGCGTCAGCATACAAGGAACAATCAACACGCCTGTTGAGAATTGTTCACTAAACCAGTCAGCAAGCAAAGGCCAGAAATCAAGACTATCAATACTGACCGAACCAATCGCGCCGACGATGGCACATAATAAAGCGGCAATCAGACAGTAATTAAATAACCGTAAGGCACTTACTGGTTCATATTTATTTTTCCCCAGACGCTTATCCCGTACCACCAACAGAGCAACGGTCACAATAAACATCATATTGGATAAATTAATAACCAGCGAGACCAGCCCCCATTCGGTGGTCATGGCATCATAAGCCAGCATTGCCACGTAACAGATAGCATAGTAATGCAGACGATTAAGCCAGACATAGCGGGCAAATACCCCTGCCATTACACCATTGAGCGGCCAGAAAAGAGAGAGTTCATGAACCAGGCGTAGCTCTGCACCAATAAAATAGAACAGCGTCGTTAGCGCAAAAATTGCAATGCTATTACGTAGCAGATGACCTTCCTGGAACAAACGGAAAGTGGATATGGGGTGTACATACATTAATTATCTGTCCATACAATTGCGGATGGCAATTATCTCAACGCAATAAGTAAATTCTCATAAAGGATAGCATGTTCGCTGACAGCGGCGACAAGGAAAGATATCAGTCAGATGATCTTTTGGCTTTTACCACCATTCTTATGGCTGATTCATCTGTATAACCAGCCAGTGGTAGATAACCGTCACGATATAACGTTGTTGTTCCTCACTTAACGAAACACCCTGCGGAATGTGATGCCACTTAGCCAGACAACCACGGCAACAGGTCGCGGTGGCGTGCTGAGCGATAAACACCGGATGCCCACGCATGGGGGTTTGCTTACCATCGTTCGCCGGTAATGCCGGAGCAAGACGCTTAGCGACAAAATCCGCCGCATGTTGTTCTATAACCGGCGCGCCCTTCTCCAGACAATACTGACGCTCTTTCACACCCAAACGAAAGCGGGAGCGAAATTTTGAACGGGATAAACGCGCGAAGAGTGGATCAAGTGACTGCATTAATAAACCGAGCGTCCTAATTGTTTCGTCAATTGTTCAAGTACTGCGATACCGGCAAGAGAGTTGCCCGCATCATCCAGTTCCGGGCTCCATACCGCGATAGCCATTTCATGCGGGACGATCGCAACAATACCGCCGCCAACGCCAGATTTCGCCGGAAGCCCCACTCGCCAGGCGAATTCACCCGCGTTCTGGTACATTCCGCTCGTTGCCATCAGCGCATTAATTTGCCGTGCCTGCATCGGCGTTACTACTGGCTCATCGATATGAAAAGCCTTCCCCTGATTCGCCAGAAAGACAAACGTCCGCGCCAGCTCAACACAACTCATTTTCAGTGCGCAGTAATGAAAGTAGTTTTGCAGAACGGTAGTTACATCATGATGGAAATTACCAAACGACTTCATCAGCCAGGCGATCGCCGCATTTCTCGCAGAATGTTCAAACTCGGAACGCGCCACCACCGTATCGTAGGCAATATCAGACACGCCGCTTAAGCCGCGCACCACTTCCAGCATACGCTGCCGCGGGGCGCTTAACCGCCCTTGCAGCATATCGCAGACGACCAACGCACCGGCATTAATAAACGGATTGCGTGGAATGCCCTGCTCCATTTCCAGTTGCACCAGGGAATTGAACGGCGATCCAGACGGATCTTTGCCGACGCGTTGCCAGATCTCCTCTTCGGAGTAATGACGCATAGCGACAACGAGACTGAGCACTTTGGAAATAGATTGAATGGAAAAACGTTCTTGCGCGTCTCCGGCCTGAAAAAGCTGCCCATCAACGGTACAAATGGCAATCCCCAGGCGGGAGCCATCGACGGTTGCCAGTGCCGGAATATAATCTGCGACTTTACCCTGACCAATTAGCGGCCGCACTTGCCGCAAGATGTTTTCTAAAATTACATTATCCATGGCGACAGCCACACTCTGCTCCTTGCTCGCAGGTCTGAAAAGACCTGCGAGTATAACAGAGCTAAATATGTGACGTCAGATCCGGTCTTTCCACACCGTCTGGATATTACAGAACTCATGTAAACCGAAATGGGAAAGCTCACGACCAAAACCACTCTTCTTCACACCACCAAAGGCGACTCGCGCATCGCTGGCGCAAAAACCATTGATAAACACGCCACCGCATTCCAGACGTGCTGCCATCTGTCTGGCTCGTGTTTCGTCAGCGGTAAAGATCGTCGCAGAAAGACCGAACTCGCTGTCATTAGCCAGTTTCAGCGCATGTTCCGCATTTTTTGCTATGGTGATTGCGGCAACGGGGCCAAAAAGCTCTTCAC
This sequence comes from Escherichia sp. MOD1-EC5950, assembly GCF_002965345.1. Taxonomy (NCBI): domain Bacteria; kingdom Pseudomonadati; phylum Pseudomonadota; class Gammaproteobacteria; order Enterobacterales; family Enterobacteriaceae; genus Escherichia; species Escherichia sp. MOD1-EC5950. The sequence goes on from NZ_PTSR01000002.1 coordinate 26,884, forward strand.
GAAACGCCGTCATTTCGGGGGTGACATTAGCCAGAACCGTTGGCGGATAGTAGTTACCTTCCCCTGCCATCTTTTCTCCGCCCAGTAACAAACGCGCCCCCTGCGCCAGTGTTTTTTCCACCTGATGATGTAGCTCATCACGCAAATCAAAACGTGCCATCGGGCCGAGATCGTTCTCTTCGTCACGTGGATCGCCCATTTTTAACGCCGCTGCAGCCGCTACGAAACGTTCGGTAAATGCCGAAGCAATTCCCTCTTCGATGATAAAGCGTTTTGCCGCCGCACATACCTGCCCGGTATTCTGATAACGTCCGATAACCGCAGCTTTCACGGCCAGCTCCAGATCGGCATCGTTAAGCACAATAAACGGATCCGAACCACCCAGTTCCAGTACGCATTTTTTTAGCGCTGCGCCGGCCTGTGCGCCAATAGCCGCTCCCGCACGGACACTGCCGGTCACCGTGACCGCTGCAATACGCGGGTCTTTAATCATCCGGCTGACACCATCGTTGTCAGCATTCAGCCAACCATATACGCCTTGTGGGATACCGGCATCTTGAAATACCTGGGCAATTAACTGTGCACAACCTGACACATTCGGCGCATGTTTAAGTAAGTAACTGTTACCCGCAAGAATGATAGGAACAGCACCGCGCATGACCTGCCATAACGGGAAGTTCCACGGCATAACCGCAAGGATTGTCCCCATTGGACGATATTCAATGACCGCTTGCTGGTTCTCAACCAGTGTAGGTTCAGCTTTCAGCATTGCCGGGCCATGCTCTGCATACCAGTCGCACAAATTCGCTGATTTCACCACTTCGGCACGCGCCTGTTTGATGGGCTTACCCATTTCACGGGTGATCATTTGCGCCATCTCTTCGCTACGCGTACGCAGAGCCTTAGCGATATCACGCAGTTTCTTCGCCCGGTAATCTATGCTCGTCTCGCGCCAGTCGCGATAGCCTGTCGCCGCAAGCTGAAGAGCGTTTTCAATATCGTCAGCACCAGCCCACGGCAGTGAAGAAAGTTGTTCACCATTGGCTGGATTTATCGAAATGGCATGGGTCGCCGGAGTGATGGTCATTGGGGTATCTCCTTCATGAGTCAGGGTAAAAAGATACGCAGATTTACTCTTACTTTAAAATGAATAATATTAAGCCACTTATTCACGAATTGAGAATACTATGGATCTAACCCAACTGGAGATGTTTAACGCCGTTGCTGAGGCAGGCAGCATTACCCAGGCTGCGGCAAAAGTGCATCGTGTACCTTCTAATCTCACGACCCGTATACGCCAACTGGAAACAGAACTCGGCGTTGAACTGTTTATTCGCGAGAATCAGCGGTTACGGCTTTCTCCCGCCGGGCATAATTTTTTACGCTATAGCCAACAAATTCTCGCGCTGGTGGATGAGGCGCGGAACGTTGTAGCTGGCGATGAGCCGCAAGGTCTGTTTTCTCTCGGGTCGCTGGAAAGCACCGCCGCTGTGCGTATTCCGGCAACGCTGGCTGAATTTAACCGTCGCTACCCTAAAATTCAGTTTTCACTCTCTACCGGCCCATCCGGCACCATGCTGGACGGTGTACTGGAGGGGAAACTGAATGCGGCATTTATCGATGGGCCAATCAGCCATACTGCCATCGACGGGATACCGGTTTACCGCGAGGAGTTGATGATCGTCACGCCACAAGGGCATATGCCAGTAACCCACGCCAGTCAGGTTAATGGCTGTAACATTTATGCCTTCCGTGCCAATTGCTCGTATCGCCGCCATTTTGAGCGCTGGTTTCATGCTGACGGCGCAGCGCCGGGGACTATTCATGAGATGGAGTCATATCACGGCATGCTGGCTTGTGTTATCGCGGGTGCAGGCATTGCGCTTATCCCTCGCTCTATGCTGGAAAGTATGCCAGGGCATCATCAGGTTGAAGCCTGGCCGTTAGGTGAGCAATGGCGTTGGTTAACAACCTGGCTGGTCTGGCGTCGCGGTGCGAAAACACGTCCGCTTGAGGCATTTATTGAGCTGCTGGATGTGCCAGACTAAGCATGATGAAAAAATTTTCTGCTCTGTATGTTGTACCTGCCACTCACGCAGTAGTTGGCACAACATGAAGCGGCAAAACGCGACACAGGTCACAAAGTCATTGTATTCAGATCATTAACCGTTTTAAGATCATTTCATTACCTTTTCGCAACTCACCCGATAATCTGTTATGACAACGAATATTGTTTCCCGCAAAGTGGCGTGGCTACGGGTAGTTACGCTGGCAGTCGCCGCCTTTATCTTCAATACCACTGAATTTGTTCCTGTTGGTCTGCTTTCTGACATTGCGCAAAGCTTCCATATGCAAACCGCACAAGTCGGTATCATGTTGACCATTTATGCGTGGGTAGTGGCGCTAATGTCACTGCCTTTTATGCTAATGACCAGCCAGGTCGAACGCCGCAAGTTGCTGATCTGCCTGTTTGTGGTGTTTATCGCCAGCCACATCCTGTCGTTTTTATCGTGGAGTTTTACTGTTCTGGTGATCAGCCGTATTGGCGTAGCTTTCGCTCATGCTATTTTCTGGTCGATTACGGCGTCACTGGCGATCCGTATGGCACCCGCCGGAAAGCGAGCGCAGGCATTGAGTTTAATTGCCACCGGCACAGCACTGGCAATGGTATTAGGTTTACCTATCGGGCGCATTGTGGGGCAATATTTCGGCTGGCGAACGACATTCCTCGCGATCGGTATCGGGGCGCTTCTTACCCTTCTGTGCCTCATCAAGCTACTGCCATTACTGCCCAGCGAACATTCCGGCTCATTAAAAAGCCTTCCGCAACTGTTCCGCCGCCCGGCATTGATAAGCATTTATTTGCTGACTGTGGTGGTCGTTACCGCCCATTACACGGCATACAGCTATATCGAACCTTTTGTGCAAAACGTTGCGGGATTCAGCGCCAACTTTGCCACGGCATTGCTGTTGATGCTCGGTGGCGCGGGCATTATTGGTAGCCTGATTTTCGGTAAGCTTGGTAACCAGTATGCATCTATTCTGGTCAGTGCTGCGATTGCGCTGTTGCTGGTGTGCCTGGCGTTACTGTTACCTTCGGCAAGTAGCGAGATACACCTCGGCGTACTGAGCATTTTCTGGGGGATCGCGATGATGATCATCGGGCTTGGGATGCAGGTTAAAGTGCTGGCGCTGGCACCGGATGCCACCGACGTTGCGATGGCGCTATTCTCCGGGATATTTAATATTGGCATTGGTGCCGGGGCGCTGGTGGGTAATCAGGTCAGTCTGCACTGGTCAATGTCGATGATTGGTTATGTGGGCGCAGTTCCGGCACTCGCCGCATTGATATGGTCGATCATAATATTCCGCCGCTGGCCTGTGGCACTCGAAGAACAGACACGATAATTGGAAGGCCCGAACGCGGTGCCGGATTCGGCGGGAACGCCTTATCCGGCCTACAAAACCACGCAAATTCAATACATTGCAGAGATCAGGCCTGATAAGCGTAGCGCATCAGGCAATTTTGCTTTTGTTATCAGTCTCAAAGGCCCATTCGGGCCTTTTTTAATGGTAAGTTTTAATAATTTCCAGGATGCCGTTAATAATAAACTGCACACCCATACAAACCAGTAAGAACCCCATCAGGCGGGAGATCGCTTCAATTCCTCCCTTGCCCACCAGCCGCATAATGGCACCAGAGCTACGCAGACTTCCCCATAAAATGACCGCCACCAGGAAAAAGATCAGCGGCGGCGCAACCATCAGTACCCAGTCCGCGAAAGTTGAACTCTGACGCACAGTGGACGCCGAGCTAATGATCATCGCAATGGTTCCCGGCCCGGCGGTACTTGGCATTGCCAGCGGCACAAAAGCAATATTGGTGCTGGGTTCATCTTCCAGTTCTTCCGATTTACTTTTTGCCTCCGGAGAGTCCGTTGCCTTTTGCTGTGGAAAGAGCATACGAAAACCGATAAACGCAACGATTAGTCCGCCAGCAATCCGCAGACCGGGAATCGAAATGCCGAAGGTATCCATCACCAGTTGCCCGGCGTAATACGCCACCATCATGATGGCAAATACATACACTGAGGCCATCAACGACTGGCGATTACGTTCGGCACTGTTCATGTTGCCCGCCAGACCGAGAAACAACGCTACGGTAGTAAGCGGGTTAGCTAACGGCAGTAACACCACCAGCCCCAGACCAATCGCTTTAAACAAATCTAACATTGGTGATTGTTATCCTGTGTCTCTTAGTTATCAGCGAAAAGTATAAAGGGTAAACAAGGAGAAAGTTTCACTCTTTAACTTTCCTTGCATTGCGCTGACCAAAACTTGAACCGATTTAGCAAAACGTGGCATCTGCCAACCCATTCATTTGACTTATACTTGCCTGGGCAATATTATCCCCCGCAACTAATTACTTGCCAGGGCAACTAATGTGAAAAGTACCAGCGACCTGTTCAATGAAATCATCCCATTGGGTCGCTTAATCTATATGGTTAATCAGAAGAAAGACCGTCTGCTTAACGATTATCTGTCACCGCTGGATATCACTGCGGCACAGTTTAAGGTGCTCTGCTCTATCCGCTGCGCAGCGTGCATTACACCGGTCGAGCTGAAAAAAGTGTTGTCAGTCGACCTGGGAGCACTGACCCGTATGCTGGATCGCCTGGTCTGTAAAGGTTGGGTGGAACGGTTGCCTAACCCGAATGACAAGCGCGGCGTGCTGGTAAAGCTCACCGCCAGCGGCGCGGCAATATGTGAACAATGCCATCAATTAGTTGGCCAGGACCTGCATCAAGAATTAACAAAAAACCTGACGGCGGACGAAGTGGCAACGCTTGAGCATTTGCTTAAGAAAGTCCTGCCGTAAACAAAAAAAGAGGTATGACGATGTCCAGACGCAATACTGACGCTATTACTATTCATAGCATTTTGGACTGGATCGAGGACAACCTGGAATCACCACTGTCACTGGAAAAAGTGTCAGAGCGTTCAGGTTACTCCAAATGGCACCTGCAACGGATGTTTAAAAAAGAAACTGGCCATTCATTAGGTCAATACATCCGCAGCCGTAAAATGACGGAAATCGCGCAAAAGCTGAAAGAAAGTAACGAGCCAATACTCTATCTGGCAGAACGTTATGGTTTCGAGTCCCAGCAAACCCTGACCCGCACCTTCAAAAACTATTTTGATGTTCCGCCGCATAAATATCGGATGGCGAATATACAGGGCGAATCGCGCTTTTTACATCCATTGAATCATTACAATAGTTAGTTAAAACGTGACAACGTCACTTGAGGCAATCATGAAACCACTTTTATCCGCAATAGCAACCGCGCTTATTCTCTTTTCCGCGCAGGGATTTGCGGAACAAACTACGCAGCCGGTCGTTACTCCCTGCGGCGATGAAGTGATTGTTCCTCCATCGCAGGAACAACCCCCTTTCGATTTAAATCACATGGGGACAGGCAGTGATAAGTCGGATGCGCTGGGCGTGCCTTATTATAATCAACACACCATGTAATTAATTCTGGCCCCGGGATATCGGGGCTTATTAGCCTCTCACCTTCACCGCTTTACGCCAGCGCAAACCAAACACATTGATATACAGCCCACCCATTATCAGCACCGCACCGAAAAATTGCAGACCCGTTAATCGTTCATCCAGCAATAATGCCGCACTTGCCAGACCAACTACCGGCACCAGTAACGATAACGGTGCAACACGCCAGGTTTCATAGCGACCCAGCAGCGTCCCCCAGATCCCATAACCGACAATTGTCGCCACAAACGCCAGATACATCAGAGATAAAATGGTGATCATGTCGATAGTGACCAGGCTGTGAATCATGGTTGCAGAACCATCGAGAATGAGTGAAGCGACAAAGAACGGAATAATGGGAATTAATGCACTCCATATCACCAGCGACATCACCGCCGGACGCGATGAATGCGACATGATCTTTTTATTGAAGATGTTGCCACACGCCCAGCTAAATGCTGCCGCCAGGGTCAACATAAAGCCGAGCATCGCTACATGCTGACCGTTCAGGCTATCTTCGATTAACACCAGTACACCAAAAATCGCTAAGGCGATCCCCGCCAGTTGTTTGCCATGCAGTCGCTCACCGAAAGTAAACGCGCCAAGCACGATAGTAAAAAACGCCTGAGCCTGTAATACCAGCGAGGCCAGTCCAGCCGGCATACCGAAGTTAATGGCGCAGAAGAGAAAGGCAAACTGCGCAAAACTGATGGTTAAACCATACCCCAACAGTAAATTCAGCGGTACTTTCGGCCGTGCGACAAAAAAGATAGCCGGGAAAGCGACCAGCATAAAGCGCATACCGGCCAGCATCAGCGGTGGCATGTTGTGAAGTCCCACTTTGATGACCACAAAATTAAGCCCCCACACCACCACAACCAGTAGCGCCAATAACCCATCTTTTCGCGACATTCTACCGCCTCTGAATTTTCATCTTTTGTAAGCAATCAACTTAGCTGAATTTACTTTTCTTTAACAGTTGATTCGTTAGCCATCGTTTCCGACGGCATTAATGGCAAATAAGTCGCTATACTTCGGATTTTTGCCATGCTATTTCTTTACATCTCGAAAACAAAACATAACAAAACGCACCGCCGGACAGCCAAATGAACTTATCCCTGAGACGCTCTACCTGCGCCCTTCTCGCCTCATCGTTGTTATTAACCATCGGACGGGGTGCCACGCTACCGTTTATGACCATTTATTTGAGTCGCCAGTACGGTCTGGGAGTCGATCTGATCGGTTATGCGATGACAATTGCACTAACCATCGGCGTGGTTTTTAGCCTTGGATTTGGCATTCTGGCGGATAAGTTCGACAAGAAACGTTATATGTTACTGGCAATTACCGCCTTCGCCAGCGGTTTTATCGCCATTCCCCTGGTGGACAGCGTAACGCTGGTGGTGCTGTTCTTTGCTCTCATCAACTGCGCCTATTCCGTTTTTGCTACCGTGTTGAAAGCCTGGTTTGCCGATAATCTTTCATCCACCAGCAAAACGAAGATCTTCTCGATCAACTACACCATGCTCAACATTGGCTGGACCATCGGCCCACCGCTCGGCACGCTATTGGTGATGCAAAGCATCAATCTGCCCTTTTGGCTGGCCGCCATCTGTTCCGCGTTCCCCATGCTTTTCATTCAAATTTGGGTAAAGCGCAGCGAGAAAATCATCGCCACAGAGGCGGGTAGCGTCTGGTCGCCAAAAGTTTTGTTACAGGATAAAGCTCTGCTGTGGTTCACCTGCTCTGCTTTTCTTGCTTCTTTCGTGAGCGGTGCTTTTGCCTCGTGCATTTCACAATATGTGATGGTGATTGCTGATGGCGATTTTGCCGAAAAGGTGGTCGCGGTTGTTCTTCCGGTTAATGCTGCGATGGTGGTTACGTTGCAATATTCCGTGGGTCGTCGCATTAATCCGACCAACATTCGCGCATTAATGACGGTGGGCACCCTCTGTTTTGTCGTCGGTCTGATCGGGTTTATCTTTTCCGGCAACAGCCTGCTACTTTGGGGAATTTCAGCCGCGGTATTTACCCTCGGTGAGATCATTTATGCCCCTGGTGAGTACATGTTGATTGACCATATTGCGCCGCCGGGGATGAAAGCCAGTTATTTTTCCGCCCAGTCATTAGGCTGGCTTGGCGCAGCGATAAATCCACTGGTGAGTGGTATCGTGCTCACTACCATGCCGCCTTCCTCGCTGTTTGTCATCTTAGCGTTGGTGATCATTGCGGCGTGGATGCTGATGTTAAAAGGTATTCGCACCAGAACGTGGGGGCAGCAGGTGCTTTGTTGACGGACGAGCCGTGCCAGTGTGGTACGGCGCTGCGGATTATTTTCCTGCGACAACGGCGATTAATACGCGTACAGGATTATCTGCAAAATTCGGCTTTTAACATCGATAAAATTGCCGAGCTGACGGGGTTTAGTCATTCAGCGTTACTGCGTCATCATTTTCACCAGCGTTTTTTATTATCCCCTTCACAATATTGGAAAAACAACCGACCACCATCACATTAACCACCTAATTCAGCCTTCGTTTAGGTTACCTCTGCTAATATCTTCCTCATTGAGATGAAAATTAAGGTAAGCGAGGAAATACACCACACCATAAACGGAGGCAAATAATGCTGGGTAATATGAATGTTTTTATCGCCGTACTGGGAATAATTTTATTTTCTGGTTTTCTGGCCGCGTATTTCAGCCACAAATGGGATGACTAATGAACGGAGATAATCCCTCACCTAACCGGCCCCTTGTTACAGTTGTGTACAAGGGGCCTGATTTTTCTGACGGCGAAAAAAAACCGCCAGTAAACCGGCGGTGAATGCTTGCATGGATTGATTTGTGTTTTGCTTTTACGCTAACAGGCATTTTCCTGCACTGGTAGCGGATCGCTGACACAGTAGCATCACGTTTCTCAATGAATGTTAAACGGTGTTTAAACTCGAGTAATCACGCTCTGTTCATCAATAAACATGCAGCGGTTTCTTCCGGTCTGCTTACCCTCATACATTGCTCTGTCTGCTCTTCCGATTACCGCATCCAGCGACTCTTCAGGAAATGCCCGGCTGACTCCAGCGGTCACGGTTATGTTGATATGCCCGTCAGAATGTGCAATTGCGTGGTTATCGACTAACTGGCAAATACGAACTCCGGCACGGCATGCCTCTTCATCATTAGCAGCTTTGACGATGATGATAAATTCTTCGCCGCCATAGCGATAAACCGTTTCGTAATCACGCGTCCAGGTAGCTAAGTAAGTTGCCAGCGTGCGTAATACCACATCGCCTATTAAATGCCCGTAGGTATCATTAACCAATTTAAATCGGTCTATATCCAGCAATATTAAATAGAGATTCAACGGCTCAGCATTGCGTAATTGATGATCAAAGGACTCATCAAGAACCCGACGACCGGGTAAGCCAGTCAGAACATCCATATTGCTACGAATAGTTAAAAGGTAAATTTTGTAATCGGTTAATGCCGCGGTAAAAGAAAGTAACCCGTCCTGAAATGCGTCAAAATGCGCTTCCTGCCAGCGATTTTCGACAATAGCCAGCATTAACTCCCGTCCGCAGATATGCATATGCTGATGCGCAGAATCCATTAGCCGAACGTAAGGTAATTCATCGTTATCGAGTGGCCCCAGATGATCAATCCACTGACCAAACTGGCACAGCCCATAAGAATGGTTATCTGTAATTTCTGGCTTACTGGCATCTTTCGCTACCACGCTGTGAAACATACTCACCAGCCACTGGTAATGGGCATCAATAGCCTTATTGAGATCTAACAAGATGGCATCGATTTCCGTTGTCTTCTTGATCATTGCCACTCCTTTTTCACAGTTCCTTGTGCGTTCTATTGTAACGGGAGAAAAGAAAACTTATGTCAACAATTCCATAGAAAAATATTTACTAATGGATAAAAACATAACCGCGTGATTTAAAACAAAATACGCAGAAAAAAATAATTAATTCTGGCAAAACAGGTTCAATTTAAGCCAGAAGATATAATACTGATTATGCCGAAGGGGGGAAAACAATGGCCAGATGGATTAGAGCATCTGGCAGTATTATAATTCTACAAATGTACGGAGATACCGAATAACAATTCCAGACATAGCAGTGGGAAACTAAAAACAGAAATGAATAACATAGTATATATTGCCCCGGGCAGGAATCAGTCCGGGGCAATATGGGAGAGTTAAACATCCAGCCCGCGATGTTGCAACATTGGTGCAATCTGTGGTGCCTTACCGCGCCATTGACGATACAGACGTTCTAAATCTTCGCTGTTGCCTTTGGAGAGGATTGCCTCGCGAAAATATTGCCCATTTTCACGCGTTAATCCGCCCTGCTCAACAAACCACTGATAACCATCGTCTGCCAGCATTTGCGTCCACAGATACGCGTAGTAACCCGCCGCATATCCTCCGCCAAAAATGTGGGCGAAATAACTGCTGCGATAACGTGGCGGTACAGCAGGAAGATCCATATTTTCCGCCACCAGCGCCCGCTGTTCGAAATCGTCCACATCCTGCATCGCCTCATTCTCTTGCAAACAGTGCCAACGCATATCGAGAAGCGCAGCACTAAGCAGTTCGCTCATCTCATAGCCTTTATTGAACAGGCTGGCATTGCGCATTTTCTGTTGCAGAGTTTCCGGCATGGCTTCTCTGGTTTGATAATGCCGGGCATAGCGGGCGAACACCTGCGGATGCGTTGCCCAGTGTTCGTTGATTTGCGACGGAAATTCAACAAAATCACGCGGCGTATTGGTGCCGGAAAGCGTGGCATAACGCTGGCAGGCAAACAGACCATGCAATGTATGTCCAAACTCATGGAATAAGGTAATAACGTCATCCCACAGCAACAAGGCAGGCTCACCAGCGGCTGGTTTTTGATAATTGCAAACGTTATAAATTACCGGGCGCGTTTCATTGAGCGTAGATTGCTCGACAAAATTACCCATCCACGCGCCGCCACTTTTTGAATCACGGGCGAAGAAGTCACCGTAAAATAGCGCCAGTCCAACACCGTTATGATCAAAGATTTCCCAGACCCGCACATCCGGGTGATATACCGGTATATCAAACCGTTCGACAAACTTAATGCCGAAAAGCTGATTGGCGGTCCAGAATACCCCTTCATTCAGTACCGTGTTTAATTCAAAATAAGGTTTGAGTTGCGCCTCATCAAGATCGAATTTCTCACGACGTACCTGTTCGGCGTAAAACGCCCAGTCCCACGGCTGTGCGCTAAAACCGCCTTGCTGTTTTCCGATAACCGCCTGAATAGACGCTAATTCATCGCTCGCACGCTGACGCGCCGCCGGAACAATTTCCCGCATAAAGTTGAGTGCCGCTTCTGGCGTTTTTGCCATCTGGTCGGCTATTTTCCATGCGGCATAATGAGGGAAGCCAAGTAATGTTGCCTGTTGCGCGCGGATCTCCACCAGCCGTTGAATGATAGCGCGGGTATCGTTGGCATCATTTTTTTCCGCACGCGTCCAGGCTGCAGTGAACAGTTTTTCACGTGTGGAACGATCGCGGAGTTCCGCAAGCGCCGGTTGTTGCGTAGTGTTCAGCAGTGGGATAAGCCATTTGTTATCCAGACCTTTCTCGCGAGCCGCCCCGGCCGCCAGGGCAATCTCTTGCTCACTCATGCCTGCCAGTTGCTGAATATCGTCAACCACCACTCCACCGGATTTGTTCGCAGCTAATAACCGCTGGTTAAACTGACTGGTCAGCGTCGCGGCTTCGGTGTTCAGCACTTTTAATTTTGCTTTATCCGCATCTTCAAGTTGGGCTCCGGCAAGGACAAAACGCTGATGAATAACGTCAACCAGTCTAATGGATTCACTATCAAGCCCCAGGGTTCCGCGGCGCTGCCAGACTGCATCCACCCGCGCGAATAATTCGCCGTTCAGATAGATATCATTAGCCAGTTCCGCCAGTTCGGCGGAAAACTGTTCATCAAGACGCTGTAACTCATCGTTGGTATGCGCCGCTGTCATGGCAAAAAAGACGCTGGTGACGCGGGTAAGCAATTCACCGCTCTGTTCCAGCGCCAAAATCGTGTTAGTGAAATCAGGTGTCTGCGGGTTGATCGCGATAGCGGTAATCTCAGCACGCTTTTGCCGCATCCCCTCGTCGAAAGCCGGACGATAGTGATGATCTGCAATTTGATCAAAACGGGGAGCCAGATACGGCAGTGTGCTTTGCACAAGGAAAGGGTTCATTGTTGTCATTTTCTTCTCCTGAACGCGAGGTGTCCCATAGCGTAGGCTGACTGGTAACGGAGTGCAAACCAGTATTACCTGCTCTTAAGCATCACGTGCTATGTTAAGGGACACACAAAAGCGTTGAGGAACAGTGAGATGATCGTTTTAGTAACTGGAGCAACGGCAGGTTTTGGTGAATGCATTACTCGTCGTTTTATTCAACAAGGCCATAAAGTTATCGCTACGGGTCGACGCCAGGAGCGGTTGCAGGAGTTAAAAGACGAGCTGGGCGATAACCTTTATATCGCCCAGCTCGATGTTCGTAATCGCGCCGCTATTGAAGAGATGATGGAATCGCTTCCTGCCGATTGGCGTGACATTGATATTCTGGTGAATAACGCCGGGCTGGCGCTGGGTATGGAACCTGCACATAAAGCCAGTGTCGAAGACTGGGAAACAATGATTGATACCAACAATAAAGGCCTGGTGTATATGACGCGTGCCGTGCTGCCTGGCATGGTTGAGCGTAATCGAGGTCATATTATTAACATTGGTTCAACGGCAGGTAGCTGGCCATATGCTGGTGGCAACGTTTATGGCGCAACAAAAGCATTCGTTCGTCAATTCAGCCTGAATCTGCGTACTGACCTGCATGGCACTGCGGTTCGTGTCACTGACATCGAGCCAGGTCTGGTCGGCGGTACTGAATTTTCCAATGTCCGCTTTAAAGGCGATGACGGTAAAGCGGAAAAAACCTATCAAAACACCGTTGCGCTGACGCCAGAAGATGTCTGTGAAGCCGTCTGGTGGGTGGCGACTCTCCCGGCTCACGTTAACATCAATACTCTGGAAATGATGCCAGTTACCCAGAGCTATGCCGGACTGAATATCCATCGCCATTAATTTTTATACCCGGCCTAACCGCCGGGTTATTGTTTGTCACAAAAAAGTGGTAGACTTGCTCAGTTAACCCACTCAAAAGCAAGAACGAATGACCGTCGAAACACAACTCAATCCCACGCAACCAGTCAATCAACAGATTTATCGTATTCTCCGTCGCGACATTGTGCATTGTCTGATTGCACCGGGTACGCCGTTATCGGAAAAAGAAGTTTCTGTTCGTTTCAATGTGTCGCGCCAGCCAGTTCGTGAAGCCTTCATTAAGCTGGCGGAAAATGGCCTGATTCAAATTCGCCCGCAACGTGGCAGCTACGTCAATAAAATCTCCATGACTCAGGTACGCAACGGTAGTTTTATCCGCCAGGCCATTGAGTGCGCCGTAGTCCGCAGAGCGGCGACCATGATTACCGATAGCCAGTGCTACCTGCTTGAGCAAAATCTCCACCAGCAACGTATAGCCATTGAACGCAAACAACTGGATGATTTTTTTGAACTTGATGATAACTTCCACCAAATCCTGACGCAGATTGCCGACTGTCAGCTCGCGTGGGACACCATTGAAAACCTGAAAGCGACCATTGACCGGGTACGCTATATGAGTTTTGACCACGTCTCGCCACCAGATATGTTGCTGCGCCAACACATGGATATTTTTACTGCGCTACAAAAGCATGATGTCACTGCGGTAGAAAAAGCAATGACACTGCATTTGCAGGAAATAAGTGAATCCGTGCAGCAAATCCGCCAGGAAAACAGCGACTGGTTTAGCGAAGAGTAATTCATGTCCTCTCATCCCACCCGGGATGAGACTCCATTCCCTTCTTCTGGTTCATGCAAGCATCAAAAAAGATGTGAACTTGATCATAAACAAAAAAATATTCACTCGACAGGAGTATTTATATTGCGCCCGTTACGTGGGCTTCGACTGTAAATCAGAAAGGAGAAAACACCTATGACGACCTACGATCGTAACCGTAACGCAATCACCACTGGCAGCCGTGTTATGGTTAGCGGCACCGGTCACACTGGCAAGATCCTGTCGATTGATACTGAAGGTCTGACCGCAGAGCAAATCCGCCGCGGAAAAACCGTGGTTGTTGAAGGTTGTGATGAAAAACTCGCGCCTCTGGACCTGATTCGTCTCGGCATGAACTAAGCGTGTGAATGCCGCCGATGGCGGCATTGCTGTTTTTACGCCACGGTATATTTTGCCACGGTTGCTTTCGCGCCTTCAGTCAATAAAGACAAATACGCCTCTGTTACTTTATCTGTGAATAAAGCATTGTTCGGCAAATCGTTACCAAAGATCGCCTCAATCGCTATCAATGCCCGCACGCGTTCTTTCCCTTCCTCACTATTTTGTACGGTCTGCTGGATCACAGACAATAACGGGTCGCTGATCTCAATTGGATTACCCAGCTCATCTACACCGCCGACATAACGCATCCAACCCGCGACACCAAGCGCCAGGAGATTAAATGAACTGCCATGCGCCAAATGCCAGCGCACAGAATCCAGCATACGTTGCGGCAGTTTCTGACTACCATCCATCGCAATCTGCCAGGTCCGATGGCGTAAAGCAGGGTTACTGTAGCGCTCAATCAATCGGTTAGCATAATCTTGCAGATCCACCCCCTGCACTTTCAGCGTCGGTGCCTGTTCCTGCAACATTAATGTAAGCGCTGCACGGCGATAATTACCATCTTCCATACAATCATTAATATGCTGATAACCCGCCAGATATCCCAGATAAGCCAGGAAGGAATGGCTGCCGTTGAGCATACGCAGTTTCATCTCTTCATATGGCAGTACATCACTAACCAGTTCGGCTCCCGCTTTTTCCCATTCCGGGCGTCCGGCAACAAAGTTATCTTCAATCACCCACTGGCGGAAAGGTTCACAGGCAACACCTGCCGGATCACGCACACCGGCGAGTTGTTCGATTTTATCCAGTGTTTCTGCCGTGACCGCGGGTACAATGCGATCCACCATTGTCGATGGGAAAGTCACGTTTTCTACAATCCATTGCGCCAGTTTTTCGTCGACAGCACGCGCATAAGAAGTGACAACGTCACGCATAACATGACCATTCTCAGGCATGTTATCGCATGACATCACCGTAAATGCCTGTAACCCTGCCGCTTTACGTCGTGCCAACGCCTCGACGATAACCCCTGGTGCCGTTTTGGGCTGGTGAGGATTGTTCAGATCAGCGACGATCATTGGGTGATCCAACATTAACTGGCCGCTCGCCGGTGAGTGGAAATAACCTTTCTCCGTAATTGTCAGGGAGACAATAGCAATTTGCGGTTCACACATGGCAGCCAGTACCGCTTCCAAACCGTCGATTTGCACATGCAGCGCTTTTTTCACTACGCCAATGACACGAGCAGTCCAGGCATCTGCGGACATCTCCGCAACGGTATAGAGATTATCTTGCTGTTTTAGATCGACGATTTGCTGTTCCCCGCCGATTAAGTTGACCTCATAATATCCCCAGTCACTGCAATGTTCAGCGGCAAGAATATCGGCATACACGCCTTGATGCGCGCGATGAAATGCGCCAAAACCTAAATGAACAATTCGAGGTATCAAATTATTACGCTCATAGACAGGAAGCGTAGCCTTCGCTGATAACAAATTATTTCCCATGACAATTCCTTTAATTTAAATTTGGCAAGATGAGATGAATGGCTTGTTATATGAATAAAAAATCCCTTCTCCGTAAAAGAAGGGATTCAGGATTTACAGACTTCTTGAAGGTTGCGCAGATCTTACAATACGTGGTTGATCTTCCGCGGCATCTTCCAACGCACTCAGATCGCGGTCTTTAACTTCTGGCATTTTCAGCGCGGAAATTAATCCGATAACAGAATAAGCCATAATCATTATTGCAATCGGATACCAGGATTCGGTCATGGTGCAGAAAATACCTGCCAGAATAGGACCAAAACCTGAAGCAACAAGACCACCTATTTCTTTGGATATTGCCATTCGGGTAAAGCGACTTTTACAGCCGAACATTTCTGCCATAGTAATGTTTTCCAGGGCAAATAATCCCAACACCGCACAGTTGTGAATTACAATCAACGCAACCATGATGGTACTTGGAGCATAGCTTTTATCTACGATAATAGAAAGCATTGGCCACGCCAGTACAATGGCTGAAGTATTCATAATGATATAGGGAATACGACGGCCAATTTTATCGGATAACCAACCGAGGAAAGGTATCGTCATAAAACCAATAATGGAACTGATCATTAATGCATCTGTTGGAATTGCTTTATTGAACAGCAGAGTCTGCACTAAATATCCGGCAAGGAAGGTTTGAATCAAACCTGAGTTTCCTGCCTGTCCAAAACGCAGACCCGTTGCCAGCCAAAAAGACTTACTCTGGAACATACTGCCAGAAGGAACAGCTTTTGGCGCAGGCTGCTTACTGTCATTAACTTTCTCAAAAACCGGGCTTTCTTTCAGGTTCATGCGCAACCAGATAGCAAAGACCATCACCACAACACTAGCGAGAAACGGAATACGCCATCCCCATGCCAGCAACTCTTCTTTGCTGAGAATAAAGAACATAAAAGCCCAGATTGCCGTTGCACTCAAAGTACCGCAGTTCGTTCCCATCGCGACGAATGAGGAGATAATGCCGCGTTTGCCTTTCGGCGCATATTCCGCCAGCATCGTACCAGCTCCGGAAATCTCAGCACCAGCCCCCAACCCCTGAATAATACGTAGAGTCACCAGCAAGATTGGCGCAAAAACACCAATCTGTGCATAAGTCGGCAACACACCAATTAGGGTAGTACAGATCCCCATCATAGTGATGGTAATAAAGAGAACTTTTTTACGCCCTATTCTGTCGCCCATTTTGCCGAAAATAAATGCCCCAACAATGCGTGCTACATAACCAGCACCGTAGGTTCCCATTGCCAGAATTAACGCCATTGCGGCTGATGATTCCGGAAAAAATATTTCATGAAATACTAACGCTGCACCGAGCGAGTACAACTGAAAATCCATAAATTCAAGTGCCGTACCTAACCATCCTGATACCGCTGCCTTCACTAAATCCTTAGTGCTTCTTTCATGTTTTTCTATTGTCATAATTATTATCTCTAAATAAGAGGTAAGATGCGTACTGCTTATCCGCTGTTATTGATATTATTCAGAAAAAGTGAGTAAAACTTTGCAGCAATGCTTTTGATCATTTTCAAATAATGAAATAGCATCAGCGACATGTTGATAATCAAAGGTATGAGTAATTAATTTATTAGGGTTAATTAAACCTTTGCTTAGCCAGTCGATAACCACCGGAAATTTATTGGCATTTAACCGAGAAGAAAAAATAGAGAGTTCCTTGCCGGTAATTCCCTGTTGAATAACTTCAGACGGCTCACTGGAGAATCCCATTAACACAATTCGTGCCGCAGGAGATGCCAGCATAACCGCTTCTTTCAGAATTGATGGATGACAAGCGGCATCAATAATTAATGTTGGTTTAATACCCTTTTCAGCGAATATTTCGCCAAGCGGTGTCTGGCTGTTATTAATCGCCCAATCTGCTCCGCTCTCTTTCGCTTTGTCCAGTCGTTCATCAATGCGATCGGCAACAATCACATTTTTAACGTTATAGACCCCCTTTAATACCTGAACAATAGTCAGACCAATTGGACCTGCGCCATAAACTAGCACGGTGTCATCTTCAGTCGGTTGACCGTGTCCGGTAACGTTCGCCGCAATGGTAAAGGGTTCGATCATTACCGCGAATTTATCAGCCACTGCATCGGGAATTTTCCACGCGTTTTTTGCCGGAACTACCGCATATTCGCTAAAACCGCCGTCGGTGTGAACACCTAATACTGCTAGCGTTGTGCAGACGTTCGGCTTACCAATTGAACACGGATAACAATGTCCGCAACTGACTACCGGATCTACCGCAACACGTTCGCCAACTCTGGTGTTCACTACGCCTTCACCTACGGCATCAATCACGCCAAAAAACTCGTGCCCAATGACGCGCGGATATTTCGCAAATGGATTATGACCGCGATAAATATGACTATCCGATCCACAAATCCCGGCGAGTTTCACTTTTACTCGCACTTCACCCGCTGATGGGGTAGGTATTTCCCGTTCGATAATCGCCAGTTGATTCGGTTTTTCAATTAAGATGCTTTTCATTATTTTACTCCTTACCAGTTCCATAACGTGCCATCTTCCAGACGTGCGACTGGCAGATAAGCAGGTTCGTAGGGATATTTCGCCGCCAGCTTTTCATCGAACTCGATGCCAATACCTGGCTTGTCACCCGGATGCATATAGCCGTTATCGAAGCTCCAGTTGTGCGGGAACACTTCGAGCATTTGTTCTGAGTAGCCCATGTATTCTTGTACGCCAAAATTCGGCACCCACAGGTCAAAGTGCAAAGCCGCAGCCATGCAGACTGGTGACAAATCGGAAGGACCGTGTGAGCCTGTGCGCACCTGATAAAGCGAAGCAAAATCCGCAATCCGACGCATACCGGTAATGCCGCCTGCATGGGTCAGCGTGGTACGGATATAGTCGATAAGTTGCTCTTCAATGAGCTGTTTGCAGTCCCAAATGCTATTGAAGACTTCACCCACCGCAATTGGCGTGACGGTATGTTGGCGAATCAGACGGAAACACTCCTGGTTTTCTGCGGGGGTCGGATCTTCCATCCAGAACATGCGAAAATCTTCAATGCTTTTACCAAAGCGCGCCGCTTCAATAGGCGTTAAGCGATGATGCATGTCATGCAGCAAATGTTCATCAAAACCAAACTTGTTACGTACCGCGTCGAACAGTTTTGGCATGAAGTCGAGATATTTTTCCGTTGACCACAACTGCTCTTCTGGCCACTGCCCTTTGGTTGCAGGTTCATAGGCCTGCCCTTTTCCTTTAGACATACCGTAAGTCGTTTTCATGCCAGGAATACCGCACTGCACGCGGATGGCCTTGAATCCCAGTTCCTGATGACGGGCATAATCATCCAGTGCCTCATCAATACTGTGACCGGTGGTATGGCAATAGACCATCACCCCTTCGCGAGACGCGCCGCCGAGTAACTGGTAAAGCGGCATGTTGGCAGCTTTAGCTTTAATGTCCCATAGCGCCATATCAACGGCTGAAATGGCCGACATAGTCACCGGGCCGCGACGCCAGTAAGCACCTTTATAGAAAAACTGCCAGATATCTTCGATACGGTGGGCATCACGGCCTATAAGTTGCGGACACAGGTGATCCTGCAAATAGGACGCAACGGAAAGCTCGCGTCCGTTGAGAGTGGCATCACCAAGACCGGTAATACCGTCCTCGGTGGTGATTTTTAAGGTGACGAAATTACGCCCCGGACAGGTAACAAAAACTTCAGCCCCTACAATCTTCATGTTCTATTCCTTGCATCGCTTATCGTGATGCATGAAATCTACGCAACTGAGCTACTACCATACAAGTATGAAGATCAAAAAAAGCCAGAACGATCACAAAAAAAAGCGCATATTTGCGCCATGAATAGTTCTAAAAATAGTCAAAGCTTATTGTTTTTCAGTGCCCTGAAAACGCGTATGTCATTGATAATAAAATATCTTATAGACCAGAAAAATCAGGCACGTCCCCAGCCAGCAACAATAATCAACATACCGCAAAGCGCAATTATCGCGCCTGTCCAGTCGTAGAGACTGAGCTTCACCCCATCCACCACACGCAGCCAAATCAACGCCGTACAGACATAAACGCCACCATAAGCCGCATAAACTCGCCCACTTGCTGCGGGATGTAACGTTAACAGCCAGACAAACAGCGCCAGGGAAATCCCCGCCGGAACCAACAGCCAGACGCTGGCATTTCGTTTCAGCCATAACCAGGGTAAAAAGCAACCCATGATTTCACACAGGGCAGTAACAAAAAACAGTAACGTTGTTTTAATCATCTTTGTCACTTATTGACATCATGTATATTTATAGGGCGACATAATATCATCAACATATACATCCTTCTGTTACGTTTCGTGTTCACAGTGGATCGTGTAAAATCGCCTTTAATCATTCATACAAGGAATGAATCATGAATATCACTCTCTGCAAAAAACTCAGCCTGCTCGCTTTTCTGCTGCCTTGCGCACTGGCATTTAGCGCAACTACTCATGCAGAAACTAACAAACTGGTGATTGAATCTGGCGACAGCGCACAGAGTCGCCAGCAGGCGGCGATGGAAAAAGAGCAATGGAATGACACGCGTAATCTGCGTCAGAAAGTCAACAAACGCACCGAGAAAGAATGGGATAAAGCTGACGCCGCATTCGATAACCGCGATAAATGTGAGCAGAGTGCCAACATTAATGCCTACTGGGAGCCGAATACTTTACGCTGTCTGGACCGTCGTACTGGCCGCGTAATCATCCCCTAACCTGTTATTGATATAAGGAATGTAAGGACACGTTATGACAAGCGCCCACAGTGTTAAGCTACGTCCGCTGGAGCGTGAAGATTTACGCTATGTGCATCAACTCGACAATAACGCCAGCGTAATGCGTTACTGGTTTGAGGAACCCTACGAAGCCTTCGTTGAACTCTCTGATCTGTACGATAAACATATTCACGATCAGAGTGAACGCCGTTTCGTCGTGGAATGTGATGGCGAAAAAGCCGGTCTGGTGGAGCTGGTGGAAATTAACCACGTCCATCGCCGCGCTGAATTTCAGATAATCATCTCCCCGGAATACCAGGGTAAAGGTCTGGCAACCCGCGCCGCGACATTAGCGATGGATTATGGCTTCACTGTTCTTAATCTCTATAAACTTTATCTGATCGTCGATAAAGAGAATGAAAAAGCGATTCATATTTACCGTAAGCTCGGTTTTACGGTCGAAGGTGAACTGATGCATGAATTCTTTATTAACGGTCAATATCGCAATGCCATTCGCATGTGCATATTCCAGCATCAGTATCTGGCGGAACATAAAACGCAGGGGCAGACTCTACTGAAACCGACCGCGCAATAGCATTAATAATAATCAATGGTATTTTTGATGGTGTAAACCCGTTCGACAGCGGGTTTTTCCCCCTCATCCACAATGATTAATTGGCAGTCCACCGGATTGGCGTGGCTGTCATATTCACAGGTCTGCCTGATATTACCAACTTGTTGATTATTCAGCAAAGTAATGGCCGTATAATCGAGTTTTTTGATCGGGTCCTTTGACGGTGTCGCGGTGACAGATAACGTTTTGTCGTTGCTTATTGTCGTTTTACCCAGCGGATACCCCTGGCCATCATACCGATACTCCATCTTCATCTGTTTACTGCTGGCTTTAACCACGAAGCCATTATCATCGGTTTCCCAACTCACCCCTGCGGAAGGTAATTCCGCTAACTGACATTTCCCCTGTAAACGTACTCGCTTCTCCAGCGTCTGTGCATCACGGTAATAATTTGCGTCTAACACCAGGGCAACTACAGTATTATTCTCCAGATCCAGCAATTCGAGAGAATCAAAACAGCCTTCCTCCGATAAAGTACCTGAAACGCGCTTCGTTACTTCCCCTTGCTCATTTATTAATGTCTGAGTGAAATCCTTAACCGGACCACGCAGCGGATCAAAATCAAATTCATTAGAGAAACTGGCCATCTCTGGCGTAAAAGAGAGCGTTACTTCTGTGCGGTCACATCCTGTAAGCGTTATCGCGAGCAAACATGGCAGTAATTTGGCATTCACATCAGTCACCTGACAGTAAAGATGATTCTCAATCATAGTAGCAAATACAGTAATTTACACGTGAAATGCTATGCTTAGGTAGTAATATTCATGTAAGGAGCCAATGATGAAAAACGTCGCCTGTAGTGCCGCACTTCTGCTCGCCCTGGCCTCATCCACAGTGCTCGCCGCGTCGGATTCTTGTGAGCGTATAAAAAGCGATATTTCACAGCGCATTATCAATAACGGCGTCCCGGAAAGCAGCTTCACTTTAAGTATTGTGCCGAATGATCAGGTTGATCAGCCTGATTCACAGGTCGTCGGGCATTGTGCCAACGACACGCATAAAATTCTCTATACCCGCACCACCAGCGGTAATGTTTCTGCCCACTCTCAACCAACCCATGATAGTGGCCCTGCCGAACCGCATCAATAAACCTGTGGCTGCCTGATGTGATCAGACAGCCACAAAAATCTGCTTCTAAAGCGACATTAGCTCACCTTCTGACATCCTTTTCTATTGATATGGATTAATAACTCTTAACTCCAAATGGGTAGACTTCATCTATTGTTAGCACGCTAAATATTCAATATATAAGCAAATATATAACGATAGATATCAGGGAGTGAGTTATGTCCAAAAAAGAACAACCGGTGGGCATTAGCCGCAGAACATTAGTTAAATCTACCGCTATTGGTTCGTTGGCATTGGCAGCAGGCGGTTTTTCATTACCTTTTACGATGCGTAGTGCGGCGGCGGCAGTGCAACAGACCAGCGAAAAAGTAGTCTGGGGGGCCTGTTCCGTCAACTGTGGTAGCCGCTGCGCACTTCGGCTACATGTTAAAGATAATGAAGTTACCTGGGTGGAAACCGATAACACCGGCGACGACGAATATGGCAATCATCAGGTGCGCGCCTGTTTACGCGGTCGCTCTATCCGTCGACGCATTAATCATCCCGATCGATTGAATTATCCGATGAAACGCGTAGGCAAACGCGGCGAAGGAAAATTTGAAAAGATTAGCTGGGATGAGGCGCTTGACACTATCGCCACTAGCCTGAAAAAAACCGTCGAGCAATATGGCAACGAAGCTGTTTATATTCAGTACTCTTCGGGGATCGTCGGCGGCAATATAACCCGCTCTTCCCCATCAGCTTCTGCGGTCAAACGCCTGATGAACTGTTACGGTGGTTCGCTTAACCAGTATGGCTCTTACAGTACTGCACAAATTTCCTGCGCTATGCCCTATACCTACGGCAGTAACGATGGCAACAGTACCTCAGATATCGAAAACAGTAAGCTGGTGGTGATGTTTGGTAATAACCCGGCGGAAACGCGAATGAGCGGCGGCGGAATCACTTACTTTCTTGAAAAAGCGCGTGAGAAATCAAACGCCAAAATGATTGTTATCGATCCGCGTTATACCGATACCGCCGCCGGTCGTGAAGACGAATGGATACCTATTCGTCCAGGAACTGATGCTGCGCTGGTGGCGGGTATCGCCTGGGTATTGATTAACGAAAATCTCGTTGACCAGCCATTCCTCGATAAATACTGCGTCGGTTATGACGAAAAAACCTTACCCGCAGATGCGCCGAGAAATAGTCACTACAAAGCGTATATTCTCGGCGAAGGTGACGATAAAACAGCGAAAACGCCGCAGTGGGCTTCGCAAATCACCGGCATCCCTGTAGACCGTATCATCAAACTGGCGCGTGAGATCGGCACAGCAAAACCAGCCTATATCTGTCAGGGCTGGGGGCCGCAACGCCAGGCCAACGGCGAGTTGACCGCACGCGCTATTGCTATGTTACCTATTCTGACGGGCAATATTGGCATCAACGGCGGGAATAGTGGCGCGCGTGAATCAACCTACACTATTACCATTGAACGTCTGCCGGTACTGGATAACCCGGTCAAGACGTCAATTTCCTGCTTTAGCTGGACGGATGCTATTGATCATGGTCCGCAAATGACGGCTACACGTGACGGCGTTCGCGGTAAAGAGAAGCTGGATGTGCCTATTAAGTTCATCTGGAACTATGCGGGCAATACCCTGGTAAATCAGCATTCGGACATCAACAAAACGCATGAAATTCTTCAGGACGAATCGAAATGCGAAATGATTGTGGTCATCGAAAACTTTATGACCTCTTCGGCAAAATACGCCGACATTCTGCTGCCAGACCTGATGACCGTTGAGCAGGAAGATATTATTCCTAACGATTACGCCGGTAACATGGGATACCTCATTTTCCTCCAGCCAGCCACCAGCGAAAAATTCGAGCGCAAACCGATTTACTGGATCCTGAGCGAAGTCGCAAAACGGCTTGGGCCTGATGTCTATCAGAAGTTCACCGAAGGACGTACTCAGGAACAATGGTTACAACATCTGTACGCCAAAATGCTTGCCAAAGATCCGGCGTTACCGCCTTACGACGAACTGAAAAAAATGGGTATCTATAAGCGTAAAGATCCCAATGGTCATTTTGTCGCCTACAAAGCATTTCGTGACGACCCCGAAGCGAATCCACTAAAAACACCATCCGGTAAGATTGAAATATATTCCAGCCAATTGGCGGAAATTGCCCGTACCTGGGAGCTGGAAAACGATGAAGTGATAAGCCCACTGCCGGTTTACGCCTCAACCTTTGAAGGATGGGATTCCCCTGAACGCAGCACCTTCCCACTACAACTGTTTGGTTTCCATTATAAATCCCGTACTCACTCCACCTACGGCAACATTGATGTGCTGAAGGCGGCCTGCCGTCAGGAAGTATGGATCAACCCTATCGATGCGCAGAAGCGAGGTATTGCCAACGGCGATATGGTACGGGTGTTTAACCATCGTGGCGAAGTCCGTCTGCCAGCGAAAGTGACACCTCGTATTATCCCCGGCGTTAGCGCTATGGGTCAGGGGGCATGGCACGAAGCCGATATGTCTGGTGATAAAATCGATCACGGCGGTTGTATTAATACCCTGACCACTCTGCGCCCTTCACCACTGGCGAAAGGCAACCCGCAGCACACCAATCTGGTTGAGATCGAGAAGGTTTAAGGAGTAGCCCATGACAACGCAATATGGATTTTTTATTGATTCCAGTCGCTGCACCGGTTGTAAAACCTGCGAACTGGCGTGCAAAGACTTTAAAGATCTTGGCACCGAGGTAAGTTTCCGCCGTATTTATGAATACGCGGGTGGCGACTGGCAGGAAGATAACGGTGTCTGGCATCAGAACGTGTTCGCCTATTATCTCTCGATTTCCTGTAACCATTGCGATGATCCTGCCTGTACAAAAGTATGCCCCAGCGGCGCAATGCATAAGCGTGAAGATGGCTTTGTGGTGGTTGATGAGGATATTTGTATCGGCTGTCGCTACTGCCATATGGCCTGCCCCTACGGCGCGCCACAGTACAATGCGGAAAAAGGACACATGACTAAGTGCGATGGTTGTTATTCACGCGTCGCCGAAGGGAAACAGCCAATATGCGTCGAATCATGCCCGCTGCGCGCCCTTGAGTTCGGTTCGATTGAAGAGCTACGCAGGAAGCACGGCACTCTGGCTGCCGTCGCGCCACTGCCGCGCGCACATTTCACAAAACCCAATATCGTTATCAAACCTAACGCCAACAGCCGCCCAACCGGCGATACCACTGGTTATCTGGCTAACCCGGAGGAAGTTTAAAATGGGAAATGGATGGCATGAATGGCCACTAATGGTCTTTACCGTATTGGGCCAATGTGTTGTGGGCGCGCTGATTGTTAGCGGAATTGGCTGGTACGCTGCCAAAAATGACGCAGACCGTCGGCGTATTGTCCGTGGCATGTTTTTCCTCTGGTTGCTGATGAGCATCGGTTTTATCGCCTCTGTCATGCACCTGGGATCGCCACTACGTGCGTTTAACTCACTGAATCGAATCGGATCTTCGGGCTTGAGTAACGAGATTGCTGCCGGTTCATTGTTCTTTGCCGTTGGCGGGTTATGGTGGCTGGTGGCGGTCATCGGTAAGATGCCGCAAGCGTTGGGAAAACTCTGGTTACTTGCCAGTATGGTGCTCGGCGTTGTTTTCATTTGGATGATGACCTGTGTTTATCAAATCGACACCATACCAACCTGGTATAACGGTTACACTACACTGGCTTTTTTCCTGACGGTCTTGCTGAGTGGACCGATACTTGCGGCCGCTATTCTGCGGGCCGCCCGCGTTACGTTTAATACCACGCCGTTTGCCATCATTAACGTTCTGGCGCTGATC
This sequence comes from Escherichia sp. MOD1-EC5950, assembly GCF_002965345.1. Taxonomy (NCBI): domain Bacteria; kingdom Pseudomonadati; phylum Pseudomonadota; class Gammaproteobacteria; order Enterobacterales; family Enterobacteriaceae; genus Escherichia; species Escherichia sp. MOD1-EC5950. Next base: position 52,541 of record NZ_PTSR01000002.1, read on the forward strand.
GCCTGTGTCGGAGTGATTGTGCTGCAAGGTTTGTCTCTGGCATCCATTCACTCATCTGTACAACAAGCCAGCACGTTGGTGCCAGATTACGCCTCATTACAGGTCTGGCGTGTGGTATTGTTATGCGCTGGTCTGGGATGCTGGCTGTGTCCGTTAATCCGTCGCCATGAACCTCACGTTATCGGGCTTGTGCTGGGGTTAATCCTCATACTTAGCGGCGAGATGATCGGGCGTGCGCTCTTTTATGGCCTGCATATGACCGTCGGAATGGCCGTCGCAGGTTAACAAATTAGTGCGGGTTACCCCGCACGTTTCAGGATGATAAGAATGACGCATTTTTCACAACAAGATAATTTTTCTGTCGCGGCGCGCGTGCTGGGCGCGCTGTTTTATTACGCTCCAGAGAGTGCAGAAGCCTCTCCGCTGGTTTCTGCGTTAACCGGCGACGGCTGGGATACCCAGTGGCCCTTGTCACAAACGTCATTAGCACCGCTGGTAACGACTTTTAAGGAAGAGTGTGAAGAGTCGCGTAATCAGGCCTGGCAACGGCTGTTTGTCGGCCCGTATGCGCTACCGTCACCGCCGTGGGGATCTGTCTGGCTGGATCGCGAATCGGTGCTGTTTGGCGATTCTACATTGGCGCTCCGTCAATGGATGCGCGAAAAAGGCATTCAGTTTGAAATGAAACAAAACGAACCGGAAGATCATTTTGGTTCACTGCTATTGATGGCAGCATGGCTGGCAGAGAACGGTCGCCAGACCGAGTGCGAAGAATTGCTGGCGTGGCACCTTTTACCGTGGTCGACACGTTTTCTTGAGGTGTTTATCGAAAAAGCAGAACACCCTTTTTATCGCTCACTCGGTGAGCTGGCCCGTTTAACACTGGCACAATGGCAGTCACAATTGTTAATTCCTGTCGCGGTTAAGCCTCTGTTTCGTTGAATAATCGTTAGTATGACCGAAAGGCGGTAACTGCACGCCTTTCGGATAAAATAAGTGACAACGTCACGATTAATTTCTCATAAAGCACATACAGCTTTTGCTCCAGACCCCTTTTCCCGCAAAATAGATGCCTGTGTTTAATTTGCCATTTCTGCTCATGCATCATCTACACATCTACCCGGATCTACGCACCATGTTCCGCCGTCTGTTTATTGCGACGGTGATCGGTATTCTCGCGGCTCTTGCCGTCGCAGGGTTTCATCATGCGATGCTGTTGCTGGAGTGGTTGTTCCTGAACAATGATTCCGGAAGTCTGGTTAATGCTGCCATGAACCTTTCGCCGTGGCGTCGCCTGCTAACTCCGGCACTTGGCGGACTGGCAGCAGGTCTATTGCTGATGGGATGGCAGAAATTCACGCAACAACGCCCTCACGCGCCTACCGATTATATGGAGGCATTACAAACCGATGGGCAGTTTGATTATGCCACCAGTCTGGTCAAATCTTTCGCGTCTTTGCTGGTGGTGACGAGCGGCAGTGCCATTGGACGTGAAGGTGCGATGATCCTGTTGGCAGCGCTTGCCGCCTCCTGGTTTGCACAACGTCTTACACCGCGTGAAGAGTGGAAATTGTGGATTGCCTGTGGCGCTGCTGCGGGGATGGCTGCGGCCTATCGCGCCCCGCTTGCCGGAAGTTTGTTTATTGCTGAAGTGCTGTTTGGCACCATGATGCAGGCCTCTCTCGGTCCGGTGGTAATTTCCGCCGTAGTGGCTCTGCTTATCAGCCATCTTCTTAATAATAGCGATGCTTTGCTCTACAGCGTGCAACTCTCAGTAATAGTTAAGACCCGTGACTATGCGCTGATTATTAGTACTGGTGTACTGATGGGACTGTGCGGTCCACTGTTTTTAAAGCTAATGAACGCCAGTCATCGGGGCTTTGTTAATCTCAAACTTGCGCCCCCCTGGCAACTGGCATTGGGAGGTTTGATCGTGGGACTGCTTTCCCTGCTCACACCGGCTGTGTGGGGCAACGGCTATAGTACGGTACAATCCTTTTTAACTGCCCCGCCACTGCTTACGGTCATTGCAGGGATCTTTCTTTGCAAACTTTTTGCCGTGCTGGCCAGCAGTGGTTCCGGCGCGCCAGGCGGTGTGTTTACGCCAACACTATTTATCGGACTGGCGATTGGTATGCTGTATGGTCGTAGCCTGGGGTTATGGCTTCCTGGCGGAGAAGAAATTACGCTGTTACTCGGGCTAACCGGGATGGCAACACTACTGGCTGCAACCACGCATGCGCCAATTATGTCGACATTGATGATATGCGAAATGACTGGGGAGTATCAGCTACTCCCCGGTTTATTAATTGCTTGTGTGATTGCGTCAGTAACGTCGCGGACGTTACACCGTGACTCTATCTACCGCCAACACACTGCGCAGCATGGGTAAGCGGATGTATTGCCCCAGTTCACGCTGTTCTGCGCGCGGCAAATAAGGCAGTTCGCCAATGAGCGGTGCCGGGAGTTTTTTACCCAATACATCTATGATTTCAGCGTAATGTGCTAACCCTGGGTTGATACGGTTAGCCACCCAGCCAATGAGCGGAAGACCATCGTTCGCAATCGCCTGTGCGGTCAGAAGCGCATGGTTAATACAGCCTTCCTGAATGCCCACCACCATCAACACCGGTAGCTGCTCCTGAACCACCCATTCAGAGAGCGGACGCAGGTCATTCATCAGACTACGCCAGCCGCCAGTGCCTTCGACCACCACATGGTCGACTTTATTCGTCAGGTTAGCCAGACCATTTGAAATGAGGGTGTAATTGATCGGGCAACTGTGCGCCACACTACTTTCTTCTTCGCTTAACGCAATGGGATTGACTGCTTCATAAGGCAGTTCAATAGATGAAACACTCTGCAACACCAGGGCATCTTTATTACGTAGCCCATCGGGTGTCTCTTTGCTCCCCTTCGCTACGGGTTTATACCCCGCAACCGTTTTTCCCTGGGAGGCTAACGCTTGTAGCAATGCGCGGGAAACCACCGTTTTCCCTACAGAAGTGTCTGTACCTGTTATAAAGAAACGCTTCAGCATCACTAACTCCACCGTTATGCTTCACAAATATAAGCCAGGAAAATAATTCAACTTTGGAAGTCTAAGTTATGCTTTCCTGCCCCAATTTGAGATAGCGCAAATTTTGGTAGAACAGTTAAAAAATGTTAACCCTGCAACAGACGAATCAACAAAGAACCGTTATACATAGCGTCTTTTACCAATGCGGCTCCCGCCATCGTCCCCTGATTAGAAAACTGCGTGCTTTCGACGCTAATGTGCTGGCTGTAGGCAGGAAGCGCCTGCTGACGGATGCTGTCAGAAATGACAGGGAACAGGATTTCTGCCGCTTTGCTTAACGGTGAACCAATCAGTATTTTTTGTGGGTTAAATAAATTCACCATGATGGCAAGAATGCGCCCAACATGCGCCCCCACACCGGTAATAATATCTTTTGCCAGCAGATCGCCCCGCAGTGCCGCCTGGCACAATGAGTCCACGGTTAACGGCTGTCCGTGTAACATCGAACTCATGGATTGATTCAAACGTAATTGCGCCAGTTCAAGAATGCTGTCAACACTGGCGATGGTTTCCAGGCAGCCGTGGTTACCGCAATAACAGCGTTTTCCATAGGGGTCGACCTGAGTGTGGCCTATCTCCACAAGGCTACTGCTTCCTGCGTGTAACAGATGACCATCGGTAATCACACCCGCTCCCACATTGTGATCGATAACCACCTGAATCACATCGCGCGCTCCGCGGGATGCGCCGAACAAGGCCTCGGCCATCGTCCATGCGCTGATATCATGCTGAATATAAACCGGTACACCGGTATGCTGCTCAAGCGCTTCACCGAGCGGCATCTCTTTTACGTCCTCGTAGAACGGCATACGATGTACAATACCATTTTCCGTATCAATAATTCCCGGCATGGTAATGGCAATAGAAGTCAGGCGCTCGAGTTTTTTCTGATGGCGAATAAAAAACTGATCAATATGAGTAATGATGCGATCCAACAGCGGTAATTCATCCTGCAGCGCCAACTCCAGCGAGTCTTCCACCACCAACTTGCTGCTTAAATCACGCAGTGCAAGAAAAATCTCGCCACGACTAATACGCAAAGAAAGATAGTGCCAGGCTTCCGTTTCTACTACCAACCCCACCGCCGGACGGCCACGGTTTCCAGCCTCTTTAATTTCCAGCTCTTGCACCAGGTGCGCTTCAAGCATTTCGCGGACAATTTTGGTAATACTGGCTGGCGCGAGCTGCGCCATGCGAGAAAGGTCGATACGCGAAATGGGACCAAGCTGATCAATCAGGCGATATACAGCACCTGCGTTGGTCTGCTTTATTTGATCAATGTGCCCCGGCTGGTTTTCAGCAACCACCTCATACTCCCTATATTTTCGCGCTCCGAAATAATCTGTAGGCTATGGTGAAGCACTTCAATGCGTAACGTCAAATTTTTACTTAGCCATGTGATTGACAGCACATTTTTCGGGATTTTTTGCTGAATTTTTCCTCATCAGAGAGCATTCAGTAGCTGAATACGAAAGTTACGTGCTGCCGGGCTTTGTTCATGATGTTTTGGCCAAACCAGCCACATCTCAGAAACCGCATCCTCTTCCGCAATAGATACCCAACGCATTTCATTGAGTTGTACGCGTTTGAAAGATGCGGGCAAAATCGAAACGCCAAGACCCGCGGAAACCAGGCCGATGATAGTCATCGCCTCGCCGACTTCCTGGGTGATGACTGGGGTGAGATTGTAACGTCGCATCAGGCCGAGAATGTCATCATACAGCCCCGTCCCTACGTGCGGATCAAAAAAAACAAAGGGTTCTTTTGCCAGTTCTGCCAGCGTTACATTCGATTTATTGGCCAAAGGATGATCATGCGGGATCATCGCCATAAGTGGTTCATGCACAATGACCGCGTGGTCCAGCGTCTCCGGCAACACAGTATTTCGTAGCAACCCCATATCCAGCGTCCCTTCGATAAGGGGTGCTATTTGCTCGCGGGTGTTCATCTCGCGTGTCTGCAAATGAACATCAGGAAATTCGCGACGAAACAGCGATAAGGTATCAGATACTGCGCGAATAAATGGCGCTGATGAGGTAAAGCCAATGCGTAACTCTCCCGCCTCTCCCTGATGCAGGCGTTCAGCGCGAGCGGCAGCGTCATCCACCATAGACAGGATTTGCCGACTATCAGCAAGGAACTGCTTCCCTGCTGCCGTCAGCATTACGCTGCGATTGGTTCGTGCCAGCAGTCGCGCGCCAATTTGTTGCTCCAGTATCTGAATCTGCTGGCTTAGCGGCGGTTGTGAAATATTCAGTCGGGCAGCAGCGCGACCAAAATGCAGCTCTTCCGCAACAGCAATGAAGTAACGAAGGTGGCGCAATTCAATATTCATATTTTAAACATCTTATTTGAGACTATTAATATATTAGACATAACAATTCGATTTTCCTAATCTATTCCTAATCCCACATCACGGGCATATTTAGCAAGGATTTCAAGTGAGTCGTACTACAACTGTTGATGGCACTCCGGCAAGTGACACTGACAAGAAAAACCTTTCCCGGACAAACGAATTCATTAAACGCGGTACGCCGCAATTTATGCGTGTCACTCTGGCTCTATTCTCGGCCGGGCTGGCAACCTTTGCGCTTCTTTATTGTGTGCAGCCTATTCTTCCGGTGCTTTCGCAAGAATTTGGCTTAACGCCTGCTAACAGTAGTATTTCACTGTCAATTTCAACGATCATGCTTGCCATTGGTTTACTATTTACTGGCCCACTTTCCGATGCCATAGGTCGCAAGCCGGTGATGGTGACGGCACTACTGTTGGCCTCCATCTGCACGTTACTTTCGACGATGATGACTAGCTGGCACGGTATTTTGATTATGCGCGCCTTGATTGGTCTGTCGTTAAGCGGCGTAGCTGCCGTTGGCATGACCTACCTTAGCGAAGAGATCCACCCCAGTTTTGTGGCATTTTCAATGGGACTGTACATCAGCGGCAACTCAATTGGCGGTATGAGTGGGCGCTTAATCAGCGGGGTATTTACTGACTTCTTTAACTGGCGAATTGCTCTGGCGGTTATTGGCTGTTTCGCTCTGACCTCAGCGTTAATGTTCTGGAAAATCCTCCCGGAGTCACGCCATTTCCGCCCATCCTCGTTGCGCCCAAAAACGCTGTTTATTAACTTCCGTCTGCACTGCCGTGATCAGGGATTACCCTTATTATTCGTCGAAGGTTTTTTGCTGATGGGGTCGTTCGTCACTCTGTTTAATTACATTGGTTATCGGTTGATGCTTCCCCCCTGGCATGTCAGTCAGGCCGTGGTTGGCTTATTATCGCTAGTCTATTTGACTGGCACCTGGAGTTCGCCAAAAGCAGGCACCATGACTACCCGCTTCGGTCGTGGTCCGGTGATGTTATTTTCGACAGGTGTCATGCTTTTTGGCCTTCTCCTGACATTGTTCAACCCACTGTGGTTGATTTTTGCCGGTATGATGCTTTTCTCTACAGGATTCTTTGCCGCTCACTCTGTCGCCAGTAGCTGGATTGGCCCACGTGCTAAACGCGCCAGAGGCCAGGCTTCCTCGCTGTATCTATTTTGTTACTATCTGGGTTCAAGTATTGCAGGGACATTAGGTGGCGTCTTCTGGCATAACTATGGCTGGAACGGCGTCGGTGCATTTATTGCCGTGATGTTGGTGGTCGCTATTCTGGTCGGAACACGTTTACATCATCGCCTGCACGCCTGAAAAATAAGCCCGGACTGAGTTAAAACCTGTCCGGGCTTATTGTCTGCTCAACTCAACGTTAATAACCATCCCAAAATAGACGAAGTGCCGGCCATTTCTCGCAGTGCATCTAACGCCATCAGGATAATAAGCACCCAAATAAACGGATTCATTTTGCTGTGTGTCATTTATTGTTAATACACGGTGATTCTACCAATTTATAGGTAATGAAAAAGTTAAGTCAATCAATACTACCGATATTGGTGGGAAAATCTCCTTAAGTCACAATGCGTTATTATTTCTCACGTCATCGCTACTCGCTTTGTACATATCGTTACATGCCGAAACCAACCACTCACGGAAGCCTGCTATTTCCAGAGATATAGTCATTACATCGGCCCCGCAGTGGGGTTGCATAAAAAACCAAATTGAGGGTATGACAATGAAAAAAGTATTAGCTCTGGTTGTTGCCGCTGCTATGGGTCTCTCTTCTGCTGCCTTTGCCGCAGAGACTGCGACCACGCCTGCTCCGACTGCTGCTACCAAAGCAGCACCTGCAAAAACCATTCATCATAAAAAACAGCATAAAGCAGCGCCCGCCCAGAAAGCGCAAGCGGCTAAAAAACATCATAAAAAAGCAAAAACTGAACAGAAAGCACCTGAGCAAAAAGCACAGGCCGCCAAAAAGCACAGCAAAAAACACAGCCAGCAACAACCGACAAAACCTGCAGCACAGCCAGCCGCATAAGTTTTCGACAGCAATAGTGGCGCGCCCCCTCGCGCCTGAAAATTACGGTGCTAAGCGGGTAACGTTTAGCACCGCCTTTAGCGGAGGGTACTATGGTGGGCCGTTATCGCTTTGAGTTCATTCTTATCATCCTTATTTTATGTGCGCTGATTGCCGCCCGTTTTTATCTTTCCTGAGCGTAGTTATCTGATTTTACTCCCACTTTCATCCCGTCCCGTCTATAGTATTTACGAGGGTTTGCTTTTAATAATCATAATTACTCGCCAGAGTGTGATATGCGTACAACCATTGCTGTAGTACTGGGTGCAATTAGTCTGACATCTGCATTTGTGTTTGCGGATAAACCGGACGATCCTAAATCGGCTCATGATGAGGTCAGCACCCTATTTTTTGGTCATGATGATCGTGTACCGGTAAATAACACGACCCAATCGCCGTGGGATGCGGTTGGGCAACTGGAAACGGCCAGCGGCAATTTATGTACGGCGACGCTGATTGCGCCTAATCTCGCATTAACTGCGGGCCACTGTTTATTAACGCCACCAAAAGGTAAACCAGACAAAGCAATTGCGCTGCGTTTTGTTTCGAATAAAGGGCTATGGCGCTATGAGATCCACGATATTGAAGGTCGTGTTGATCCGACGCTAGGGAAACGGTTAAAGGCTGATGGTGATGGCTGGATTGTCCCGCCCGCAGCCGCGCCGTGGGATTTCGGTTTGATTGTGCTGCGCAATCCCCCTTCTGGCATTACGCCGTTGCCATTATTTGAGGGAGATAAAGCCGCGCTTACCGCCGCATTAAAAGCGGCTGGTCGTAAAGTGACTCAGGCGGGGTATCCCGAAGATCATCTTGATACCTTATACAGCCATCAAAATTGCGAAGTGACTGGCTGGGCGCAAACCTCGGTGATGTCGCATCAGTGCGATACCCTGCCGGGTGACAGCGGTTCGCCACTGATGCTGCATACTGATGACGGCTGGCAGTTAATTGGTGTGCAAAGTTCAGCTCCTGCAGCGAAAGATCGCTGGCGCGCCGATAACCGGGCCATTTCTGTCACCGGTTTTCGCGACAAGTTAGAAGAACTGACCCGGCAATAATGTTCAAACGCTGCCCGCATTGTCGGGCAGCGTGGTCATCAGGCGAGTTTCACCATGATCATTCCGGCCAATAGCAAGATCAGGCCAACCCAGCCTTTGCGATTTAAACGTTGACCAAACAAGATCCACCCCGCAGCTAAAGTGGCGGTAATACCAAACCCACCCCACAATGCATAGGCTACAGACAAGTCGATCCCTTTAACGGCCTGCGAAAGCGCGCTAAAGGCAGCAAGCACCGCCGCCAGCGAGAGCAAGCCATAAACTTTGCGGCGAAAGCCGTCAGAAAATTTCAAAAAGACGTTAGCCATGATTTCCAGCACAGTTGCCAGTGCCAACCAGGCGGCATGAACCCATTCAAACTGCGCCACGGTTCACCTCCAGCGAGGGTTTACGTACTTTGCGTGTACCAGATTTAATCAACACAATCCCGACAACCAGGGTTGTTAACCCGGCAATTTTTAGCAGCGATAAGCTTTCATCGAATAACAGAACGCTAAATAGCGTAATAAATAAAATACCGATGCCTTCCCACAGAGCATAAGCCACACCAAGCGCTATTTTTTTCACGGCGAAAGAAAGAAATATATATGACAGTGAAATCATCACCAGCATTAAAATAAATCCACCGTTACCGTTACTGACGCTCGCCCATTTCATTGACAGCGTTCCGGTAATTTCTGTGGCAATAGCCAGACCTAATAAAGCCCAATAAATATACATCGTCCTTCCCCTGCAAGAGAATTATTTTAATGTTCGCTGAATTCAGCGAAACCAAAGAAAAGTATTCAGTCCAGCGCAGAGCGCCAGCTTTGACAGAAGAAAGGACTAAAGCGCGTTGCGCCAGTGTTGCTCGCCTGCGAGCAAGATGCTGGATGAGGTACGAAGATGGGTAAATGTAGAAAATAACGTCCTGAACAAATTGTCCATAATATTACAATTATCCGCAGTGTTGCTTCTCGTCATCGCGGATGATAATTGTCCTCGGTAGTTGTACACGCCTGATTTGTATCATAGCTTAAGAATTAACTCAAAACATTTTCATATCTTTACCTGAGTGGTTTGATTTTCGTTATAATGCCGCAGAAAAAATATTATTAGCGAAGAAAAAAACGGGGATAAACATGGCAAAGCCGATCATCACGCTCAATGGCCTAAAAATCGTCATTATGTTGGGAATGCTGGTCATTATTCTCTGCGGTATCCGGTTTGCCGCCGATATCATCGTCCCCTTTATCCTCGCCCTATTTATCGCAGTCATTCTTAACCCGCTGGTACAACGCATGGTTCGCTGGCGAGTACCGCGCGTACTGGCGGTGTCGATTTTAATGACCATCATCGTAATGGCGATGGTGCTTATGCTGGCCTATCTCGGCTCAACACTCAATGAACTGACCCGCACTTTGCCACAGTATCGCAGCTCAATCATAAAGCCTCTGCAAGCTCTGGAGCCTTTATTACAGCGCGTGGGTATTGATGTCTCAGTTGACCAACTGGCGCATTACATTGACCCGAACGCGGCGATGACGTTGCTGACCAACTTACTGACGCAGTTATCTAACGCCATGTCATCAATATTTTTATTGCTGTTGACGGTGCTGTTTATGCTGCTCGAAGTTCCGCAACTGCCCGGCAAACTCCAGCAAATGATGGCACGTCCGGTCGAAGGAATGGCGGCGATTCAGCGCGCGATTGACAGTGTGTCGCATTACCTGGTGCTGAAAACGGCCATCAGCATCATCACCGGACTGGTCGCCTGGGCGATGCTCGCAGCACTGGACGTTCGCTTTGCTTTTGTCTGGGGATTGCTGGCCTTCGCGCTTAATTACATTCCTAATATTGGTTCGGTCCTTGCGGCTATTCCCCCTATTGCCCAGGTACTGGTGTTTAATGGTTTCTACGAAGCGTTGTTGGTGCTGGCGGGATATCTGCTGATTAATCTGGTCTTCGGTAATATTCTGGAACCACGCATTATGGGACGCGGATTGGGGCTTTCCACACTGGTGGTCTTTTTGTCGTTAATTTTTTGGGGATGGTTGTTAGGACCGGTGGGGATGCTGCTTTCGGTGCCGTTGACGATTATTGTCAAAATTGCGCTTGAACAAACAGCGGGAGGTCAAAGTATCGCCGTGCTGTTAAGCGATCTCAAGAAAGAGTAACGGCCTCCGCAGAGGCCGTTGAGGTTACAGTGCTTTCAGAATCGCATCCACGCTGGCTTTGGCGTCACCAAACAGCATGTGGGTGTTTTCCTTGAAAAACAGCGGGTTTTGCACACCAGCATAGCCGGTGTTCATCGAACGTTTAAAGACAATCACGTTCTGCGCTTTCCACACTTCCAGCACAGGCATACCGGCAATTGGGCTTTTCGGATCGTCCTGCGCCGCCGGGTTAACCGTATCGTTCGCACCAATTACCAGCACGGTATCGGTATCAGCAAAGTCATCGTTGATCTCGTCCATTTCCAGCACGATGTCATACGGCACTTTCGCTTCTGCCAGCAATACGTTCATATGCCCAGGCAAACGCCCCGCAACCGGGTGAATACCGAAACGCACGTTGATACCGCGGGCACGCAGTTTCTCGGTGATTTCTGCCACCGGATATTGCGCCTGCGCGACTGCCATGCCGTAACCTGGGGTGATGATCACTGAATGCGAATTTTTCAGCAGTTCCGCCGTCTCTTCCGCCGTAATTTCGCGATGTTCACCCACTTCCTGATCGTCGCCGGTAGAGGAACCATCGGTGCCGAAACCACCCGCAATGACGCTGATAAAGGAACGGTTCATCGCCTTACACATGATGTAAGAAAGGATTGCCCCCGAAGAACCGACCAGCGCACCGGTCACAATCAGCAAGTCGTTGCTGAGCATAAAGCCCGCGGCCGCTGCCGCCCAACCAGAGTAAGAGTTCAGCATCGACACCACCACTGGCATATCTGCGCCACCGATGGAAGCCACTAAATGCCAGCCGAAGACCAGTGCAATGGCGGTCATTATCAGCAATGCCAGAACTTGCAGGCCAACGCTTTCGGTGCGGACAAACACAATCAGCAGCAGGAAGGAAACGACCAGAGCAGCCAGATTCATTTTGTGACGGTTTGGCAGCATCAGCGGTTTAGACGAAATTTTGCCGCACAACTTACCGAATGCCACGACCGAGCCGGTGAAGGTCACCGCACCAATGAAGATACCGAGGAATACTTCCGTCAGGTGAATGTTGGCCAGAATCGGAGCCATATCCGCATCGTGATGCAGATAGCTATTAAAACCAACCAGCACCGCCGCCAGCCCCACAAAACTATGCAGGATCGCCACCAGTTCCGGCATTTCAGTCATTTCGACCTTCTTCGCCAGGCGGATACCAATTGCGCCACCGATGACCATCGCCAGCAAGATCCAACCAACATTGCCAGTATCCGGCCCCAAAATAGTAGCGATTAACGCAATCGCCATCCCGGCGATACCGAAGTTGTTACCCTGGCGAGAGGTTTCATGTTTCGAAAGCCCGGCCAGGCTGAAGATAAACAGGATCGCGGCAACAATGTATGCAGCTGTAACTAATCCTCCAGACATATGTTACCCCTTAGTTTTTGCGGAACATTTTCAGCATACGCTGAGTCACGGTGAAGCCACCGAAAATATTAATGCTGGCTATAAGCACCGCGATAAAACTAAGGAAGCTAACCCAGCCGCCCTGGCCAATCTGCAACAGTGCTCCGACAACAATAATCCCTGAAATCGCGTTGGTGACCGACATCAGCGGCGTATGTAGCGCGTGCGATACATTCCACACCACGTAATAGCCCACAACGCACGCCAGCGCGAACACGGTGAAATGCCCGAGGAACTCTTTTGGTGCAACATTTGCCAGCCAACCGAAGAGGATGATTGCCAACGCCATCAGGGCGTATTTACGCCACGGTGAACAGGTGCATTTTTCCTCAGCTTTGACTTCCGGTGCGGCTTTCTGTGTCGCCTGTGGCTGGGCTGAAACCTGAATCGGCGGTGCCGGCCAGGTAATTTCGCCAGCACGAATCACGGTCACGCCGCGAATCACTACATCATCAAAATCAACAGTAATGTTGCCGTCTTTCTCCTTGCACAACAGCTTCAGCAGATTGACAAGGTTGGTGCCGTAAAGCTGTGAGGATTGTGTTGGCAGACGCCCCGGAAGATCGGTATAACCAATCACTTTGACGCCATTTTCCGTAGTGAAGATTTCACCCGGCACGGTGTATTCACAGTTACCGCCGTTTTGTGCGGCCAGATCGACAATCACACTGCCCGACTTCATGGAGTCAACCATTTCGCGGGTAATCAGTTTCGGTGCCGGTTTACCTGGAATAAGCGCGGTGGTCACAATGATATCGACCTCTTTTGCCTGCGCAGCAAAGAGTTCCATTTCTGCCTTGATGAACGCTTCCGACATCACTTTGGCATAGCCATCGCCGCTGCCTGCTTCCTCTTTGAAATCCAGTTCGAGGAATTCCGCGCCCATACTTTGAACTTGTTCTTTCACTTCCGGGCGGGTATCAAACGCACGCACAATCGCACCGAGACTGTTTGCCGCACCAATGGCCGCGAGACCCGCAACACCCGCACCAATCACCATCACTTTTGCCGGAGGCACTTTACCTGCCGCGGTGATTTGCCCTGTAAAGAAACGCCCAAACTCATGCGCCGCCTCAACAATGGCGCGATAGCCAGCGATGTTCGCCATCGAACTTAACGCGTCCAGTGATTGCGCGCGTGAGATACGCGGTACGGAGTCCATCGCCATCACGGTGACGTTACGTTCCGCAAGCTTTTGCATTAGCTCCGGATTCAGCGCAGGCCAGATAAAACTCACCAGCGTTGTTCCTGGATTCAGTAACGCAATTTCATCATCTAACGGCGCATTGACCTTCAGAATGATATCTGACTGCCAGACGTTATTCCCTTCTACTATTTCAGCGCCCGCTTGCACAAACGCTTTATCGTCAAAACTTGCCAGTTGACCCGCGCCGCTCTCTACCGCGACGGTAAAACCCAGTTTCAGCAACTGCTCCACTGTTTTGGGCGTTGCTGCAACACGGGTTTCATTGGTTAACCGTTCTCTTGGTATTCCAATTCGCATGATATTCCCTTCCATCGGTTTTATTGATGATGGTTTGCCTGTGTCAGGAACCACACAAGCCGCTCATATACGAGCTAAATGTTACTCCGTTAAAATAAATTAGTAACAAACGCCCTATAACGTACTGAAAATAATGCTTGCGATCTAGCGCCAAAAATCACTATTTCGGCGTTAACTCGAAAAATATTAACGATTCAGCCTTGATAGTGAGATAAACACCATAGAACAACGGATAAAGGGCGATAATTGTCTCCGATAGCCAGGTAAAACATGAGATCACCCCGGTGCAAACTGTCACTTAACATTAAATTAACTTATACAATTCAGCCGTTTCAGCCGTTGTATGTTGCTACGGTTACTTTTTAATCACAGATGGTTATTCGATCAGGTTTAAAATCAAATCAGGAAGTCTGATATGAAAAATCACGCAGACAGTTACACCGTTTAAATGCAATAATCAGCCACGTTTCTCGTTAATAACAATACCAGTACCTGGTTTGCGCAAGGCGAAGGATTATTTTTATGAAGCTTAAGAACACCCTCCTGGCGTCGGCACTGCTTTCTGCTACGGCATTCTCCGTTAACGCAGCAACAGAACTGACACCGGAGCAAGCGGCAGCGGTTAAACCTTTTGATCGTGTAGTGGTTACCGGACGTTTCAATGCCATTGGCGAGGCGGTGAAAGCCGTTTCCCGTCGTGCTGATAAAGAAGGTGCAGCCTCCTTTTATGTTGTCGACACGTCAGATTTCGGTAACAGCGGTAACTGGCGAGTGGTTGCCGATCTCTATAAGTCTGATGCTGAAAAAGCAGAAACCGAAAAAAATCGCGTGATTAACGGTGTGGTTGAACTGCCAAAAGACCAGGCCGTTCTGATTGAGCCGTTTGACACTGTCACCGTCCAGGGCTTCTACCGTAGCCAACCGGAAGTGAATGACGCCATCACCAAAGCGGCGAAAGCAAAAGGCGCATACTCTTTCTACATCGTTCGCCAAATCGATGCCAACCAGGGCGGTAACCAACGCATTACAGCGTTCATCTATAAAAAAGATGCTAAGAAACGTGTAGTCCAAAGCCCGGATGTGATCCCGGCAGACTCCGAAGCCGGACGTGCAGCCCTGGCTGCCGGTGGCGAAGCCGCGAAGAAAGTTGAAATCCCGGGTGTTGCCACTACCGCATCACCCAGTTCCGAAGTTGGTCGTTTCTTCGAAACTCAGTCCTCAAAAGGCGGACGTTACACTGTCACGCTTCCTGACGGCACTAAAGTCGAAGAACTGAACAAGGCAACCGCAGCGATGATGGTGCCGTTCGACAGCATTAAGTTCTCAGGTAACTACGGTAACATGACCGAAGTCTCCTACCAGGTTGCTAAACGTGCCGCGAAGAAAGGTGCGAAGTATTACCACATCACCCGCCAGTGGCAGGAACGTGGTAATAATCTGACCATCAGCGCAGACCTGTATAAATAACTATTCAGTATCCCAATGAGGCGGCTTTATGCCGCCTTTAGCATTTTTAGTCACAAATTTCCCCGTGACCATTGCATGCAGACACATCTCTTCGTAAAATCCCGCGCTTCAGTGGCAAACACCATTTTTATGCGTCCTGCCCTAATATTTATTCTTTTGAACACCTTTTAAACACTGGATATCGATGGAAAAGAAACTGGGACTGAGCGCACTCACCGCGCTGGTATTAAGCTCAATGCTGGGCGCAGGTGTTTTCAGTCTGCCACAAAATATGGCCGCGGTTGCCAGCCCGGCAGCACTGCTC
Organism: Escherichia sp. MOD1-EC5950; assembly: GCF_002965345.1. NCBI lineage: Bacteria > Pseudomonadati > Pseudomonadota > Gammaproteobacteria > Enterobacterales > Enterobacteriaceae > Escherichia > Escherichia sp. MOD1-EC5950. The sequence continues at coordinate 68,022 of NZ_PTSR01000002.1, forward strand.
ATCGGTTGGGGCATTACTGGCGCTGGCATTTTATTACTCGCCTTTGCCATGCTGATCCTGACACGCATTCGTCCCGATCTTGACGGCGGCATCTTTACCTATGCTCGTGAAGGTTTTGGCGAACTCATTGGTTTCTGCTCCGCATGGGGATATTGGCTGTGCGCGGTTATCGCTAACGTCTCCTATCTGGTGATCGTCTTTTCTGCATTGAGTTTCTTCACCGATACCCCGGAACTGCGCCTGTTTGGCGATGGCAACACCTGGCAATCGATCGTCGGTGCATCCGCACTTTTGTGGATTGTTCACTTTTTGATCCTGCGCGGTGTACAGACCGCTGCCAGCATTAACCTGGTGGCAACGCTGGCAAAATTGTTGCCATTGGGACTGTTTATTGTACTGGCGCTGATGATGTTCAAACTGGACACCTTCAGACTCGACTTCTCTGGCCTTGCACTTGGTGTACCGGTGTGGGAACAGGTGAAAAACACCATGCTGATCACCCTGTGGGTATTCATTGGTGTGGAAGGTGCGGTGGTGGTTTCTGCGCGTGCGCGTAATAAACATGATGTCGGCAAAGCGACACTCCTGGCGGTACTTTCCGCGCTGGGCGTTTATTTACTGGTCACTCTGCTTTCGCTGGGCGTGGTTGCGCGTCCTGAACTGGCGGAAATTCGTAACCCGTCTATGGCGGGCCTGATGGTGAAAATGATGGGGCCGTGGGGCGAGATTATCATCGCTGCCGGATTGATCGTTTCCGTTTGTGGCGCATATTTAAGTTGGACCATTATGGCGGCAGAAGTCCCCTTCCTGGCAGCGACCCATAAAGCATTCCCGCGCATTTTTGCCCGCCAGAACGCACAGGCTGCGCCATCCGCCTCGCTGTGGCTGACCAACATCTGCGTGCAAATTTGTCTGGTGCTAATCTGGCTGACCGGTTCCGATTACAACACGTTGCTAACCATTGCCTCAGAAATGATTCTGGTGCCCTATTTCCTTGTTGGCGCGTTCTTGCTGAAAATCGCAACCCGCCCGCTGCATAAAGCGGTAGGTGTCGGTGCCTGCATTTATGGCTTATGGTTATTGTACGCCTCTGGTCCAATGCACCTGTTGTTGTCCGTCGTTCTGTATGCGCCGGGGTTGCTGGTATTCCTGTACGCGCGTAAAACGCATACACATGATAATGTTCTGAATCGTCAGGAAATGGTACTGATTGGCATGCTGTTAATTGCCGCAGTTCCGGCGACCTGGATGCTGGTGGGATAACGTTCGTCCCATCGTTGGATAGCAAAGGAGATAACGATGGGTAATACCCAGCCCTTGCCAATATTAATCACTGGCGGAGGCCGTCGCATCGGCCTCGCCCTCGCCTGGCATTTCATTAATCAAAAGCAACCGGTGATTGTCAGCTATCGGACGCACTATCCTGCCATTGATAGCCTGATTCAGGCGGGAGCACAGTGTATTCAGGCTGATTTTTCGACGAATGATGGCGTGATGGCGTTTGCCGATAAAGTATTAAAAAGCACCCACGGCCTGCGTGCCATTTTGCACAATGCCAGCGCGTGGATGGCAGAAAAACCAGGTACGCCACTGGCTGACGTGCTGGCCTGCATGATGCAAATCCACGTTAATACCCCATACCTTCTTAACCACGCTCTGGAAAGATTACTGCGTGGTCACGGGCACGCCGCCAGCGATATTATTCACTTCACCGATTATGTGGTGGAACGAGGCAGCGACAACCATATCGCCTATGCAGCAAGCAAAGCAGCCCTGGATAATATGACCCGCTCATTTGCCCGCAAGCTGGCACCGGAAGTGAAAGTGAATTCTATTGCACCGTCGCTGATCCTGTTTAATGAACATGATGATGCTGAATATCGCCAACAGGCGCTGAATAAATCGCTGATGAAAACCGCGCCTGGCGAGAAAGAGGTGATCGATCTGGTCGATTACTTGCTCACCAGTTGCTTTGTTACCGGGCGCAGTTTCCCGCTTGATGGAGGTCGACATCTGCGTTAATGCAGTTTCATCCAGCAAATAATCAGCACCCATGCGCTTAGTCCCCAGCACACCACAGAACCTACAAAAGCCGCGGGCAAGCGCATGATTCCAGTGAAATACCACAGCGACGCCAGATAAATAAAATAAGGAATGATCGACCACATACTGAAAATGATGGTTGCGCGTAAGGCTTCAATGCCGCGTTCGCTGGCAACAATATAATGCGCGATGAGCGCAAAGGTTGGGAAAAGCGGGATCAGCCCGGCTATGTAGTAATTTTTCGTTTTTGCTAATACACCAATCAACACCACCACCAGCGCACCAAGCGCGGCTTTGATTACCAGCCCCATCTTTTTACCTTAACACTTCCATAACAAGTCCTTAGTAGAATACCTGATGCAAACTTGTTTAGAAACGATTGATAGTAAGTAAAAACGGTGCAGTGTATTGTGACGTTTTTATATCTACCGTGAATAATATGAACACTATCGTATTTGTGGAAGATGACGCAGAAGTTGGTTCACTGATTGCCGCATACCTGGCGAAACATGATATGCAGGTAACCATAGAACCTCGCGGCGACCATGCAGAAGAAACGATCCTGCGGGAAAATCCGGATCTGGTGCTACTCGATATCATGCTACCAGGCAAAGACGGCATGACTATCTGTCGCGATTTAGGTTCTAAGTGGTCCGGACCAATCGTTCTGCTGACCTCCCTCGACAGTGATATGAACCACATTCTGGCGCTGGAAATGGGTGCCTGCGACTATATTCTCAAAACGACTCCTCCTGCAGTTCTGCTGGCTCGGCTACGTTTACATTTGCGTCAGAATGAGCAAGCGACGCTGACCAAAGGCATTCAGGAAACGCCTCTGACGCCCTACAAAGCATTGCATTTCGGCACGTTGACCATCGACCCTATTAACCGCGTAGTCACCCTTGCTAACACTGAGATTTCACTCTCTACCGCCGATTTCGAACTGCTCTGGGAATTAGCCACTCATGCGGGGCAAATTATGGATCGCGATGCGTTGTTGCGAAATTTACGCGGCGTCAGTTATGACGGTCTGGATCGTAGCGTGGACGTGGCTATTTCGCGGTTAAGAAAAAAACTGCTCGATAACGCTGCTGAACCGTATCGTATTAAAACTGTGCGTAACAAAGGCTATCTTTTTGCGCCCCATGCATGGGAATGAGCGATGAAAAAACTGTTTATCCAGTTTTATCTTTTACTGTTTGTCTGCTTTCTGGTGATGTCCCTGCTGGTTGGACTGGTGTACAAATTTACCGCCGAACGCGCGGGCAAACAGTCGCTGGATGATTTGATGAACAGTTCGCTGTACCTGATGCGTAGCGAGTTGCGGGAGATCCCCCCGCACGACTGGGGAAAAACGCTGAAGGAGATGGATTTAAATCTCTCTTTCGATCTGCGTGTCGAACCCTTGAGTAAGTATCATCTCGATGAAATTTCCATGCACCGACTGCGTGGCGGTGAGATTGTTGCTCTGGATGATCAGTACACTTTTTTGCAACGCATCCCACGCAGCCACTACGTGCTGGCCGTCGGTCCCGTTCCTTATCTCTATTACCTCCATCAAATGCGTTTGTTGGATATCGCGCTGATTGCCTTTATTGCCATCTCTCTCGCCTTTCCAGTGTTTATCTGGATGCGTCCGCACTGGCAGGACATGTTAAAACTGGAAGCAGCGGCGCAACGATTTGGCGATGGCCATCTCAATGAACGCATTCACTTTGATGATGGTTCGAGCTTTGAACGACTGGGCGTAGCATTTAACCAGATGGCGGACAATATCAATGCATTAATTGCCAGCAAAAAACAGCTTATCGACGGGATTGCTCACGAACTGCGAACGCCGTTAGTGCGCCTGCGTTATCGGCTGGAGATGAGCGATAACCTGAGTGAAACAGAGTCTCAGGCTCTGAATCGTGATATCAGCCAACTGGAAGCCTTGATCGAAGAACTGCTGACCTATGCCCGATTAGACCGCCCGCAAAATGAGTTGCATCTTAGCGAGCCAGACCTACCGTTATGGCTGTCAACACATCTGGCCGATATCCAGGCTGTTAACCCCGACAAAACGGTACGGATAAAAACGCTCATGCAAGGTCATTATGCGGCGCTGGATATGCGCTTAATGGCGCGCGTGTTGGATAACTTGATCAATAACGCCCTGCGCTACTGCCATTCAACCGTAGAAACCAGCCTGCTACTGGCAGGAAACAGAGCGACATTAATTGTCGAAGATGATGGGCCAGGAATAGCCCCACAGGATCGCGAGCATGTCTTTGAACCCTTTGTGCGTCTCGATCCTAGCCGTGACCGTTCAACCGGCGGTTGTGGGTTGGGACTGGCGATTGTCCACTCTATTGCACTGGCAATGGGCGGCACGGTTAACTGTGACTCCAGCGAACTGGGTGGTGCCCGCTTCTCGTTTAGCTGGCCGTTATGGCATAACATCCCGCAATTTACCTCTGCCTGACACTACGCGCACGGTGGTCAAGTTACCGCCGTTGTGTTATATAATAAGTATGTTGTAACTAAAGTGGTGATTTTATGGCTCGTTACGATCTCGTTGACCGACTCAATACTACCTTTCGTCAGATGGAGCAAGAACTGGCCGCGTTTGCCGCTGAGCTTGAGCAGCACAAGTTGCTGGTTGCCCGCGTGTTCTCTTTACCGGAAGTCAAAAAAGCGGATGAGCATAATCCGCTGAATTGCATTGAAGTTAAGCAACATCTCGGCAAAGAGGCGCAGGTGCTGGCACTACGTCATTTCCGCCATTTGTTTATTCAGCAACAGTCCGAAAACCGCAGCAGCAAGGCCGCTGTTCGTCTGCCTGGCGTGCTGTGTTATCAGGTCGATAATCTTTCACAAGCGGCGCTGGCAAGTCATATTCAGCGCATCAATCAACTCAAAACCACTTTTGAACATATCGTCACGGTTGAGTCAGAACTCCCCACGGCGGCGCGTTTTGAATGGGTACATCGTCATTTGCCGGGACTGATTACCCTTAACGCTTACCGCACGCTCACGGTTCTTCACGATCCTGCCACTTTACGTTTTGGCTGGGCGAATAAGCATATCATTAAGAATTTGCATCGTGATGAAGTACTGGCTCAACTGGAAAAAAGCCTGAAATCACCACGCAGCGTCGCGCCGTGGACGCGCGAGGAGTGGCAAGGAAAACTGGAGCGTGAGTATCAGGATATCGCCGCCCTGCCGCAGGATGCGAAATTAAAAATCAAACGTCCGGTGAAGGTGCAGCCAATTGCCCGTGTCTGGTATAAGGGAGATCAAAAACAGGTACAACATGCCTGCCCTACGCCGCTTATCGCGTTGGTTAATCGGGATAATGGTGCTGGTGTGCCGGACGTTGGCGAGCTGCTAAATTATGATGCCGACAATGTGCAGCACCGTTACAAACCCCAGGCGCAGCCGCTTCGCTTAATCATTCCACGGCTGCACCTGTATGTTGCAGATTAACGCCCGACTTTCATACTGCCGACCATCTGTTCTGGTCGTACCCAACTATCAAACTCGGCCTCGTTAAGATACCCCAACGCAAGGGCTGCGGCTTTTAAAGTCAGCCCTTCTTTGTGTGCTTTTTTAGCGATCTCAGCGGCTTTGTCATAGCCAATGTGGGTGTTGAGCGCAGTCACCAGCATTAGCGACTCATTGAGCAATTGATTGATTCGCTCACGATTCGGCTCAATTCCCACTGCACAATGTTTGTTAAAACTTTCCATGCCATCCGCCAGTAAGCGCACCGATTGCAGGAAATTGTGGATCACCATCGGGCGGAAGACGTTCAGTTCGAAATTACCGGAAGCGCCACCGATGTTGATCGCCACGTCGTTTCCCATCACCTGACAGCAAAGCATGGTTAACGCTTCACACTGCGTTGGGTTCACTTTCCCTGGCATGATTGAGCTGCCCGGCTCGTTTTCCGGAATTGAGATTTCGCCAATGCCACAGCGAGGGCCTGAAGCCAGCCAGCGGACATCGTTCGCAATTTTCATCAGTGACGCCGCCAGCCCTTTCAACGCGCCATGAGCCTGAACCAGTGCATCGCAGGTCGCCAGTGCTTCAAATTTGTTCGGAGCAGTAACAAACGGCGCACAGGTAATTACCGAAAGCTCATCCGCTACGCGACGGGCATATTCCGGATGGGTATTCAGCCCCGTCCCTACCGCTGTACCGCCCAGCGCCAGTTCCGCCACATGCGGCAGGCTGTATTCAATATGTTTGAGATTATGCTCCAGCATCGCTACCCAGCCGGAAATCTCCTGGCCCAGTGTCAGCGGCGTGGCGTCCTGCAAGTGGGTACGACCAATTTTGACGATATCGGCAAATGCGCGCGATTTCTCATTCAGCGTTTGTGTCAGTGTTTTAAGCTGCGGGATGAGTTGCTTGCGTAGCGCCAGCAGCGCCGCAACGTGCATTGCTGTCGGAAAGACATCATTTGAACTTTGGCTTTTGTTCACGTCGTCGTTAGGGTGAATTTTACGTTCCATTCCGCGCACGCCACCGAGCAGTTCGCTCGCCCGATTGGCCAGCACTTCGTTCATATTCATGTTGCTTTGCGTGCCGGAACCCGTCTGCCAGATAGCCAGCGGAAATTCATCGTCATGCTGTCCCGCCAGCACTTCATCCGCTGCCTGATGGATAGCACTCGCTTTCTCTTCAGAGAGTAAACCTAAATCTTCGTTAACTTTTGCCGCTGCACGCTTAGTCAGCGCCAGCGCATGAATCAGTGAGGTGGGCATTTTCTCCGTGGAAATACGGAAATGCTCCAGCGAGCGTTGAGTTTGTGCGCCCCACAGCTTATCTGCCGGGACATCGATCGCACCCATCGAATCTTTTTCGCTGCGTACTGTATTCATGGCCTGCTCCTCACCTGATTAATTTTTTCTTTCTGTTTTGCTTTCGTTAAGCAACTTTTAGCTCACTCATTATTTACTATTTGGTAACAAATGTTTGGTCTTTCGTGCCATGTAAAAAAGCCGCCCCGAAGTAAAGGGCGGCTCAGATTGTTTGCAAAATACGCTTTGTTCATGCCGGATACGGCGTAAACGCCTTATCCGCCCGCTTATTTCACGCAGCGGGTACACTGCGTGAGTTGAATCTGCTGGAAGAAGTCATTCCCTTTATCATCAACAAGGATAAATGCCGGGAAATCTTCCACTTCAATTTTCCAGATAGCTTCCATACCCAGTTCCGGATATTCAACACATTCCAGGCTCTTAATACTGCCCTGCGCCAGCACTGCTGCCGGGCCGCCGATACTGCCAAGGTAAAAGCCACCATGTTTTTTACAAGCATCGGTCACCTGTTGACTGCGATTACCCTTCGCCAGCATGATCATACTGCCGCCCTGCGCTTGCAGTTGATCGACGTAAGAATCCATCCGTCCGGCGGTCGTTGGGCCAAGAGAGCCGGAGGCATAACCTTCTGGCGTTTTTGCCGGACCAGCATAGTAAATCGGGTGATCTTTGATGTATTGCGGTAACCCTTCGCCGTTGTCCATGCGCTCTTTCAGTTTGGCGTGGGCAATATCACGACCGACAATAATCGTGCCGTTCAGCGACAAGCGGGTAGAAACGGGATACTGCGACAACTGTGCGAGGATCTCTTTCATCGGACGATTAAGGTCAACGCGCACCGCTTCGCCTTCCCCTGCTTTACGCAATTCTTCCGGGATATATTTGCCTGGATTATGTTCCAGTTTTTCGATCCAGATCCCCTGACGATTGATTTTCGCTTTGATATTACGGTCAGCAGAACAGGAAACGCCCATACCAACCGGACAGGATGCGCCGTGGCGTGGCAGACGAATCACGCGGATATCATGGGCAAAATATTTACCGCCAAACTGCGCCCCCAGACCAAGATTTTGCGCTTCAATCAGCAACTCTTTTTCCAGCTCCACATCACGGAACGCCTGACCGTGCTCATTCCCTTCCGTTGGCAGCTCGTCATAGTATTTAGCGGAAGCCAGTTTTACTGTTTTAAGGTTAGTTTCCGCAGATGTACCACCGATCACGAAGGCAATGTGATACGGAGGACACGCCGCCGTGCCCAGCGTACGCATTTTCTCAACCAGATAATTTTTCAGTTTCCCTGGCGTCAGTAACGCTTTGGTTTCCTGATAGAGATACGTCTTGTTTGCTGAACCGCCACCTTTGGCGATACAGAGGAATTTATACTCGTCGCCATCAACAGCATAAAGATCGATCTGCGCTGGCAGGTTGGTGCCAGTATTCACCTCTTTATACATATCCAGCGCTGCGTTTTGCGAGTAGCGCAGGTTATCTTCGATATAGGTGTTATAGACACCGCGCGCCAGCGCCGCTTCATCACCACCACCGGTCCATACACGCTGCCCTTTTTTACCGACGATTATCGCGGTGCCGGTATCCTGGCAGGTTGGCAGAACGCCTTTTGCGGCGATGTCGGAGTTGCGCAGGAATTGCAGCGCCACATATTTGTCGTTTTCGCTGGCTTCCGGGTCGCGCAGAATATCGGCCACTTGCTGCTGGTGAGCTGGACGCAGCATAAATGACGCATCATGAAACGCCTGACGCGCCAACAAAGTTAACGCTTCTGGCGCGACTTTCAAAATCTCCTGCCCTTCAAATTCAGATACGCTAACGTGTTCGCTGGTCAGCAGGTAGTACTCGGTATCATCTTTTTTGAGTGGGAAAGGAGCCTGATAATGAAAGGGTTTGTTTGACATTGTTCTCTCACTTACTGCCTGGTTTGGTTATGCTCTGGGCGGGTGTTCCATTGCCCTGTTAAAAGCGAGTTACATTATCCTACACACTTTTTTAACAAAAACTGAGACTAGTACGACTTTTTGCGGCTCCAGGTTACTTCCCGTAGGATTCTTGCTTTAATAGCGGGATTAATTTCCACATTCAAACAGGGATTGATCATGCAAAAACTTATTAACTCAGTGCAAAACTATGCCTGGGGAAGCAAAACGGCACTGACTGAACTTTATGGCATGGAAAATCCATCCAACCAGCCGATGGCTGAATTGTGGATGGGCGCACATCCGAAGAGCAGTTCACGTGTGCACAATGCCGCCGGAGATATCGTTTCACTGCGTGATGTGATTGAGGGTGATAAATCAACTCTGCTGGGAGATGCCGTTGCCAGGCGCTTTGGCGAACTGCCTTTCCTGTTTAAAGTGTTATGCGCAGCCCAGCCGCTCTCCATTCAGGTTCATCCAAATAAACGCAATTCTGAAATCGGTTTTGCCAAAGAAAATGCCGCCGGCATTCCAATGGATGCCGCCGAGCGTAACTATAAAGATCCTAACCACAAGCCAGAGCTGGTTTTTGCCCTGACCCCTTTCCTCGCGATGAACGCGTTTCGTGAGTTTTCCGAGATTGTTTCCCTGCTCCAGCCCGTCGCGGGCGCGCATCCGGCGATTGCTCATTTTTTACAGCAGCCCAATGCCGAACGTTTAAGCGAACTGTTCGCCAGCCTGTTGAATATGCAGGGTGAAGAGAAATCCCGCGCGCTGGCGATTTTGAAATCGGCGCTCGACAGCCAACAGGGTGAGCCGTGGCAAACGATTCGTTTAATTGCTGAATTTTACCCGGATGACAGCGGCCTGTTCTCCCCACTGTTACTGAATGTGGTAAAACTGAACCCTGGTGAAGCGATGTTCCTGTTCGCAGAAACACCACACGCCTACCTGCAAGGCGTGGCGCTGGAAGTGATGGCGAACTCCGATAACGTGCTGCGTGCGGGTCTGACGCCAAAATATATTGATATTCCGGAGCTGGTTGCCAACGTTAAGTTTGAAGCCAAACCGGCCAGCCAGTTGCTGACCCAGCCGGTGAAACAAGGTGCAGAGCTGGACTTCCCGATTCCGGTTGATGATTTTGCTTTCTCGCTGCATGACCTTAGCGATGAAGAAACTACCATCAGCCAGCAAAGTGCCGCCATTTTGTTCTGCGTTGAAGGCGAAGCAACACTGGGTAAAGGTTCTCAACAGTTAGCGCTTAAACCGGGTGAGTCCGCATTTATTGCCGCCAATGAGTCGCCGGTGACGGTGAAAGGCCACGGACGTTTAGCGCGTGTTTACAACAAGCTGTAAGAGCTTACTGAAATAATTAACATCTCTTGCTAAGCTTATTAAAGGCTTATAACACTTCAGGCGGCCAGTCCGCCTGATTTCATTTATGGATAATCATTATGAATAAATCGCTGGTAGCGGTAGGCGTCATTGTTGCGCTCGGCGTAGTCTGGACAGGCGGCGCATGGTACACAGGCAAGAAGATTGAAACCCATCTCGAAGACATGGTCGCACAGGCGAACGCGCAACTCAAACTGACAGCTCCTGAATCCAACCTGGAAGTGAGTTATCAAAACTATCATCGCGGCGTGTTCAGCAGCCAGTTGCAATTAGTGGTGAAGCCCATCGCCGGGAAAGAAAATCCGTGGATTAAAAGTGGCCAGAGCGTCATCTTCAATGAATCTGTTGACCACGGTCCCTTCCCTCTGGCCCAGCTTAAAAAACTGAATTTGATCCCGTCGATGGCGTCGATTCAAACCACGCTGGTCAATAACGCTGTGAGCAAGCCACTGTTTGATATGGCAAAAGGAGATACACCTTTTGAGATTAACTCTCGCATCGGTTACAGCGGCGATTCCAGTTCAGATATCTCGCTCAAGCCACTGAATTACGAGCAAAAAGATGAAAAAGTCGCCTTTAGCGGCGGTGAGTTCCAGTTAAATGCTGACCGAGACGGTAAAGCCATCTCCCTTTCCGGGGAGGCGCAAAGCGGTCGGGTCGATGCAGTTAACGAATACAACCAGAAAGTGCAGTTGACCTTTAATAATCTGAAAACCGATGGTTCCAGCACGCTGGCAAGTTTCGGTGAGCGCGTGGGTAACCAAAAACTGTCGCTGGAAAAAATGACCATTTCAGTGGAAGGCAAAGAACTGGCTCTGTTGGAAGGCATGGAGATCAGTGGTAAATCAGACCTGGTTAATGACGGTAAAACGATCAATAGCCAACTGGATTACTCGCTAAACAGCCTGAAGGTACAGAATCAGGATCTGGGCAGCGGCAAACTGACTTTAAAAGTCGGTCAGATTGACGGTGAAGCCTGGCATCAGTTTAGCCAGCAATATAACGCGCAAACACAGGCGTTACTGGCACAGCCAGAGATTGCCAACAATGCCGAACTTTATCAGGAGAAAGTGACGGAAGCCTTCTTTAGCGCCCTGCCGCTGATGTTAAAAGGCGATCCGGTAATTACGATTGCGCCGTTAAGCTGGAAAAACAGTCAGGGTGAAAGCGCGCTGAATTTGTCGCTGTTCCTGAAAGATCCGGCAGCGACTAAAGAAGCGCCGCAAACACTGGCGCAGGAAGTTGATCGCTCGGTTAAATCTCTGGATGCAAAACTGACTATTCCGGTCGATATGGCAACCGAACTGATGACTCAGGTGGCGAAGCTGGAAGGCTATCAGGAAGATCAAGCTAAAAAGCTGGCGAAACAGCAAGTTGAAGGTGCATCAGCAATGGGCCAGATGTTCCGTCTGACCACCTTGCAGGACAATGCCATCACCACCAGCCTGCAATATGCTAACGGTCAGATCACGTTGAATGGTCAGAAAATGTCGCTGGAAGATTTTGTCGGTATGTTTGCGATGCCAGCACTTACCGTTCCGGCTGTACCGGCCATCCCGCAACAGTAATTCACAGCCAAAACGCCGGAGAGTTTTCTCTCCGGCGTTTTTTCACTTCAACATAAAGTCATACTGAATACTCATTTTCACATCCCAGTAATTCAGGCGATTGCCCAGCGTACTACCATCGCGCTTTTCCCGTCCTTTATCGGCTGCAAGAAAGAAATTCATCCCTTGTAGCGGCCCTTCGCTGACCCGATAGTTCATACCGCCTAAGATACCTGCGCCTTCAATCCGCACATCTCGTTTACTGGATTCATAGCCGCGAGTCACAATCGGTGCCAATGTCAGCGTAAATTGCGGGGTTAAACGATAATTGACACCCAATTGCCAGGACTGCATACCTTCCCGGTTACGATCAAGACTTAACGAGAAAGGATAACCAATATCGGTGTCCACCACGGCTCCGTTCATCGCATGACGCAGATAACCACCGCTACCAAACACGCTTCCCCACGGCGCGCTCCACGTCAGTTGGCCGCTAACCAGCGCCGTTTCATTGGGCTGGTTGGTGTTACGACTTAAGCCTTCCAGTTGCGCATAAAAGCCGAGCAACTCCCCTTTCAGCGCATAATCCCGGGCGAGCGAAATGCTTTTCTCAAAAATAGTTTGTAGCTGATTAGAAACATCTTTCTGTGCCGATGCCCCCAAAGAATAACGGCTGGTATCATCATGCCAACTGGCAGCTAAAAAAGAACGAGCGCGATGTTTATCGTATTTTCCGGTCTGGCTGTTATAAACACCTTCATCACGGATACCGGTTGTTGAATCAGTCCATAAAAATACCCGGGAGCGCCACATTCCCCACAGTTCAATATTGGGCGTTAAAGCCCAATAACCTAATGCTCCTTCAGAAACGGTCGGTAATGTACGTTGCGAACTGCCAGCAATTAACGGAATACGATAAGGTAAACTACCATAACTATAATCTGTCCCGAAACGACCTAATTTAAGTAAACTCTTTTCACTCGGTTTTATTTTTACCGCACCCAATGCATAGCTAAAACTTTTATCGCCATCAAGATACCATCGGGTACTCATATCAGCACGAGCACCTAATTTATAAACATAATAGGCTCCACCTTCGACGCCAATAATATTAGCGTAATAACCGCTATTAAAATCGAGCAATCCTCCTTGCACCCATGCGTAAATATCTCTTCCCGCGCCAGCACTGGGCTTGTCAGCCCGGCGCAATTCATTTTTCAGTCTGATTCGTAGTCCCGCTTCATCGTCAGCCAGTTGTGCAGCGTAAGCGGAGGTAAGGCCAGAGGCAGCCGTCAGGGAAATAACGGCCATGGCCACTATTTTTCTCATAGTTGCACCTTTGATGTTCTGATTATTTTTATAAGATATTAATTAGTGATATCGCTGATTAATTGCTGCTGCATTTTTTTACGATTATCAATTTCGACCACAATTTCTTTGAATTTTTTATCAGTCAGCGGATAAAACCAAATTATAACGAATGCCAGTAGCATAAATCCGCAAGGGACTAAGGCAATTGATGTGCGGATCCCCATAATAACTTCCGTCGTTTGTGCCTGATTCGCAATATATCCGCTTAATCCCAAAATAAAGGCGGGAATTGAACCCCCTATTGCCTGTCCACATTTTCGGGTAAATGAGAATAATGAATAGGTAAGCCCTTCAATGCGTACACCGGTCAGGTATTCACCATATTCTACAGTATCGGCCTCCAGCGCCCACATCACCGTCATGGTAACGCCCTGACCAACTGAAGCGATGGCTAACGCGATCAGTGCCACCGGCAGCGACCAGACTGAAACCCAGAAGAACAGCAAATAACCACAAGTTCCCAGCAGAGCGCCAATCAGGAAGGTATTCTTTTTACCGATTCTGGCAACCATTCCCGGCACCAGCGGTGCCGATGCCACTGTGCCGACCAGGTTTTGCACCAACACCAGCACAGTAAACAACCCGGCATCATTCAGTACATAGCGCACGTAGAACAACGACGAAGCACTGACCGCGAAGGTCGAGATCAGCACGCATAGCGCACCGATGCACAACATAAACAGCGGACGATTCCGTTTCAGCGTTTGCAGGCTGATCTTCAATGACGGCTGCGCCACGATACGCACTACATTCTCGCGCGTCGATTTAAAGCAAATGAAGTAAAGCACCATCCCGGCAATCGCCAGGGTAATCGTCCAGAAATGGTATACCGACACCATCTCCTCCGGGCTGGAGTGCTTAATGCTCGGGCCAATCAGAAAAGCCAGGCAGACAAAGGTCAGCGAAGCGGCAATCCCGCGAGCCGCGCCCAGACGGGCGCGGGATTGTGGTTGTTGGGTCATGGCAGTTGCCAGTGAGCCATAAGGTATATTGACCAGGCTGTAACAAAGCCCCAGCCCCATATAAGTCAAATATGCATACACCACTTTGCTGCTATGACTCCAGTCGGTCGGCACCCAGAAAACCAGCACGCTGAAGATCATTAACGGTGCAGTGCCGAACAGCAAGAAGGGGCGGAATTTGCCCCAACGGGTATTTACGCTGTCTACCACCCGTCCGGCGAAGACGTCAGCAAAAGCATCGAATACCCGCACCAGTAATAGCATGGTGCCCGCCGCAGCGGCACCGACGCCAGCGACGTCGGTGTAGTAACTCAACAGGAAGAGCGCCCCCATGGCGAAGGCGAAGTTATTGGCAACGTCACCGAGGCTGTAGCCGACGATGGTGCGCCATGAGAGTTGTTGATTCATTTTTTGCCTCCCTGCTGCGGTTTTTCACCGAAATTCATGCCAGTCCAGCGTTTTTGCAGCGAGAAAGCCGCCGATTTTGGTTTGCGGTCACGAGTGAAAATCCCTTTCTTGTTACCGCCAACGCGCAGAATGCCCTGCGAAGTCGCAAAATCAGCGAAGTTCCATACCTGTTCACCAACGACAGCACTAACACGGTCAAAGACGCGGTGATACATATCCAGCCACGCGCACTGATACTCTTCACTCCACATATCGGTGTACATCGAGTGCAGACCGGCTAACGTATCCACCCCGTATTCGGTGATGATAATCGGCTGATGCAGTTTCTCCTGCCACGCAAGCAGTTCTTTTTCCAGTACCTTTTCTGCCGTCTCCAGATCGCCGCTTTGGACATACCAGCCGTAATAACGGTTCAGACACAGCACATCAAAGAGATCGCTGATGGTATCGGTGTGAGCGTCGCAGAACATCACATTGACGCAGGTGATCGGTCGTGTCGGGTCGAGTTTACGCGTTGCTTCTGCCAGTGGCGCGAAATATTCCCGGGCACCTTGCGGGCGGGTATCTGGTTCATTGGCAATGCTCCACATCACCACGCTTGGGTGGTTTTTGTCACGCGCAATCAGTTCTTTAATCGCCTGTAAGTGCGCCTGCTGGGTTTCCCCATTGACCGCCTCTTCGCTGTACAGTTCTTTCGGTTTGTTGCCCGCTTCGAAACCAATTCCTAAAGAAAGGTTAAAGCCGACGGCGGCAGTTTCATCAATCACCACAATGCCATGTTCGTCAGCCCAGTCGAGCATCTCTTCAGCGTAAGGGTAATGCGAGGTGCGGTAAGAGTTGGCACCAATCCAGTCCATCAATGCGTGATCGTGCACCATCAGCACGTTATCGAATCCCTTGCCACGCAAATCCGCATCTTCATGACGACCAAAGCCAGTGAAGTAGAACGGTTTGTGGTTGATCAGGAACTGTTCACCCTTTACTGCCACCGAGCGGATACCGACGCGCAGTGGATAGATGTCGCACTCTGTCTGGCTTTTTGCGGTGACGCACAGTTCATAGAGATACCCATCACCGGGTTGCCAGAGATTCGGGTTCACCACTTGCAAGGTTCCGCTGTGACCTTGTCCGGCTGCGACAACCTGCTGATCAGCATCACGCAGTTCGACGCTGATATCACCATTGGCCACCACCTGCCAGTCAATGGAAGCGTGGTTGCAGTCTTGCGCTACATGCGTCACCACGGTGATATCGTCCACCCAGGTGTTCGGCGTGGTATAGAGCATTACGCTGCGGTGGATCCCGGCGTAGTTAAAGAAATCATGGAAATAAGACTGCTTTTTCTTGCCGTTTTCGTCGGTAATCACCATTCCCGGCGGGATAGTCTGCCAGTTCAGCTCATTGTTCACACAAACGGTGATACGCACACTTTTTCCGGCAATCACATATGGAGTCACATCGGCTTCAAACGGCGTATAGCCGCCCTGATGCTCCATCACTTCCTGATTATTAACCCACACTTTGCCGTAATGAGTGACCGCATCGAAACGCAGCACGATACGCTGGCCCGCCCAACCTTTGGGTATAAAGACTTCGCGCTGATACCAGACATTGCCCACATAATTACGAATATCCGCATCAGCAAACTGATCGTTAAAACTGCCTGGTACGGCAATCGCCCGACTCTCTTGCAACGTGCTTTCCCACCAACGCTGATCATTTCCACAGTTTTCGCGATCCAGGCTGAATGCCCACAGACCGTCGAGTTTTTTGATTTCACGGGTTGGGGTTTCTACAGGACGTAACATAAGGGACTCCTCATTAAGATAAAAATACTGGTCAACCTTTAATTTGATTAGTTAACCAATTAAGCAATGCAAACAGTTATCTGTGAGAAACCCACGGAAGAGAAATGGAAATAAAAAGAACTGACACCGTGATCAAAAAACCAAAAACTGCAATACCCACAGCGTGACATGGATCGCATTAATCTCTAAAACAACGTTGACAGAAGCTGCAAAATAAGCAACCGAACGCTCGTTCGAGTGATTTAAAACGCTAAATTTCCGTGACATATGGTTGTGGTGTATGTGTTAACGGGATTTTGCGATCAGGCGAGAACGTTTTGGTATGGTGCTGTTAAGGACATTAAATGCGGGCGCAGTGGTCACCGGCCCGCGGCAAGAAGATATCAGGATGCGGTTAAAATACCGCCAATCATCGCACGTAATCCCTGGGCAAATGACGCGTCACCCGCCAGGTCTTCGGCTTCAATGTCGGCCAGTACGCCATAGGTCAGATCCAGCAATAAACGAGAGGTCATCGCCGTGTTAATGTCAGGACTTATCTCACCTTTTTGCTGGGCATCACGCATACGCTGGGCGATGTATTCGGTGATTGTCAGATGCTTATTCCTGAGCATAGCGGCAACCTGCGGATTGCGCATTCCTTCCGCCATAATCTCTACCACCAGCGCCCGCTGGGCAAAGGCTTCATGCGTCAGGGAGACTATCGACTCGACCATATATTCTACAAAATGAATCCCTTCGATAGGGTCCCGGAAGCGGGCCAGCGCCCTCTCCTGATCCTGGAGGATAATTGCCTGAATCAAGGCTTCTTTAGAAATGAAATGGTGGTAAAGCGTCCCGGGACTTATACCGCAGGATTTACAGATGGCTTTCATCGAGGCACTGTGAAATCCATTTTCTGAAAAAATCTCTCTGGCAGCATTGAGGATCCGGGTCCGTGTCGGTTGTGCTTCAGTCTGCATGTTATCCATCGTTAAACCAATATAGTTAGCATGAATAACTAGTTTACCGCGTTGTCAGGTGAGCGCCTATCATTGCTGTTGAATAGTGCGAAGGCACACCCGATTCGTTTACTATTCACACGATAATTGGTCAACCAATGAACATAACCTGGTTACCAGTTTTCTGGCGTTTTTTCACTGCTGAACTCGCTGTACCGGTAAACAACACTCACTCAGTTGTTTACCGGCCTGCTAGCGATTAATTAAGCTCCTGTACCCCACCGCCGGATACGGTGAGTATTTGCCCGCTTATCCAACTGGCAGCAGGTGAACACAGAAACAGCGCCGCGTTAGCAATATCTTGCGGTTGACCCAGACGTCTGATTGGCGTGTGCTGCAACATTTTTTGTTCAATTTCTGGCGTAATAACGGATTTTAGAGCATCAGTTAATATTGCCCCCGGCGCAATGCCATTCACCCGAATATTTTTTTCACCCAGATCAAATGCCATATTTCTCACCAGATGACTGGCCGCAGCTTTAGATGACGCATAGGAAGTCATGTTTTTATTTTTATTTTCTGCAGCCATAGAAGTGATAGTCAGAATAACGCCTCCGCCATTTTTTTCCATTTCTGGCGCAATGAGTTGTGACAGATGGAAAAAAGAAAACACATTCAGTTCATAAGCGCGGCGGAAATCCGCCATTGGCATATCAAACGGTTTAGGACCACCGCCACCCGCGTTGTTAACCAGAATATCCACTTTGCCCAACTTACTGATGGCAAAGTCTGCCAGAGCAGATAATTCCTGTTCGGAAGTAATATCACAACGCCAGGCAAATGCCTGTCCACCAAGCTGTTGAATCTCATCAACAACATGATTTGCTGCATCAGCATTAATATCACTGACCACCACAGATGCACCTGCTGTCGCGAATGTAATGGCAATTTCTTTACCAATACCAGCACCCGCACCGGTGATGATGGCGCATTTTCCGTCGAGTCTCAGGTTGTCAGAATTAAACACATAAACCTCCTGTGAACTTCAGTAAATAAATTAAAAGGCACCGCCTGTGTGCCACATTTTTTATCATTAACCTCGGGGAAAAGACACTACCAGGTATAGCAGATAAAGAGAGATTATTTCGCCGTAATGAGCCGCGCGGGGATAATCAGATTTCGAGAGTGATTCTCTTCGTGACTGATTTTTTGCATCATGCGATCGGCAAGCGTAAAGCCCAGTTCCCGCGCAGGTGTGCAGGCCCAGACAATCGGAAAATCATCAAGAGCAGTTTGCGTTACATCAGTAAATGCCGCTAATGAAACCTGTTGCTCAAAATAACGATCGACCCCGCTTTCGCCGCTTTGCCGCCCTGCTTTCAGTAAACCAAACCACGCGCCCATCGCAATGGTTTCGTTGTAGCACACCACCGCGCTGATGGTCGGGTTATGGCGCAAAAGCGCCGTTATAGCTTCCGCAGCCAGCTTCTGGCTGGAAGAACATTCCAGTACCCAATCGCTGTGAAACGGCAGACCAAATTTTAATAGTGTTGCGCAATATCCACCCACTCGTTCCGCGCGGGTTAAAGAGGAACTTTGCCCTCCCAGCCAGGCGATACGCTGATGCCCATTGCGAATAAGGTGTTCCGTCAATAACTGCGCTGCCTGCATGTTATCCGGGCGAACAGTATCCACATCTTCAAGATAGCTGGCACGGGATGCAAAAATCACCGGGATGTCTTTTTCTTCTGCCATGCGCCGCAGGTCATCACTGCTTCCTGCCGCACCGGCAATCACCACACCATCGACACCCTGATTCAGTAGCAGTGAAAATCGCTGGGCCAGTTGCTCGCCATCTTTACCGCCGTGGAGCAAAAAAACCATCCGCCCCTGTGCTTCCAGTGCCTCTGTCAGCCCGGCCGTTAATTCAGCGTAAAACGGCGAAGATAAGTCGCGCACAATTAAGCCAATTACGCCACTCTGCCCGCCGCGCAGCGCAGATGCCTGGCGATTTCGCACAAAGCCTAACTCTTCAATGGCCGCGTTAACCCGTTCTCCCGTGGCGGCAGATATTCGCCCTTTGCCACTAAGCACCAGCGAAACGGTACTGACTGACACGCCCGCAGCCAGCGCAACATCATGAATAGTGATTTTTTTGGCGGTAGCCATGCAGATGACCTACTCCCTGATTATGTGACAGATAAAACGTTTTACCTTTAATTTATCTTATACCCGCTATTATCGTTGCGTAATGTGATTTATGCCTCACTAAAATTTGATAAAACGTTTTATCTTCTCGCGCAATTTATTGAATCCAGACTGTTCTCAACAAGGAGTCGTTTTATGACGGCGAAAGCAGCACCGAAAGTCACGCTGTGGGAATTCTTCCAGCAGTTAGGCAAAACCTTTATGTTACCCGTGGCGTTATTGTCGTTCTGCGGCATTATGCTCGGAATTGGCAGTTCCCTTAGCAGCCACGATGTCATCACCCTAATCCCGGCATTGGGTAACCCCGTGTTGCAGGCCATCTTTACCTGGATGAGTAAGGTTGGCTCGTTTGCTTTTAGCTTTCTGCCAGTGATGTTCTGTATTGCAATCCCACTCGGGCTGGCGCGTGAAAACAAAGGTGTTGCAGCATTCGCGGGTTTTGTCGGTTACGCGGTCATGAACCTTGCGGTTAACTTCTGGTTGACCAATAAAGGCATTCTACCAACCACCGATGCAGCCGTTCTGAAAGCCAATAATATCCAGAGTATTCTTGGGATCCAGTCGATCGACACCGGGATCCTCGGTGCAGTGATCGCCGGTATCATTGTCTGGATGCTGCATGAGCGTTTCCATAATATCCGCCTGCCAGATGCGCTGGCGTTCTTCGGCGGCACCCGCTTCGTGCCCATTATCTCCTCACTGGTGATGGGACTTGTCGGTCTGGTAATTCCGTTAGTCTGGCCGATATTTGCTATGGGCATTAGTGGATTAGGTCATATGATCAATAGCGCAGGCGATTTCGGACCGATGCTGTTTGGTACTGGCGAACGTCTGCTGTTGCCGTTTGGTCTGCATCACATTCTGGTGGCATTAATTCGCTTTACTGATGCGGGCGGCACGCAGGAAGTCTGCGGTCAAACCGTAAGCGGCGCGCTGACTATCTTCCAGGCGCAATTAAGCTGCCCGACCACACACGGTTTCTCTGAAAGCGCCACGCGTTTCCTCTCCCAGGGAAAAATGCCTGCCTTCCTCGGCGGCCTGCCTGGTGCGGCATTAGCCATGTATCACTGCGCACGCCCGGAAAATCGCCATAAAATTAAAGGCCTGCTGATTTCTGGCCTGATCGCCTGTGTCGTTGGCGGCACCACAGAACCGCTGGAGTTCCTGTTCCTGTTCGTTGCGCCAGTCCTGTATGTCATCCACGCACTGTTAACCGGCCTCGGCTTCACTGTCATGTCCGTTCTCGGTGTCACCATCGGTAATACCGACGGTAATATCATCGACTTTGTGGTATTCGGTATTTTGCATGGTCTGTCGACTAAGTGGTACATGGTGCCAGTGGTGGCGGCAATTTGGTTTGTTGTTTACTACGTCATCTTCCGTTTCGCTATCACCCGCTTCAATCTGAAAACACCGGGGCGCGACAGTGAAATCGCCAGCTCAATCGAAAAAGCCGTTGTCGGTACGCCGGGTAAATCAGGTTACAACGTTCCGGCAATCCTCGAAGCCCTGGGTGGTGCCGACAATATTGTCAGCCTTGATAACTGTATTACTCGCCTGCGTTTGTCTGTGAAAGATATGTCGCTTGTGAATGTGCAGGCGCTGAAGGACAATCGGGCAATTGGCGTAGTTCAATTGAATCAACATAACCTGCAGGTTGTTATTGGGCCGCAAGTTCAATCGGTAAAAGATGAAATGGCCGGTTTGATGCGCACTGTTCAGGCATAAGGATAAAATATGTTCGATTTTTCAAAGGTCGTGGATCGTCATGGAACATGGTGTACACAATGGGACTATGTCGCTGACCGTTTCGGCTCTGCGGATCTGCTGCCGTTCACGATTTCAGACATGGATTTTGCCACCGCACCCTGCATTATCGAGGCGCTGAATCAGCGCCTGATGCACGGTGTGTTTGGCTACAGCCGCTGGAAAAACGATGAGTTTCTCGCGGCAATTGCCCACTGGTTTTCCACCCAACATAACACCGCCATTGATACGCAGTCGGTGGTTTATGGTCCTTCTGTTATCTATATGGTGTCGGAATTGATTCGCCAGTGGTCTGCCGTCGGTGAAGGCGTGATGATCCATACCCCCGCTTACGACGCATTTTACAAAGCCATTGAAGGTAATCAGCGCACCGTGATGCCCGTTGCTTTAGAGAAGCGGGAGGACGGTTGGTTTTGCAATATGGCAAAACTGGAAGCTGTACTGGCGAAACCAGAATGTAAAATTATGCTCCTGTGTAGCCCGCAGAACCCCACGGGTAAAGTCTGGACTTGCGATGAACTGGAGATAATGGCAGACCTTTGCGAACGCTATGGTGTACGCGTTATCTCCGATGAAATCCATATGGATATGGTATGGGATGAGCAACCACATATTCCCTGGAGCAACGTGGCGCGCGGAGACTGGGCGCTGCTGACTTCTGGTTCGAAAAGTTTCAATATTCCTGCCCTGACCGGAGCTTACGGTATCATTGAAAACAGCGAGAGCCGCGAGACGTATTTATCAGCACTGAAAGGTCGTGATGGGCTTTCCTCCCCTTCTGTACTGGCATTAACAGCACATATCGCCGCCTATCAGCAAGGCGCAGCGTGGCTGGATGCCTTACGTGTCTATCTGAAAGACAATCTGAGGTATATCGCCAATACAATGAACGCCGCGTTCCCGGAACTCAACTGGCAGCCCCCACAATCCACTTATCTCGCCTGGCTTGATTTACGGCCTCTGAACATTGATGACAATGCACTGCAAAAAGTCCTGATTGAGCAAGAAAAAGTGGCGATCATGCCGGGATATACCTACGGCGAAGAAGGCCGTGGCTTTGTTCGTCTCAATGCCGGATGCCCTCGTTCGAAACTGGAAAAAGGTGTCGCCGGATTAATTAACGCCATCCGCACTGTACGTTGATTGCGATTGCGCAACGCAAATAATCGTTGCGCAATCGTAGATTTTTACCCTGCTTTGTTTTTATAATGGTGCGCACTTTTATATCCAGAAAAAGAGTGCGACCATGATTGATACCACCCTGCCATTAACTGATATCCATCGCCACCTTGATGGCAACATTCGTCCCCAGACCATCCTTGAACTTGGCCGCCAGTATAATATTTCACTTCCTGCACAATCGCTGGAAACGCTGATCCCCCACGTTCAGGTCATCGCCAACGAACCCGATCTGGTCAGCTTCCTGAGCAAACTTGACTGGGGCGTTAAAGTTCTCGCTTCTCTTGATGCCTGCCGTCGCGTGGCATTTGAAAATATTGAAGATGCCGCTCGAAACGGCCTGCACTATGTCGAACTACGTTTTTCGCCAGGCTACATGGCGATGACGCATCAGTTGCCTGTTGCGGGCGTGGTCGAAGCCGTCATTGATGGCGTGCGTGAAGGTTGCCGCACTTTTGGTGTGCAGGCGAATCTTATCGGCATTATGAGTCGAACCTTTGGCGAAGCCGCCTGCCAGCAAGAACTGGAGGCATTTTTAGCCCACCGTGACCAGATTACCGCGCTGGATTTAGCCGGTGATGAACTTGGTTTCCCGGGTAGTCTGTTCCTTTCTCACTTCAATCGCGCACGTGATGCGGGTTGGCATATTACTGTTCATGCAGGTGAAGCTGCTGGCTCGGAAAGCATCTGGCAGGCTATTCGTGAACTGGGGGCGGAACGTATTGGACATGGCGTAAAAGCCATTGAAGATCGGGCGCTGATGGATTTTCTTGCCGAACAGCAAATTGGTATTGAATCCTGTCTGACCTCAAATATTCAGACCAGTACCGTAGCCTCTCTGGTGGCACATCCACTGAAAACGTTCCTTGAGCATGGTATTTGCGCCAGCATTAACACTGATGATCCGGGGGTTCAGGGCGTAGATATCATTCACGAATATACCGTCGCCGCACCCGCTGCGGGTTTATCTCGCGAGCAAATTCGCCAGGCGCAGATTAACGGTCTGGAAATGGCGTTTTTGAGCGCCGATGAGAAACGTGCTCTGAGAGAAAAAGTGACTGCGAAGTAAGAACATGCCTGATAAGGCGCGTAAGCGTCGTATCAGGCATTTGAATTCATCGCCGGATGCAGTGTAGTCGCTTTATCCGGCTCCAAAAATCGATTATCACGCCAGGCACAGCGTCGCGCGATGTTTGGCGGATTCGATACCAAGTTCAATGAGTTCCATCACCTGAATCGCCTGACTTGCCGGCACCGGATTTTCTCCGTCACCATTCAACGCATCACGAATAGCAGCGTAGTAAGCCGGATAATTTCCCGGCACCGTCAGCAGTGTTTCTTCGACGCGTTCCTCACCTTCAACACGGGTAAGTACGCCGTCACGCATATCATAGCCCCAATCTTCCTGCGGCAAACGTTCGCCATTTTTCAGCCGCTCTTCCTGTGGATCGAGTCCATACTTAACGTAGCTGCCGCGAGAACCATGAACGATATAGCGTGCCGACTCTGCTGCCGCCAACATAGTGCCGTGTAAAATGACCCGCCGCTGTGGGTAGGACAAAATGGCGTGGAAATAATCTGTCGACTGCGCTCCCGGGCGTAACTGTGCTAAATCTACGGTCATGCTGACGGGTAAGCCAAACAGCGTAATAGCCTGATCGAGCAAATGCGGCGCTAAATCGTACCAGATACCGCTACCGGGGCCGCCCTGTTCACGCCAGCGATCGCGCACCTGTGGACGGAAGCGGTCGAAATGAGACTCAAAGTAAGCCACTTCCCCCAGCAAGCCTTCCGCGAGCAAACCTTTTAGCGTCAGGAAATCGCTATCCCAGCGACGGTTATGAAACACTGACAACACGCGCCCAAGACTCTTTGCCAGAGCATCCAGCTCCCGTGCTTGTGACAGTGTCACGGTGAAAGGCTTATCAACAACCACATGTTTACCCGCTTCCAGTGCCGCTTTTGCTAACGGAAAATGGGTATCGTTGGGCGTAGGAATGACAATCAGGTCAATATTAGGATCATTAAAGAGATGCTTCGGTTCAGAGACAACCGTAACTGTTGGCCAATCAGCCTTCACTTTTGTTTCGTCACTGCTGGAGATCACCGCCAGCTCCAGCCCGGGCGTGCCCGCAATCAGGGGAGCATGGAAGGTTTTGCTCGCATAACCGTACCCAATCAACCCAACACGGATGTTGTCGCTCATGTCATTGCCTCTCATTGAAGTATGATGCTATTTGACACTATCCTTTACCCTCTCTCAACAGTTTAATAACCTGCCTGCAATACGGGGGGTTATTTAACTTAAGTCAAAAAAAGAGCGAATTTTCTGAAGGCAAAAGATAAATATCGCAAAAACATCAGTAAAAATCTTGCTGGAGCAATTATTGCTAAGTAACATTTACGGCCTTAGTTAATGGATCAATCAACATAGATGTGGGCAGTAATGAATCGTCTTATTGAATTAACAGGTTGGATCGTTCTTATCGTTTCAGTCATTCTTCTTGGCGTGGCGAGTCACATTGACAACTACCAGCCGCCTGAACAGAGTACCCCGGTACAACACAAGTAATCTCTGCGTTTGCAGGGCAACATGCAGCCCGTCCGGGTGCATGTTTTGACTTGTCGGGTATTTAAACCAGGAATTTATTATTTTGCATGGTGTTGTTGACGATTGTCAGGGATAGTAAAGCGCGTTACTCTTTTATTAGCAGTATTTCATCCCAGAATTATTTGCCATCAGCACATTCTTATTATTGCTTTAACGTTCACCTATGGTGAGATTTTATCATTACATATAATGCCTACCACTTTGGTATTAGTTATTTAATGGATCTTTTATGACAGCTCAGGAATACTTATTAAAATTTCGTAAAATCAATTCACTCGAAAGCCTGGAAAAACTCTACGATCATCTTAATTACACCCTGACGGACGATCAGGATATTATAAATATGTATCGTGCAGCCGATCACCGCCGAGCAGAGCTGGTTTCTGGCGGGCGTTTGTTTGACCTCGGGCAGGTTCCGAAATCGGTCTGGCACTACGTTCAATAAAGAAAGTAGCGATCGGTTATAAAAGCTTTATAATGACGCCCCTAAAATTAGATTTGCCCGTTTGCTGTCGCTATTCTGGAGAACTTATGACCACCACAACGCCACAACGTATTGGAGGCTGGTTGCTTGGCCCGTTAGCCTGGCTGTTAGTTGCCTTACTGAGTACGACGCTGGCGCTGTTGCTGTACTCCGCAGCGTTATCTTCTCCTCAAACATTTAAAACGCTCAGCGAACAATCCCTGACAACGCAAATCTCATGGGGCGTTTCGTTTATTACCGCCATCGCTATGTGGTATTACACACTGTGGTTAACCATCGCTTTCTTTAAACGTCGGCGTTGTGTTCCTAAACATTATATTATCTGGCTACTGATTTCCGTATTACTGGCAGTTAAAGCCTTCGCGTTTTCTCCGGTTGAAGATGGTGTAGCCGTTCGCCAGTTGCTGTTTACTTTGTTGGCAACTGCATTGATCGTCCCCTATTTCAAACGCTCGTCGCGGGTGAAAGCGACGTTTGTGAATCCGTAATAACCTTACAGTTAACCTGTTGTCGCCTGCTCTGGATTAACGGATAATAGGCGGCTTTTTTATTTCAGGCCGAAAAATGACTGACTACCTGTTACTGTTTGTCGGAACTGTACTGGTCAATAACTTTGTACTGGTCAAGTTTCTGGGGCTCTGTCCGTTTATGGGGGTTTCCAAAAAGCTGGAAACCGCGATGGGCATGGGGCTGGCAACAACATTTGTGATGACGCTGGCGTCTATTTGCGCCTGGCTTATCGACACGTGGATTTTAATCCCACTCAATCTGATTTATCTGCGCACCCTGGCGTTTATTCTGGTGATTGCCGTAGTCGTGCAGTTCACCGAGATGGTGGTGCGTAAAACCAGCCCGGTACTTTATCGGCTACTCGGGATTTTTCTGCCGCTTATCACCACCAACTGTGCGGTGCTCGGCGTAGCGTTGCTGAATATCAACCTCGGGCACAATTTCTTGCAGTCGGCGCTGTACGGTTTTTCTGCTGCTGTCGGCTTCTCGCTGGTGATGGTGCTTTTTGCCGCCATTCGCGAACGTCTTGCTGTGGCCGATGTTCCGGCCCCTTTTCGTGGTAATGCCATTGCGCTGATTACTGCGGGTCTTATGTCTCTGGCCTTTATGGGCTTTAGTGGTTTGGTGAAGTTGTAATGAATGCTATCTGGATTGCCGTTGCCGCCGTGAGCCTGCTGGGCCTGGTGTTTGGCGCCATTCTGGGTTATGCCTCCCGCCGTTTTGCGGTGGAAGACGATCCGGTCGTTGAGAAAATTGACGAAATTTTACCGCAAAGCCAGTGTGGTCAGTGCGGTTATCCAGGCTGTCGTCCGTATGCGGAAGCCATCAGTTGTAATGGCGAAAAAATCAACCGCTGCGCACCTGGTGGCGAAGCTGTGATGTTGAAAATTGCCGAGTTGCTTAATGTCGAGCCACAGCCGCTGGATGGCGAAGCGCAAGAGTTGACGCCTGCGCGCATGGTGGCAGTTATTGATGAAAATAACTGTATTGGCTGCACTAAGTGCATTCAGGCGTGTCCGGTAGACGCCATTGTTGGCGCTACCCGCGCAATGCATACAGTGATGAGCGATCTGTGCACGGGCTGCAATCTTTGCGTTGACCCATGCCCTACACACTGCATCTCCTTACAACCGGTCGCAGAAACGCCTGACTCCTGGAAATGGGATCTGAACACCATTCCCGTGCGCATCATTCCCGTGGAACACCATGTTTAAGTTATTTTCTGCTTTCAAAAAAAATAAAATCTGGGACTTCAACGGCGGTATTCATCCACCGGAAATGAAAACCCAGTCCAACGGTACGCCTCTACGCCAGGTGCCACTGGCGCAGCGATTTGTCATTCCGCTGAAGCAACATATTGGCGCTGAAGGTGAGCTGTGTGTTAGCGTCGGGGATAAAGTGCTGCGCGGTCAGCCACTCACTCGCGGTCGCGGCAAAATGCTGCCGGTTCACGCACCAACCTCCGGCACCGTTACAGCTATTGCCCCCCACTCTACGGCTCATCCTTCAGCATTAGCTGAATTAAGCGTGATTATTGATGCTGATGGTGAAGACTGCTGGATCCCACGTGATGGCTGGAGCGATTACCGCTCACGTAGCCGGGAAGAGTTAATTGAACGTATTCATCAGTTTGGCGTCGCCGGGCTGGGGGGTGCGGGCTTCCCTACGGGTGTTAAATTGCAGGGTGGCGGCGATAAAATCGAAACCTTGATTATCAATGCTGCCGAGTGCGAACCGTATATTACCGCCGATGACCGTCTGATGCAGGATTGCGCCGCTCAGGTGGTGGAAGGCATTCGCATTCTTGCGCATATCCTACAACCGCGCGAAATTCTTATCGGTATTGAAGATAACAAACCACAGGCGATTTCCATGCTGCGCGCAGTGCTGGCAGACTCCCGCGATATCGCTCTACGGGTTATTCCAACTAAATATCCTTCCGGCGGTGCCAAACAGTTAACGTACATCCTGACCGGGAAGCAGGTGCCACACGGCGGCCGTTCATCAGATATCGGTGTGTTAATGCAAAACGTCGGCACCGCTTACGCGGTGAAACGCGCTGTTATCGATGGCGAGCCCATTACCGAGCGCGTGGTGACGCTGACTGGTGAAGCCATTGCACGTCCGGGCAACGTCTGGGCGCGACTGGGTACACCTGTGCGTCATTTATTGGATGATGCCGGATTCCGTCCTTCTGCTGATCAAATGGTGATTATGGGCGGCCCGCTAATGGGCTTTACATTGCCGTGGCTGGATGTGCCGGTCGTCAAAATCACTAACTGCCTGCTGGCACCGTCGGCCAGTGAACTCGGTGAACCGCAGGAAGAACAAAGCTGCATCCGCTGTAGCGCCTGTGCTGACGCCTGCCCTGCCGATCTTCTGCCGCAACAGTTGTACTGGTTCAGCAAAGGTCAGCAGCACGATAAAGCCACCGCGCACAACATTGCCGACTGTATTGAATGTGGGGCCTGCGCCTGGGTTTGCCCGAGCAACATTCCACTGGTGCAATATTTCCGTCAGGAAAAAGCAGAAATTGCCGCCATTCGTCAGGAAGAGAAACGCGCCGCAGAAGCAAAAGCGCGTTTTGAAGCCCGTCAGGCACGTCTGGAGCGCGAAAAAGCCGCGCGTCTTGAACGACATAAGAGCGCGGCGGTACAACCTGCAGCCAAAGACAAAGACGCGATTGCTGCCGCACTGGCACGTGTGAAAGAGAAGCAGGCCCAGGCCACGCAGCCTATTGTGATCAAAGCTGGCGAACGTCCGGATAACAGCGCAATTATTGCAGCACGGGAAGCGCGTAAAGCGCAAGCCAGAGCGAAGCAGGCAGAATTACAACAGATCAACGACGCAACAACCGTTGCTGATCCGCGCAAGGCTGCCGTCGAGGCCGCTATTGCCCGCGCCAAAGCACGCAAACTGGAACAGCAGCAGGCTAACGCCGAGTCAGAAGAACAGGTTGATCCGCGTAAAGCTGCCGTCGAGGCCGCTATTGCCCGTGCCAAAGCGCGTAAACTGGAACAGCAGCAGGCTAACGCCGAGCCGGAAGAACAGGTTGATCCGCGCAAAGCTGCCGTCGAGGCCGCTATTGCTCGTGCCAAAGCACGAAAACTGGAACAGCAGCAGACTAACGCCGAGCCGGAAGAACAGGTTGATCCGCGCAAGGCTGCCGTCGAGGCCGCTATTGCCCGCGCCAAAGCGCGTAAACTGGAACAACAGCAGGCTAACGCCGAGTCAGAAGAACAGGTTGATCCGCGCAAAGCGGCAGTTGCCGCGGCTATTGCCCGCGTTCAGGCAAAAAAAGCCGCCCAGCAAAAGGTTGTAAACGAGGACTAAATGGTATTCAGAATAGCTAGCTCCCCATATACCCATAACCAGCGCCAGACATCGCGCATTATGCTGCTGGTACTGCTCGCAGCCGTGCCTGGAATCGCGGCACAACTGTGGTTTTTTGGCTGGGGCACTCTCGTTCAGATCCTGCTGGCATCGGTCAGTGCATTGTTAGCCGAAGCGCTTGTGCTTAAGCTGCGCAAGCAGTCAGTAGCCGCAACGTTAAAAGATAACTCAGCATTACTAACAGGCTTATTGTTGGCGGTAAGTATTCCACCTCTCGCGCCGTGGTGGATGGTCGTGCTGGGTACGGTGTTTGCGGTGATCATCGCTAAACAGTTGTATGGCGGTCTGGGGCAAAACCCATTCAACCCGGCAATGATTGGTTATGTAGTATTACTGATCTCCTTCCCGGTACAGATGACCAGTTGGTTGCCGCCGCATGAGATTGCGGTCAACATCCCTGGATTTATCGACGCTGTGCAGGTTATCTTCAGCGGCCATACCGTCAGCGGCGGTGATATGAACACGCTACGCTTAGGCATTGATGGTATCAGCCAGGCGACGCCGCTGGATACGTTCAAAACCTCTGTCCGCGCCGGTCATTCGGTTGAGCAAATTATGCAGTATCCGATCTACAGCGGTATTCTGGCAGGCGCTGGCTGGCAATGGGTAAACCTCGCCTGGCTGGTTGGCGGCGTGTGGTTGCTATGGCAGAAAGCGATTCGCTGGCATATTCCCGTCAGCTTCTTAGTGACGCTGGCGCTATGCGCAACGCTGGGCTGGTTGTTCTCACCGGAGACGCTGGCATCACCGCAAATTCATCTGCTGTCTGGCGCGACCATGCTTGGCGCATTCTTTATTCTGACCGATCCGGTGACCGCTTCTACGACTAATCGTGGTCGTCTGATTTTTGGCGCACTGGCGGGCTTATTAGTCTGGTTGATCCGCAGTTTCGGCGGCTATCCTGACGGCGTGGCTTTTGCTGTCCTGCTGGCGAACATCACGGTTCCTCTGATCGATTACTATACGCGTCCGCGCGTTTACGGCCATCGCAAAGGATAAACCATGCTGAAAACTATCCGAAAACACGGTATTACGCTGGCACTGTTTGCCGCCGGTTCAACAGGTTTAACGGCGGCCATCAACCAGATGACCAAAACGACGATTGCTGAACAGGCCAGCCTGCAACAAAAGACGTTATTTGATCAGGTGTTGCCAGCCGAACGCTATAACAATGAGCTGGCACAAAGTTGCTATTTAGTGAATGCGCCTGAGCTGGGTAAAGGTGAACATCGGGTTTACATCGCTAAACAGGATGGCCAGCCGGTAGCTGCCGTTCTGGAAGCGACTGCGCCGGATGGCTATTCAGGCGCGATTCAGCTACTGGTCGGAGCCGATTTTAACGGCACTGTACTTGGCACACGCGTGACAGAACATCACGAAACGCCAGGGCTTGGCGATAAAATCGAACTGCGCCTCTCTGACTGGATCACTCATTTTGCGGGTAAAAAAATCAGCACCGCAAATGACGCTCACTGGGCGGTAAAGAAAGATGGCGGTGATTTCGACCAGTTCACCGGCGCGACCATTACGCCTCGCGCGGTGGTGAATGCGGTAAAACGCGCCGGGTTGTACGCCCAAACGTTACCAGAACAACTTTCTCAACTTCCTGCCTGTGGAGAATAGACCGTGAGCGAAATTAAAGACGTTATTGTTCAGGGGTTATGGAAGAACAACTCCGCACTGGTTCAGTTGCTCGGTCTCTGCCCGCTGCTGGCAGTCACGTCAACTGCCACCAACGCACTGGGTTTAGGGCTTGCGACTACGCTGGTGTTGACTCTCACCAACCTGACTATCTCGACGCTGCGTCACTGGACGCCAGCCGAGATCCGTATCCCTATTTACGTGATGATCATCGCCTCGGTGGTCAGTGCCGTACAAATGCTGATCAACGCCTACGCCTTTGGTCTGTATCAATCGTTAGGAATTTTTATTCCGCTGATTGTCACTAACTGTATCGTTGTTGGTCGCGCTGAAGCCTTCGCTGCAAAAAAAGGTCCGGCGCTTTCGGCGCTGGACGGATTTTCGATTGGCATGGGTGCAACCTGCGCAATGTTCGTGCTGGGTTCACTGCGCGAAATTATCGGCAACGGAACGTTATTTGACGGTGCCGATGCGCTGTTGGGTAACTGGGCAAAAGTATTGCGCGTGGAGATCTTCCACACTGATTCCCCTTTCCTGCTCGCAATGTTACCACCAGGGGCATTTATTGGCCTGGGACTGATGCTGGCAGGAAAATACCTGATTGATGAAAAAATGAAAAAGCGCCGCACTGAAGCAGCCGCTGAACGCGAGTTGCAAAACGGTGAAACAGGGAATGTCTGATGAACAAAGCAAAACGACTGGAGATCCTCACCCGCCTGCGTGAGAACAATCCTCATCCCACAACCGAGCTTAATTTCAGTTCGCCTTTTGAATTGCTGATTGCTGTACTACTTTCTGCCCAGGCCACTGATGTCAGCGTTAATAAAGCAACAGCGAAGCTCTACCCGGTAGCCAATACGCCTGCCGCGATGCTCGAACTGGGTGTTGAAGGCGTGAAAACGTATATCAAAACCATTGGGTTATATAACAGCAAAGCGGAAAATATCATCAAGACCTGCCGTATCTTACTGGAGCAGCATAATGGCGAAGTTCCGGAAGATCGCGCTGCGCTGGAAGCATTGCCCGGCGTTGGACGCAAAACAGCTAACGTGGTGTTGAATACCGCTTTCGGCTGGCCGACCATTGCTGTAGATACCCACATTTTCCGTGTCTGCAACCGCACCCAATTTGCTCCCGGGAAAAACGTCGAACAAGTTGAGGAAAAACTGCTAAAAGTAGTTCCTGCAGAATTTAAAGTCGACTGCCATCACTGGTTAATCCTTCACGGGCGTTATACCTGCATTGCCCGCAAACCGCGCTGTGGCTCCTGCATTATTGAAGATCTTTGTGAATACAAAGAGAAAGTTGACATCTGACACAAACAGGTACTGCTGTTTCCTCATCCATTACCGCTACTCATCCTCTTCAAAAACAACTTTCTAACGTTAATGATGCCGCCTCGCTGCGGCATCATTAGGCAATCCGTTTGTGAATAACCAAAAATGCAGGTTAATTGTTTTTTTAATAGCGAAATTTTCTATTCATTTGTGATCGAAATCACACTGATACACAAATGTAAAAATAATGCACCTCAAAAGTTAAATTTGACAAAGCATTGATTCAATCCGACCTGAAACCTACAAAACATTACACTGGCTATTTTTCAGATAATGGACTATCCCACTACATGAAACACCTTATAGCAGAACATATCGCCAAAGAGGAATTATTACCCGGCTCCAGTAGTGAAAAAATCTGCCGTTACGTTTTTTGAAAAATTTAACGCTGGATAACATTTCCCAAAACCGATGAATTCTCCAGGCCAGTTATATGTAACAGATTATTACAAAGGACTTGTCTGAAAGTGCAAGATAGTGAACATTACCTGCCGTTTCCCCTCCCACTATAACAATTGCGCGTATGTTTTTTAGACATCACGCGAGAATGCACCCCCGTTAATATGGGATGTAAAAAAAGAGGTAAAAGTGTCCACTGCAAACCAAAAACCAACAGAAAGCGTTAGTTTGAACGCTTTCAAACAACCGAAGGCGTTCTATCTCATCTTCTCGATTGAGTTATGGGAACGTTTTGGTTATTACGGCCTACAAGGAATTATGGCTGTCTACCTGGTTAAACAACTGGGTATGTCTGAAGCGGATTCAATCACACTTTTCTCTTCCTTTAGTGCCCTGGTTTATGGTCTGGTCGCTATCGGCGGCTGGTTAGGTGACAAGGTACTGGGTACTAAACGCGTCATTATGCTTGGCGCTATCGTGCTGGCGATTGGCTATGCGCTGGTTGCGTGGTCTGGTCACGACGCAGGTATCGTCTATATGGGTATGGCGGCAATTGCTGTCGGTAACGGCCTGTTTAAAGCCAACCCGTCTTCGCTGCTCTCGACTTGCTATGAGAAAAACGACCCGCGTCTGGACGGTGCATTTACCATGTACTACATGTCCGTCAACATCGGTTCTTTCTTCTCTATGATTGCAACCCCGTGGCTGGCGGTTAAATACGGCTGGAGCGTCGCGTTTGCGCTTAGCGTAGTCGGTCTGTTGATCACCATTGTTAACTTTGCCTTCTGCCAGCGCTGGGTTAAACAGTACGGTTCGAAACCTGACTTTGAACCAGTCAACTACCGTAACCTGCTGCTGACCATTATTGGCGTTGTGGCACTGATCGCGGTTGCAACCTGGCTGCTGCACAACCAGGAAGTTGCGCGTATGGCGCTGGGCGTTGTTGCCTTCGGTATCGTTGTTATCTTCGGTAAAGAAGCGTTCGCCATGAAAGGTGCTGCGCGTCGTAAAATGATCGTTGCCTTCATTCTGATGCTTGAAGCAATCATCTTCTTCGTGCTGTACAGCCAGATGCCGACGTCGCTGAACTTCTTTGCGATTCGTAACGTTGAACACTCCATTCTGGGGATGGCGGTTGAACCTGAACAGTATCAGGCGCTGAACCCATTCTGGATCATCATTGGTAGCCCGATTCTGGCCGCTATCTATAACAAGATGGGCGACACTCTGCCGATGCCGACCAAATTTGCAATCGGTATGGTGATGTGTTCCGGCGCATTCCTGATCCTGCCAGTGGGCGCGAAATTCGCATCTGACGCCGGTATCGTTTCTGTAGGCTGGCTGGTAGCAAGCTATGGCCTGCAGAGTATCGGTGAACTGATGATCTCCGGTCTGGGTCTGGCAATGGTTGCTCAGCTCGTTCCTCAGCGTCTGATGGGCTTCATTATGGGTAGCTGGTTCCTGACCACTGCCGGTGCAAACCTGATTGGTGGTTATGTTGCGGGCATGATGGCTGTTCCGGATAACGTAACCGATCCGCTGATGTCGCTGGATGTGTATGGCCGCGTGTTCTTGCAGATTGGTGTCGCCACTGCCGTTATCGCAGTGCTGATGCTGCTGACCGCACCGAAACTGCATCGCATGACTCAGGACGATGCTGCAGACAAAGCAGCGAAAGCTGCCGTAGCATAAATTTCAGGGAAACTCTTTTACAAGCCGCTAACTTTTCGTTAGCGGCTTTTTTTTTATTCAACAACGCACTACCATTCTTTAAACCACAGCCAAAAGGAGTTACCGATGAAACTGTTCTATAAACCGGGTGCCTGCTCTCTTGCTTCCCATATCACCCTGCGTGAGAGCGGAAAGGATTTTACGCTCGTCAGTGTGGATTTGATGAAAAAACGCCTCGAAAATGGTGATGATTACTTTGCCATTAACCCTAAGGGACAGGTTCCTGCGTTACTGCTCGATGATGCCACGCTACTGACAGAAGGCGTGGCGATTATGCAATACCTTGCCGATAGCGTACCCGACCGTCAATTACTGGCTCCGGTAAATAGTATTTCGCGCTATAAAACCATCGAATGGCTGAACTATATTGCCACCGAACTACATAAAGGCTTTACCCCGCTGTTTCACCCGGCTACACCAGAAGAGTTCAAACCGATTGCGCGCGCACAACTGGAGAAAAAACTGCAGTATGTTAACGACGCGCTGAAAGATGAGCACTGGATCTGTGGGCAACGTTTTACTATTGCTGATGCCTACCTGTTTACGGTTCTGCGCTGGGCATACGCGGTGAAACTGAATCTGGAGGGTTTAGAGCACATTGCGGCATTTATGCAACGTATGGCTGAACGTCCGGCGGTGAAAGCTGCGTTGACGGCGGAAGGATTGCAGTAATAGTCATCGGCCCACAGGAAACTGTGGGCCGAAAAGAGGTATTTCAGAGTTTCGTTGCGCTGAAATAATGTTCCGGTTTGGCTATACGATCTTGTGCTGCAACCACCTGCAGCTCATATTCCTGCATTGCTTTGGTGGTCACCATAATTTCGTATACTGCGGCAGTCACATGTTCCAGCGCCTGTTGCAACGTTGCGCCCTGCAACAGTTTCACCAACAGTAAACCGCTCGTCACATCACCAACACCGACCGGCTGACGCATACCAAAATCTACCAGCGGACGGCTGATATGCCAGGCTTCATCGGCAGTAACCAGCAGCATTTCAAAACGATCGCGGCTGTAACCCGCACGCGCCAGGTGTTTAACCAACACAATTTGTGGCCCTTGCGTAATGAGTTC
This sequence comes from Escherichia sp. MOD1-EC5950, assembly GCF_002965345.1. Taxonomy (NCBI): domain Bacteria; kingdom Pseudomonadati; phylum Pseudomonadota; class Gammaproteobacteria; order Enterobacterales; family Enterobacteriaceae; genus Escherichia; species Escherichia sp. MOD1-EC5950. Next base: position 103,568 of record NZ_PTSR01000002.1, read on the forward strand.
GCGCGCAGCTTTAACGGCTTCTTCGACGGTATGTACCGGATGCTCACAGAGGATTTCCAGCTCCACCAGATTCGGCGCGATGATATCGCTGGCAGGCAGACCGTGACGCACATGAAACTCCGCCACACCCGGCGCGACGATGCAACCTTTTTCAGGATGCCCCATTACCGGATCGCAAAAATATTTCGCCTGTGGATTCGCCGCTTTCACCTGACGGACAATACCGAGGATATGTTCCCCCTGTTCCGCCGACCCCAGATAACCACTGAGTACAGCATCACAGGTATGTAATTTATCGATGGCGGCAATGCCCTGAACAATTTCGGTTAAATGGCTGGGCGGCATTACGCAGCCAGTCCATTTGCCGTATTGGGTGTGATTAGAAAATTGAACGGTATTCAACGGCCAGACATTCGCGCCCAGGCGGCGCATCGGAAACTCTGCCGCACTGTTACCCGCATGACCATAGACAACGTGAGACTGGATAGCGAGAATATTTTTCATCGTGTTCCCTGTATAAAAACCAGGGGAGTGATTTCTCACTCCCCTTTTCCACTTAGTGCATTATTTCCAGCAAATCAGACAGTAATTCTTTTTGCCACGACGCAGTAAGGTATAACGACCAAACAGACGATCTTCTTCTTTAAAGAAGTATTCAGGATCGGACTGTTTTTCACCGTTAATGGTGATGGCATTGGACGCGATAGTTTTACGCGCCTGACCACGGGACGGTTGAAGCTCAGAATCGACCAGTGCCTGCATCAGATCAGCGCCTTTTTCCATCTCAACCATCGGTACGCCGTCCTGCGCTAGCTGTTCGAAGTCCGCTTCACTAAGCGCACTCAAAGAACCGCTGAACAGGCATTCGGTAATACGTTTCGCGGCTTGCAAACCCTCTTCACCGTGAACCAGACGCGTCACCTGCTCCGCCAGTACATACTGGGCGCGTGGTGCTTTACCACTGTTCTTATCTTCCTCTTCGAGGGCATTGATCTCTTCAATGCTCATGAAGGTGAAGAACTTCAGGAAGCGGTAAACGTCGGCATCAGCGGTATTGATCCAGAACTGGTAGAACTTGTACGGACTGGTTTTCTTCGGATCCAGCCATACGGCTCCGCCTTCAGTTTTACCAAACTTAGTGCCGTCAGCCTTGGTGATCAAAGGAACGGTCAGGCCAAACACCTGATTCTGATGCAGACGGCGAGTCAGATCGATACCAGAGGTGATGTTCCCCCACTGGTCAGAACCGCCAATCTGCAACGTCACACCATACTGTTTATTCAGGCAGGCGAAGTCATAGCCCTGCAACAGGTTATAAGAAAACTCGGTGAACGAAATACCTTGATCTTCACGGTTGAGACGCTGCTTAACCGCTTCTTTGTTGATCATCTGGTTAACGGAGAAGTGCTTACCGATATCGCGCAGGAAGGTCAGCACGTTCATATTGCCGAACCAGTCATAGTTGTTCGCGGCGATAGCAGAATTTTCTCCACAGTCGAAATCGAGGAACGGGGCAACCTGCTTGCGGATTTTGTCCACCCACTCCTGAACAGTTTCTTCGGTGTTCAGCTTACGCTCGGCAGCTTTGAAGCTCGGGTCGCCAATCAGACCCGTCGCGCCGCCTACCAGCGCAACCGGCTTGTGGCCCGCTTGCTGGAAGCGTTTCAGGCATAACAATGGAACAAGATGCCCCAAATGCAAGCTGTCAGCGGTAGGATCGAAGCCGCAATAGAGCGCGATCGGGCCTTGCGCCAGTCGCTCTGCTAACGCTTCTTCGTCCGTCACCTGGGCCACCAGCCCCCGCTCTTGCAATTGTTTAATCAAGTTACTGCTTGCCATCAAAATCTCCATGTATATAACGACTGCACCTTTGCCGGTACACGACTTTTCGCCAGATGCGAAAGAGACATAGAATAAAGTGCCGGAATCAGGAGTGCCAGCGATTAAAGCAAGATTTTTGCATCTTTTCAGGGTGCGAGACGATCGATTTTCCACGCCTCATTTTCACGCTGGTACAAAAAGCGGTCATGCAGACGATGCTCACCACCCTGCCAGAACTCAACCTGCTCAAGACTGACGCGGAAACCGCCCCAGAAACTCGGTAAAGGGACTTCACCCTGCTGAAACTTCTGCTTCAGCTCAAGGAATTTACTCTCAAGGATCCCGCGCGCGGAAATACGGCTGGACTGCTTCGATACCCACGCGCCAATCTGGCTGTCACGGGGACGGCTATGAAAATATTTCATCACTTCGAGAGTCGAAAGACGTTCCGCTTTACCGATAACCATCACCTGGCGCTCAAGAGTATGCCAGGGGAAAAGCAGGCTAACGCGCGGATTTTGTTCGATTTGATGCGCTTTTCGACTGCCAAGGTTAGTGTAAAACACCATACCTTTTTCGTCGTAATGTTTGAGTAAAACGATGCGCTGATAAGGCTGACCATGTTCATCAACGGTCGCGACGACCATCGCTGTAGGATCAGCCAACTTAGCTTCACACGCCTGGGAGAGCCAGCGTTCGAAAAGGGTTAATGGATCGGCGGGAAGATCGCGGCGGCGTAAACCGCCTTTGGTGTATTCACGCCGCAGATGCGCGATTTGCTGCAATTCGTCGTTATCAGACATGGTTTTCTTTACGGATTGTCAGTGGGTGACGCTATTGTGCGCCGCCCCTGGAAAAATCTCAACGCTGTGGATTTTGTAACTGACAGTTATTCAAGACAATGCGGTCACGCTTATAGACCGTCGCCTCATTGCCTTTCGACCAGAAAACGTAGATACCGTCGGTATAACGCGCGCCTGATGCTGAAATGCCCTGTTTAAGGTGCAGTAATTGATTGTCGTAGACAAAACTGACTTCCTGACGCGGATTATTCAGTTTTACCGTCAACGGTTTTTCATCACACTGGTATTCCAGCGTATCGGTTTGCATGCGCTCAACCAGTTGATTGAACGCGCTACAGCCGGTGAGAAGCACCGGTAAACAGATCAGTAACAGTTTTTTCATAAACATATCCCGAAGACTTTCCTGGTCCGGAGAGCAAAACGCTCTCCTCAACATCCAAGTGTAACGGCAGACGCAGTAGGAAAAATTCAGTTAACTCTGATATCGCGGGTTTGCGGGAAAAATTGCGCCCAATACCGTCGCCTCGCTTGCGCCAGTGACCGAGGGCAGATTGCCAGGCAGCCCCGCCAGCGTCCGCCAGGCAAGCCAGGCGAAGGCCAATGCTTCCATGTCATCACCGCTAATGCCGACAGCATCAGTGGTGGTCACTTCCGTTCCTGGCAACAAGGCAGCAAGTCGCGTCATCACTAATGGATTACGGCTTCCGCCACCACATACCATCAAACGATCACAACCACCACTCAATAACACCTGTTCAGAAATGGTCACTGCTGTCAGTTCCACCAGCGTCGCCTGGACATCGCGCGCATCAACGCCCGGGAATTGACACAGGTGACGTTCCAGCCAACCGTAGTTAAAGTATTCACGCCCGGTGCTTTTTGGCGCAGGCTGGGAAAAATACGCATCACTAAGCATATTTTGCAGCAGAGGGAGAATGACCTTGCCCGCGCGTGCCCACTCAGCGTCTTTATCGTAAGGTTTACCCGCCTGACGCCAGATCCACGCATCCATCAGCATGTTACCCGGTCCGGTATCGTAGCCACCCACCGGTTGCCCAGGAATGAGCAGTGACAAATTGGCAATACCACCAATGTTGAGCACCATACGCCGCTCAGTAGGATGAGCCAGCAATGCATGATGAAACGCTGGCACCAGCGGTGCGCCCTGTCCACCCAGGGCGATATCGCGACGGCGAAAATCCCCGACGACAGTAATTCCAGTGCGCGCCACAATTTGGTTGTTATCCCCAATCTGTAGAGTATGCGGCGCGACGCCCGTAGGTTCGTGCCATACAGTCTGACCGTGACAACCAATAGCAACGATATCTTTCGGCTGCAAATTTTCTTCTTTGAGCAATGCGTTAACGGCATCGGCAAACAGGCGACCAAGTTGAGTATCCAGTTGACCAAACTGCGAAAGTGTAAGCTGCTGTCCCTGGCAAATATCCAGCACCGCTTGTTTAAGTGATGGAGGGATCGGCCAACTCAAACTTGCCAACTGCGCCACCCTGTGTTCATCGATTGTCGCCAGCACAACATCGACACCATCCAGACTAGTGCCTGACATTACGCCAATAAAGCGGCCTGATTTCATAGTTCATCCTTTTTCAACCTGACGTTTGCGCTCCACTCAAACACAAACCTCTCGCGAATTCCATGCATGAGTGCCGATTTTTACCGTTGGTAGGAAAACATTATATTTATATCAATAACTACTATGAATGTTTTGTTTATACTTGGTTAACCGTATTCTAATTATGATTCCATCATGTTTTAGTGGAACATGTAATCATAGTTATACCAATGCCATTTACTTTGGCCATGAGGGATGCTTGTGAGGCGTTTCATGGTAATCAGGAGATTTTTCAATGATTAAGCGCGTACTGGTTGTATCAATGGTCGGTCTGTCTCTTGTCGGTTGTGTCAACAACGATACCCTTTCTGGTGATGTCTATACCGCCTCTGAAGCGAAGCAAGTGCAGAATGTCAGCTATGGCACAATCGTTAATGTACGACAGGTACAAATTCAGGGTGGTGATGATTCCAACGTTATCGGCGCAATTGGCGGTGCGGTTCTCGGTGGCTTCCTTGGAAATACCGTTGGCGGCGGAACCGGGCGTTCTCTGGCTACCGCGGCAGGTGCTATCGCAGGCGGTGTAGCCGGTCAGGGCGTGCAGAGCGCAATAAACAAAACCCAGGGTGTGGAGTTGGAAATTCGTAAAGATGATGGCAACACCATCATGGTGGTACAGAAACAGGGCAATACCCACTTCTCTCCGGGACAACGTGTCATTCTGGCCAGCAACGGCAGCCAGGTGACTGTTTCCCCGCGCTAAACACGTTAACGTGTGGTCAGGTAACTGGCCACACGCCTCCTTCATTTCACCCTTTGGCCTGTAACTCTATGATGTTATGCTCAATTTTTACAATGAGCTTAATCAATTGTTCCAGCTCCTCTGCGGAAATCCCATGCAAAATTTCCGCCCGGGTTTTGTTAATCACAGCTTCCATTTCGCTAATCAGCGGCTCCGCCTTTTCCGTCAGTTTAATGCGTTTGGCCCGACGATCACTGGCACAAGTTTGACGCGAAATTAACCCTTTTTCTTCCAGTTGGTCCAACGTACGAACCAGTGAAGGCTGCTCAATGCCGATCGCTTTTGCCAGTTGAATTTGCGACTGGTCTGGAGGTAACTGATGGATATTGTGCAACGTTACCCAATGGGTTTGCGTTAACTCCAGCGGTTTCAGGCGATGGTCTATCAGAGCACGCCATATGCGCACCAACCGTGCCAGATCAGAACCTAGTGGCGATTCCAATTTCATCTCCTTATAATTAGCTTGCTAAGATATTATACAGCTTTTAGAATAGTGTGCAGCAATTGTATTGCTAAAACAAATGTATTGCTGCATTTGCTTACCATCAGACATGCTTTTCAGAAATAGCGAGTAACTTTCTCGCACATAAAGAATATTTATTAATCTAAAGCAATATATTCAGCCGTAAAGGAATCTATTTTGTGAAGTTTATGCATAGTGCAACAGGATTACCCTTACAAGATCTGGTGTTCGGTGCATCCATCTACTTTCCTCCGTTTTTCAAAGCGTTCGCGCTTGGATTTGTCATCTGGCTCGTTATACACCGCCTGCTTCGCGACAAAATCTACGCCGGAGACATCTGGCATCCCTTGTTAATGGATTTGTCGCTGTTTGCGATTTGCGTTTGCTTTGCCCTGGCAATACTGATTGCGTGGTAACTATGTCAATTAAAACCATTAAATATTTCTCAACAATTATTGTAGCGGTTTTTGCAGTTCTTGCCGGATGGTGGCTATGGAACTACTACATGCAGTCCCCCTGGACACGCGACGGAAAAATACGCGCAGAACAGGTTTCTATCACGCCACAGGTGTCTGGACGTATTGTTGAGCTGAATATAAAAGACAACCAGTTGGTTAACGCGGGTGATATTCTGTTCTCTATCGATAAAACGCCCTTTCAGATTGCTGTGCTTAATGCCCAGGCTCAGTTGGCAAAAGCGCAATCTGACCTCGCCAAAGCCAATAATGAAGCTAACCGTCGCCGCCATCTCTCACAAAACTTTATCTCTGCCGAAGAGCTGGATACCGCTAACCTCAATGTTAAAGCGATGCAGGCAAGTGTCGATGCCGCACAAGCAACGCTGAAACAGGCACAATGGCAACTGGCGCAAACGGAAATTCGCGCCCCGGTGAGTGGATGGGTCACTAATCTCACCACCCGCATCGGTGACTACGCCGACACCGGAAAACCACTGTTTGCTCTGGTGGACAGCCACTCGTTTTACGCCATTGGTTATTTTGAAGAAACCAAATTGCGCCATATCCGGGGCGGTGCGCCAGCACAAATTACACTCTACAGCGACAATAAAACGTTACAGGGTCACGTTTCCAGTATTGGTCGGGCGATTTATGATCAGAGTGTGGAAAATGATTCCAGCCTGATTCCCGACGTTAAACCTAACGTTCCCTGGGTTCGTCTCGCCCAACGTGTTCCTGTTCGTTTTGCTCTCGATAACGTCCTCGGCGATGTCACGCTGGTATCCGGCACCACCTGTAGTATCGCTGTAGGCCCGTAATGAACGTACCGCCATGGTCGCTGCACAATTTCCCCTGGTTCAGAGCCACGCTGGCGCAATGGCGTTATGCGTTACGCAACACCATTGCCATGTGTCTGGCGCTGACGGTTGCCTATTATTTAAATCTTGATGAACCTTACTGGGCAATGACCTCGGCGGCGGTGGTCAGCTTCCCCACCGTTGGCGGTGTCATCAGCAAAAGCATGGGACGTATTGCTGGCAGTTTGCTCGGAGCTATCGCGGCACTGATTCTTGCCGGACATACTCTCAACGAGCCGTGGTTTTTTCTGTTGAGCATGTCTGCGTGGCTTGGCTTTTGTACCTGGGCCTGCGCGCATTTCACGAATAACGTGGCCTATGCATTTCAACTGGCGGGCTATACTGCGGCCATTATCGCCTTTCCGATGGTCAATATTACTGAAGCCAGCCAGCTATGGGATATCGCTCAGGCACGTGTTTGTGAAGTGATTGTCGGTATTCTTTGCGGCGGCATGATGATGATGATCCTGCCGAGCAGTTCTGATGCCACCGCTCTTTTAACCGCACTGAAAAACATGCATGCTCGTTTACTGGAGCATGCCAGTTTGCTTTGGCAGCCCGAAACGACCGATGCCATTCGCACAGCACATGAATCGGTAATTGGGCAAATACTGACCATGAATTTGCTGCGTATTCAGGCGTTCTGGAGCCACTATCGTTTCCGCCAGCAAAATGCACGCCTGAATGCACTACTCCACCAGCAATTACGTATGACCAGCGTCATCTCCAGCCTGCGACGTATGTTGCTCAACTGGCCCTCACCGCCCGGTGCCACACGGGAAATTATCGAACAGTTACTGACGGTGCTCGCCAACTCGCAAACAAATTTTTACACCGTTGCGCGCATTATTGCCCCGCTACGCCCAACCAACTTAGCCGACTACCGGCACGTCGCCTTCTGGCACCGATTACGTTATTTTTGCCACCTTTATCTGCAAAGTAGTCAGGAATTGCATCGCCTGGAAAACAGCTCAGATGATCATACCAGGCTCCCTCGCGCATCTGGTCTGGCACGTCATACCGATAATGCCGAAGCTATGTGGAGCGGACTGCGTACATTTTGTACATTGATGATGATTGGCGCATGGAGTATTGCCTCGCAATGGGATGCTGGTGCCAATGCATTAACGCTGGCAGCAATTAGTTGCGTACTTTACTCCGCAGTCGCGGCACCGTTTAAGTCGTTGTCGCTACTGATGCGCACGCTGGTATTACTTTCGCTATTCAGTTTTGTGGTTAAGTTTGGCCTGATGGTTCAGATTAGCGATCTGTGGCAATTTTTGCTGTTTCTCTTCCCGCTACTGGCGACAATGCAGCTTCTCAAGTTGCAGATGCCAAAACTGGCCGCGCTGTGGGGACAACTGATTGTATTTATGGGATCGTTTATCGCTGTCACTAATCCTCCGGTGTATGATTTTGCTGATTTTCTTAACGATAACCTGGCAAAAATCGTTGGCGTGGCGCTGGCATGGTTAGCATTCGCCATTTTGCGACCGGGGTCCGATGCCCGCAAAAGCCGCCGTCATATTCGCGCACTGCGACGGGATTTTGTCGATCAACTTAGCCGTCACCCAACCCTGAGTGAAAGCGAATTTGAATCGCTCACTTATCATCACGTCAGCCAGTTGAGTAACAGCCAGGACGCGCTGGCTCGCCGTTGGTTATTACGCTGGGGCGTGGTGCTGCTGAACTGTTCACATGTTGTCTGGCAATTGCGCGACTGGGAATCACGTTCCGATCCTTTATCGCAGGTGCGAGATAACTGTATTTCATTGTTGCGAGGAGTGATGAGCGAGCGTGGCGTTCAGCAAAAATCACTGGCGGCCACACTTGAAGAGTTACAGCGAATCTGCGACAGCCTTGCCCGCCATCATCAACCCGCTGCCCGTGAGCTGGCGGCGATTGTCTGGCGACTGTACTGCTCGCTTTCGCAACTTGAGCAGGCACCACCACAGGGTACGCTAGTCTCTTAATTAATAACACCACAGGCATAGCGTTCACCGCCGCCGCCCAGCGGTTTTGGTTGATCGGACATATTATCGCCGCCAACGTGGATCATCAGCGCCTTGTCTTTAACTTCGTCGAGTGATTTCAGACGAGGCGCAATGACGGCATCGGTTGCTTTACCGTCATTGTTGACCACCAGCGCAGGCAGATCGCCTAAATGCCCTGCACCTTCTGGCCCTTCATGTTTACCGGTATTTTTGGGATCAAGATGTCCGCCTGCAGATTGCGCCGCAGTAGCTTTGCCATCTTTCGTTGCTGGCTGGCAGCTTCCTTTGGCATGAACATGGAAGCCATGCTCACCGGGCGGTAATGCTTTCAGATCGGGCGAAAATTCCAGACCTTTATCGGTTTCAGTAATCGTTATGCTGCCAATTGACTGCCCAATCCCCTGTGATGTGACGAGGTTCATCTCGACTTTTTCACTGGCGGCTTGCGCGCCGGTCGCAACAACCAGCGTCAGAATAGCCAGACTAAAACGTTTCATAAGACCTCCGCTCAATGTGCATACCTGAATAAGTGTAAACCAGTGACACATATTTGAACGGAGGCGATTCCGAAAGTGCTTACGGGACGTCGTAACCTAATGCCGCTTTACGGATACGGAACCACTGCTGGCGTGTCATTTTCAGGGATTCCGCTTCAACGGCGGCACGCACACGCTCAATTTTACCGGAGCCAATAATCGGCAGCGGCTGCGATGGCAGACGCAATATCCAGGCATAAACCACCTGCTCGATAGAACCCGCGTTTAATTCTTCCGCCACCACAGCAAGTTCATCACGTAGCGGCCTGAAATAATCATCATTAAATAAACGGCCACCGCCAAGACAAGACCAGGCCATCGGGCGAATACGCAGTTGTTGTAGTTGATCGAGCGTACCATCCAGCAACAACGGCTGATGCACCGGAGAAATTTCCACCTGATTAGTGGCAAGAGTAAATGGCAAACGCGATTGCAGCAGGGCAAATTGCGCAGGCGTGAAGTTCGATACGCCAAAATGGCGCACTTTGCCGCTCTGATGCAAATGTTTAAACGCATCCGCCACTTCATCGGCATCCATTAACGGGTCGGGACGGTGGATTAACAGTAAATCCAGATGATCGGTCGCGAGATTAATTAGCGACTGTTCGGCACTTTTAATAATATGGTCGCGATCGGTGATGTAATGACCAATAACGTTTTCTTCACGCGCAGTCGTCGCGATGCCGCATTTGCTGACAATTTCCATCCGTTCACGCAAATGCGGTGCCAGTTTCAGCGCCTCGCCAAATGCCGCTTCGCACTGATAGCCGCCATAAATATCAGCGTGATCCACGGTGGTCACACCGAGATCCAGATGCTCTTCAATAAAACTAACTAACTGGCGTGCGGACATATTCCAGTCCATCAGTCGCCAGTAGCCCATCACAAAACGGGAAAACTCCGGGCCTTGCGGCGCAATAGTAATACGCTGAACCATAATCGCTTCCTCTTATCAGATATGAGAGGAGTATACGCAAGATTGCTCTCAAAAGAGTGATGGTTGCTCTGGTTCGTCTGATGACGTTGGCCTGTTCGCGCGTAATTTACGCATAAGTCGTTGTCGGCAAAGTCGCAGAACCTCCTGTTTTTCACCATCACTCATTTTATTCCAGTTAAAACGCTCATCCCGGCTACGAAAACAGCCACGGCAAAATCCGCGTTCGTCAGACTGGCAAATTCCCCGGCATGGGCTCTGGACGGGAAAGAACTCTAATTGCTCCGCCACCTCGCCCTCCTTATATAAGATTATTACCACTATTGAAGCTGTTAATGCCCAAAGTAGCAACTTTGCTTGCACTAGACCGACCGGTCTACTACACTCAAGCGCATGAACAAACATCCTGAACACGATACTCGCGAACACCTCCTGGCAACCGGAGAGCAACTCTGCCTGCAGCGTGGGTTTACCGGAATGGGGTTAAGCGAATTACTGAAGACCGCCGAAGTGCCAAAAGGGTCTTTCTACCACTACTTTCGTTCTAAAGAGGCGTTTGGTGTTGCCATGCTTGAACGCCATTACGCGGCATACCACCAACGACTGACGGAGTTGCTGCAATCTGGCGAGGGAAATTACCGCGACCGTATTCTGGCCTATTACCAGCAAACGCTGAACCAGTTCTGCCAGCATGGGACGATCAGCGGTTGTCTGACAGTAAAACTTTCTGCTGAAGTGTGCGACCTGTCAGAAGATATGCGCAGCGCGATGGATAAAGGTGCGCGCCAGGTAATCGCTCTGCTCGCCCAGGCGCTGGAAAATGGCCGCGATAGCCACTGTTTAACCTTTTGCGGAGATCCGCTGCAACAGGCGCAAGTTCTCTATGCGCTGTGGTTGGGGGCCAATCTGCAAGCCAAAATTTCGCGCAGCTCCGGGCCTCTGGAAAACGCGCTAACACATGTCAAAACCATTATTGCGACGCCTGCCGTTTAGCAGGCATTTTTTATTTTATCACCAGACGACCGGGAGTCTTTATGTCATCTGAAAAACTGTATTCCCCACTGAAAGTGGGCGCAATCACGGCGGCAAACCGTATCTTTATGGCTCCTCTGACGCGCCTGCGTAGCATTGAACCGGGTGATATCCCTACTCCGTTGATGGCGGAATATTATCGCCAACGCGCCAGTGCAGGTTTGATCATTAGCGAAGCCACCCAGGTTTCCGCCCAGGCAAAAGGGTATGCGGGCGCGCCAGGCATTCATAGTCCGGAGCAAATCGCCGCGTGGAAAAAAATTACCGCCGGTGTTCATGCTGAAAATGGTCATATCGCCGTGCAACTTTGGCACACGGGGCGCATTTCTCACGCCAGCCTGCAACCTGGTGGCCAGGCACCGGTAGCGCCTTCTGCACTTAGTGCGGGTACACGAACTTCTCTGCGCGATGAAAATGGTCAGGCGATCCGCGTCGAAACCACCATGCCGCGTGCGCTGGAGCTGGAAGAAATCCCGGGTATTGTCAACGATTTCCGCCAGGCTATCGCCAACGCCCGTGAAGCCGGTTTTGATCTGGTGGAACTCCACTCCGCTCACGGTTATTTACTGCATCAGTTCCTCTCTCCATCCTCCAACCATCGTACCGATCAGTACGGCGGCAGCGTGGAAAATCGCGCTCGTCTGGTGCTGGAAGTTGTTGATGCCGGGATTAAAGAATGGGGTGCCGATCGCATTGGTATTCGCGTTTCGCCAATTGGTACTTTCCAGAACACCGATAACGGCCCGAATGAAGAAGCCGATGCGCTGTATCTGATTGAACAACTGGGTAAACGCGGCATTGCTTATCTGCATATGTCCGAACCAGACTGGGCAGGCGGCAAACCATATACCGAGGCGTTCCGCGAAAAAGTACGCGCCCGTTTCCACGGCCCGATTATCGGGGCTGGTGCATATACGGTAGAAAAAGCAGAAACGCTGATCGGCAAAGGGTTAATTGATGCGGTGGCGTTTGGTCGTGACTGGATTGCAAACCCGGATCTGGTCGCTCGATTGCAGCGCAAAGCTGAGCTTAACCCACAGCGTGCCGAAAGTTTTTACGGCGGCGGTGCGGAAGGTTATACCGACTACCCTACGCTGTAATCCAACATTGCGAGCGGCGCAAAACCGCCGCTATACTAAAACAACATTTTGAATCTGTTAGCCATTTTGAGGATATAAAGATGCGTCTTCTTCACACCATGCTGCGCGTTGGCGATCTGCAACGCTCCATCGATTTTTATACCAACGTGCTGGGCATGAAACTGCTGCGTACCAGCGAAAATCCGGAATACAAATACTCGCTGGCGTTTGTTGGCTACGGCCCGGAAACAGAAGAAGCGGTAATTGAACTGACCTATAACTGGGGCGTGGATAAATACGAACTTGGCACCGCTTATGGTCACATCGCCCTTAGCGTCGATAACGCCGCAGAAGCTTGCGAAAAAATCCGTCAGAACGGCGGTAACGTTACCCGTGAAGCGGGTCCGGTAAAAGGCGGTACTACGGTTATCGCTTTTGTGGAAGATCCAGACGGTTACAAAATTGAATTGATTGAAGAGAAAGACGCCGGTCGCGGTCTGGGCAACTAATCTCCTGCCGGGCGTGAACTCATCGCGCCCGCATCTTTACTGCATCAGCGGGTAATATTTGTCATAATGCACGCTGCAATTTTTCCGTATTAAGAGAATCAGATGTCCGATAACGCTCAACTTACCGGTCTGTGCGACCGTTTTCGTGGTTTTTATCCTGTTGTGATCGATGTCGAAACTGCCGGATTTAACGCCAAAACCGATGCACTGCTTGAGATCGCCGCCATCACCCTGAAAATGGATGAACAAGGCTGGCTGATGCCGGACACCACATTACATTTTCACGTCGAGCCGTTTGTCGGCGCTAATTTGCAACCAGAAGCCCTCGCCTTCAATGGTATTGACCCGAACGATCCCGATCGCGGTGCAGTCAGCGAATATGAGGCGTTGCATGAGATTTTCAAAGTTGTCCGTAAAGGCATTAAAGCGAGCGGCTGTAACCGCGCCATTATGGTGGCGCACAATGCCAATTTCGACCACAGTTTTATGATGGCTGCCGCAGAACGCGCCTCACTGAAACGTAACCCGTTCCACCCTTTTGTCACTTTCGACACCGCGGCACTGGCCGGGCTGGCTCTCGGACAAACCGTATTATCAAAAGCCTGCCAGACCGCTGGCATGGATTTTGACAGCACCCAGGCGCATTCCGCGCTGTACGACACTGAACGCACCGCCGTGCTGTTTTGTGAAATCGTCAACCGCTGGAAACGACTGGGCGGCTGGCCGCTCCCTGCCGCTGAAGAGGTGTAATCGAGTCGATGCCTGATGACATGTAATGACTCAGGCATCTATAGTGAGGCTATTCCACGAATCATGCATGATATTCACGGGGAATAGCGTTAATTGTTGTTCCGGGAAGTCGCCACCTGGTTCTCGAACGCTGTCACGATGAAATTGGCGACTGGCGTATTATTTTACACTCCCCTTATGGGCGACGAGTGCATGAACCGTGGGCGGGGGCGCTGGTAGTCATTGCTGGCGGAAAATTGTTGCTCTACCTGGCACAAGGCGGCAAGAAGATGCTGGTATGGTAAGAAAAAGATGAACTGCTCCCCCCAGAAGTATTCCACGCACTGGCAACCGCACTACGCCGCGAACCACGGCTACGCTTTACATTGACAGAAGTGAATGATCAACCGGTACGGCAAACGCCGATGTTTACGCTGCTGCGTGAGGCGGGATTTTCCAGTTCGCCACAAGGGCTGGATTGGGGATAAAAAACACTGACGGATGCCCGTTAGCCTCCGTCAGTATTGCGGGACGGATTATTCCGCGTCCGGCTCTTCAGACTTGTATTTAGCGGCGGTTTCTTTGATTAGCTGCTGCAGTTCGCCACGCTGATACATTTCGATCACGATATCACAGCCACCTACTAGCTCGCCGTCCACCCACAACTGTGGGAAAGTCGGCCAGTTAGCGTATTTCGGCAGTTCCGCGCGAATGTCCGGATTCTGCAGGATATCAACGTAGGCAAAACGTTCGCCACATGCGGCAAGCGCCTGAACTGCCTGGGCAGAAAAACCGCAGCTTGGCAGTTTCGGTGAACCTTTCATGTACAGCAGGATCGGATTTTCAGCAATCTGGCGTTGGATTTTTTCGATAGTGGTGCTCATTGTCTTGCTTCCTCAAACTTCTTTACGGCAGTAATCTGACATTGTAGCGGGTCAGTGCGGCAACGGAAAATAACATTTTCATCACGCTTTTGCTATTTTATCCCTTTGCTCTATTTGTTGCATTTCAAATATTCGTTTCTTCGCTGTTGCGCTGCAAACTGGCGTATTTATGACCATTTCCAGCTTTCACTGCTGCATTTTTTTACGCTCACCGACGAAATATATTTTTTAACAATAAAAGCTATTAACTTTCTCTTCTTCTATGCATTAGAATCATCAAGTTTTGTAAATCAGACGCAGGCATGATAGACCTGCCTTAACAGAGGGACGCTCAGTGGCGCGGATAAACCGTATTTCGATCACGCTCTGTGCTTTACTTTTTACCACCCTGCCTTTAACACCTATGGCCCATGCTTCAAAGCAAGCCAGGGAGAGTTCTGCTACTACTCACATCACCAAAAAAGCAGATAAAAAGAAAAGCACGGCAACCACCAAAAAGACCAATAAAGCCAGCCAGAAAACAGCGAAAAAAGCCGCCAGTAAAAGTACCACTAAAAGTAGAACTGCTTCTTCCGTAAAAAAATCCTCCATTACCGCTTCTAAAAACGCCAAAAACCGCAGCAAACAAGTTGTGAATAAAACAGCGGCAGCCAGCTTTACGGAAAAGTGCACTAAACGTAAGGGTTATAAAACACATTGCGTGAAAGTTAAAAATGCCGCACCAGGAACCCTCGCTGACGCGCATAAAGCCAAAGTACAGAAAGCCACTACCGTGGCAATGAATAAACTGATGCAACAAATTGGCAAGCCATATCGCTGGGGCGGCAGCTCACCGCGTACCGGTTTCGATTGTAGCGGGCTGGTTTATTACGCCTATAAAGATCTGGTGAAGATCCGTATTCCACGTACAGCTAACGAAATGTATCACCTGCGTGACGCCGCACCGATCGATCGCAGTGAATTGAAAAATGGCGACCTGGTCTTCTTCCGCACTCAGGGTCGCGGAACCGCCGATCACGTTGGCGTGTATGTTGGCAACGGCAAATTTATTCAGTCTCCGCGCAGTGGACAGGAAATTAAAATCACTTCTTTAAGCGAAGATTACTGGCAGCGCCACTATGTAGGTGCTCGTCGGGTAATGACCCCAAAAACACTTCGCTAAAACTTTACCCTGTTGTTACAGCAACAGGGTAAGTTCATCTTTTGTCTCACCTTTTATTTTGCTACCCTATCCTCACGCACAATAAGGCTATTGTACGTATGCCAATTAATAATAAAGGAGAGTAGCAATGTCATTTGAATTACCTGCACTACCATATGCTAAAGATGCTCTGGCACCGCACATTTCTGCGGAAACTATCGAGTATCACTACGGCAAACATCATCAAACTTATGTCACTAACCTGAACAACCTGATCAAAGGTACTGCGTTTGAAGGTAAATCACTGGAAGAGATTATTCGTAGCTCTGAAGGTGGCGTATTCAACAACGCTGCTCAGGTCTGGAACCATACTTTCTACTGGAACTGCCTGGCACCGAACGCCGGTGGCGAACCGACTGGTGAACTGGCTGACGCTATCGCCGCTTCTTTTGGTAGCTTTGCCGATTTTAAAGCGCAGTTTACTGATGCTGCGATCAAAAACTTTGGTTCTGGCTGGACCTGGCTGGTGAAAAACAGCGATGGCAAACTGGCTATCGTTTCTACTTCTAATGCCGGTACTCCGCTGACCACCGATGCGACCCCGCTGCTGACCGTTGATGTCTGGGAACACGCTTACTACATCGACTATCGCAATGCGCGTCCTGGCTACCTGGAACACTTCTGGGCGCTGGTGAACTGGGAGTTCGTGGCGAAAAATCTCGCGGCATAATAACTGATGGCAAATGCAACATTGCCTGATGCGTTGCGCTTATCAGACCTACGCGGATGAGGCGTTAACACCACATCTGGCAAGATAAATCGCACTTTGCCTGCAAACTGTAACGCAGAAGGTTATCCTTCTGCGTTTTTGTTTTATTAGCTGTTGGCAACGCAAACTGCTTCAGGTTGTTTTCTGGCTGACATAAACACCAACAATAATGCCAGTCCCGCGACAATCGCCCCCATCACCGGCACAAAACTGTACCCCAGCCCACCGGAAATCACCGCACCACCAGCAGCCGCTCCCAATGCATTTCCAAGGTTAAAGGCACCAATATTCACCGATGATGACAGACCCGGCGCTTCGCTGGCGACTCGCATCACTCGCATCTGCAAGGGCGGTACGACCGCAAAGGTTGCCGCGCCCCACACCACCATGCTGATTGCCGCACCGAACTCATTACGGGCCAGGAACGGGATTGCCAGCATAATCACCATCAGCAGCAACAAAAATCCCTTCAGCGTGCCGTTGACCGAACGATCTGCCAGTTTACCGCCGAGATAGTTACCGATAGAGAATCCGACACCAATCAGCACCAGCATGGCTGTAACAAACACCGGCGTCGCGTGGGTGATACTTTGCAGCACCGGAGAAATATAAGTGTAGAGCGTAAACATTGCGCCAGCCCCCAACACCGTCGTCAGTAAAGCCGATAACACCTGCGGACGCAGCAGCACCGCCAGCTCTTTTTTCACTTCTGGTCGCGCCCCTGCGCCACCTTTCGGTAAAGAGAAGTACAGGCTAATCATCGAAATCACGCCCAACCCCGCCGTTGCCAGGAACGACATTCGCCAGCCAATAGTTTCACCCAGCCAGGTCGCCGCCGGAACACCGCCGATATTCGCCAAAGTTAAGCCCATAAACATGGTCGCAACTGCGCTGGCCTGTTTATGTTTTGGCACAACGCTTGCGGCCACAACTGACCCCAGGCCAAAAAATGCACCGTGATTCAGACTGGTCAAAATACGTGAAAGTAGCAGTGTCATGTAATCCGGGGCAATGGCAGAAAGTACATTACCAAGGGTAAAAATCGCCATCAGGAAAATCAGCGCGCTGCGGCGGGCACGATGAGAAAGTAATAATGTCATCAGCGGCGCGCCAACCATCACACCAACCGCATAGGCACTGATTAACATTCCGGCAGCAGGGATCGAGACATCCACACCGCGCGCAATGACGGGCAACAGGCCCATTGGCGAGAACTCCGTTGTCCCGATACCAAATGCGCCAATCGCCAGCGCCAGCAACGGATAGTTAATTTTCATGCCTAATCTCCACCTCTTCGCGTCATCACGCGATGTTCATCAAAGTGGCGAAAGCATGACATCAATCACAAAAGAATGAAAATAACAAAAAGAGAAAACACTTTTGCCATTTTGCTAACAAAGAGGAGAGAGATGCGAGGGAGAACGCGCTCCCTCGAGGGGAAATCAGTGCAGCGCGGCAGTCAAACCCACTGCCACGATCAAACCAAGAACGATAATGGTTGTTACCAATGAAAATTTAAGGTCGGTGCTCATCAAGTTTTCTCCTTTTTTATTACCACACAAAAAATGATATTACTCATTTTTACACAGTGTGATGAAAAAATCTCCCGGCATTTATAATGATAAGTGTTTTTACTACTTCCCCTTTTCATCAAGATCGGCCAAAATTCCACGCTTACACTATTTGCGTACTGGCCATTGACCCCTTCCTGACGCTCCGTGTCATTTTTCCGGCGTACCGCAACACTTTCGTTGTGCGTAAGGTGTGTAAAGGCAAACGTTTACCTTGCGATTTTGCAGGAGCTGAAGTTAGGGTCTGGAGTGAAATGGAATGGCAACAATAAAAGATGTAGCGAAACGAGCAAACGTTTCCACTACAACTGTGTCACACGTTATAAACAAAACGCGTTTTGTCGCGGAAGAGACTCGTAACGCTGTGTGGGCAGCGATTAAAGAATTACACTACTCTCCTAGCGCGGTGGCGCGTAGCCTGAAGGTTAACCACACCAAGTCTATCGGTTTGCTGGCGACCAGCAGCGAAGCGGCCTATTTTGCCGAGATCATTGAAGCGGTAGAAAAAAATTGCTTCCAGAAAGGCTACACACTGATTCTGGGCAATGCGTGGAACAATCTTGAGAAACAGCGGGCCTATCTGTCGATGATGGCGCAAAAACGCGTCGATGGCCTGCTGGTCATGTGTTCTGAGTATCCGGAACCATTGCTGGCGATGCTGGAAGAGTATCGCCATATCCCGATGGTGGTGATGGACTGGGGCGAAGCAAAAGCGGACTTTACCGATGCAGTTATCGATAACGCTTTTGAAGGCGGCTACATGGCCGGGCGCTATCTGATTGAACGCGGTCATCGCGAAATTGGCGTTATTCCTGGTCCGCTGGAGCGCAACACCGGCGCTGGCCGTCTGGCGGGTTTTATGAAAGCGATGGAAGAAGCCATGATCAAGGTGCCGGAAAACTGGATTGTGCAGGGTGACTTTGAGCCTGAATCGGGTTATCGCGCCATGCAGCAAATCCTGTCGCAACCGCACCGCCCTACTGCTGTCTTCTGTGGCGGCGATATCATGGCTATGGGCGCACTTTGCGCCGCTGATGAAATGGGTCTGCGCGTACCGCAAGATATTTCGCTGATCGGTTATGATAACGTGCGCAACGCCCGTTATTTTACTCCGGCGCTGACGACTATCCATCAGCCAAAAGATTCGCTGGGCGAAACGGCGTTCAACATGCTGTTGGATCGTATCGTCAACAAACGCGAAGAACCGCAGTCAATTGAAGTTCATCCGCGGCTTATTGAACGCCGCTCCGTGGCTGACGGCCCGTTCCGCGACTATCGTCGTTAATCATCCGTTGCGGGAGTCTCTTCCGGCTCCCGCAGCCATTCCTTATTCAGCGTCTCGCTATCACCGAGATACTCCAGCAGCCAGGTTAACGCAGGCGACATATCATTCTGCTGCCAGGTCAGACAACATGCCGAATCAGGGAATGGATTTTCCAGTTCTAATGCTACCCACTTCCCCTCGTTCAGCCACGGTTTAGCGAAATGGGTCGGCACCATGCCAATGCATAACCCGGCCGAGATACAGGTTGCCGATGATTCCCAGTCCGGGACAACCAGGCGCTTTTGGTTATCGAGCAGCCAGGTAATACGTTTGGGCAGCGTCCGTGACGTGTCTTCGCGCACCAGTGACGGCCAGTTGCGCAACGTATCATCGCTGAACGGCCCATTCATCGACGCAAGCGGATGGTGGCGGGCAACAACACAACTCCAGCTCAACATTCCCATATCACGGAAGGCGTAACGCCCACCTACCGGAATCGCCCGTGTCGCACCAATCGCCAGTTCCACACGTCCGTCGGAAAGCGCATCCCAGACACCGTTAAACACCTCCTGAAAAACCAGAAGTTCGACGTCATCAAAATGGCGATAGAAATCAACAATCATCTGCCGCGTGCGTTCTGGCCTGACAATATTATCTACCGCGATGGCTAACTGACCGCGCCAACCGTTCGCTATCTGCTGACATTGCTGGCGAGTGATCTGCATTTTTTTGACAACAGAACGCCCTTCTTTGAGAAACCACGCCCCGGCAGCGGTCAGTTCCACGTCACGATGACGCCTTTCAAAAAGCGGCACTGCCAGCCACTCTTCCAACTGACGAACGGTATAGCTGACCGCAGAAGGAACGCGATGCAACTCCTGGGCCGCGGCGCTAAAACTACCATTACGCGCCACCGCATCAACCACTTCGAGAGAATACTCAGACCACATAGTTTGCCTGCAAAATTTTTGAAACCAGTCATCAAATATTACCGTTTCACAACACGAATTTCACTCCCTACACTTTGCGACGGTGTTTAATTGAGAGATTTAGAGAATATACATGCAACCTGGGAAAAGATTTTTAGTCTGGCTGGCGGGTTTGAGCGTACTCGGTTTTCTGGCAACCGATATGTATCTGCCTGCTTTCGCCGCCATTCAGGCCGATCTGCAAACGCCTGCGTCTGCTGTCAGTGCCAGCCTTAGTCTGTTCCTTGCCGGTTTTGCCGCAGCCCAGCTCTTGTGGGGGCCGCTCTCCGACCGATATGGTCGTAAACCGGTGTTATTGATCGGCCTGACAATTTTTGCTCTGGGTAGTCTGGGGATGTTATGGGTGGAAAACGCCGTCACTCTGCTGGTATTGCGGTTCGTGCAAGCTGTGGGGGTCTGCGCCGCGGCAGTTATCTGGCAGGCGTTGGTGACGGACTACTACCCTTCACAAAAAGTGAATCGTATTTTCGCCACTATCATGCCGTTAGTGGGGCTGTCTCCGGCGCTTGCTCCTCTTTTAGGTAGCTGGCTGCTGGTCCATTTTTCCTGGCAGGCGATTTTCGCCACCCTGTTTGCCATTACCGTAGTACTGATTCTGCCCATTTTCTGGCTTAAACCCACGACTAAAGCACGTAATGATAGCCAGGATGGTCTGACCTTTACCGATCTGCTGCGTTCAAAAATCTATCGCGGAAACGTACTGATTTATGCTGCCTGTTCAGCCAGTTTCTTTGCCTGGCTGACCGGTTCTCCGTTCATCCTTAGCGAAATGGGTTACAGCCCGGCCGTCATTGGTTTAAGTTATGTCCCGCAAACTATTGCGTTTCTGATTGGTGGTTATGGCTGTCGCGCCGCGTTGCAGAAATGGCAAGGTAAGCAGTTGTTGCCGTGGCTACTGATGCTGTTTGCTGTCAGCGTCGTGGCAACCTGGGCGGCAGGATTCATTAGCCATGTTTCACTGGTCGAAATTCTGGTCCCATTCTGTGTGATGGCGATTGCCAACGGCGCAATCTACCCGATTGTTGTCGCACAGGCGTTGCGGCCCTTCCCACATGCAACCGGACGCGCCGCAGCCTTGCAGAACACTCTGCAACTGGGACTGTGCTTCCTCGCAAGCCTGGTGGTTTCCTGGCTTATCAGCGTTAGCACACCTCTGTTCACCACCACTAGCGTGATGTTATCAACTGTGGTGCTGGCCGCTCTGGGTTACATGATGCAACGTTGTAAAGAACGAGACTGCCAGAATCAAAGCAATGCCGAAGTCGCTCATAGTGAATCGCATTGATATATATCGATATCTTTATACTTAGGCCGCTAACAAAATTTTGTTGTATGATTGAAATTAGCGGCCTATACTAATTTTCAGTTGTTAAGATTACGATAAATATTATGTTTCTACGGGGACAGGAGTGTTCCCGGTTTACTATGGATGGTCATTTCGGCAAGGGTTCCTCCTTTCCCTCTGTTCTACGTCGGATTATAGACTCGCGGTTTTTTCTGCGAGATTTCTCACAAAGCCCAAAAAGCGTCTACGCTGTTTTAAGGTTCTGATCACCGACCAGTGATGGAGAAACTATGAGTTCATCGTGTATAGAAGAAGTCAGTGTACCGGATGACAACTGGTATCGTATCGCCAACGAATTACTTAGCCGTGCTGGCATTGCTATTAATGGCCCTGCTCCGGCAGATATTCGTGTTAAAAACCCCGATTTTTTTAAACGCGTCCTGCAAGAAGGATCGTTAGGGTTAGGCGAAAGTTATATGGATGGTTGGTGGGAATGTGACCGACTGGATATGTTTTTTAGCAAGGTCTTGCGCGCAGGTCTCGAAAACCAACTCCCCCATCATTTCAAAGACACACTGCGCATTGCTGGTGCACGCCTTTTCAATCTACAAAGTAAAAAACGTGCCTGGATAGTTGGCAAAGAGCATTACGATCTCGGTAATGACTTGTTTAGCCGCATGCTTGATCCCTTCATGCAATACTCCTGCGCTTACTGGAAAGATGCCGATAATCTGGAATCAGCCCAGCAAGCGAAGCTCAAAATGATCTGTGAAAAATTGCAGTTAAAACCGGGTATGCGCGTACTGGATATTGGCTGTGGTTGGGGCGGTCTGGCACATTACATGGCGTCTAATTATGACGTAAGTGTGGTGGGTGTCACGATTTCTGCCGAACAGCAAAAAATGGCTCAGGAGCGCTGCGCAGGTCTGGATGTCACCATCTTGCTGCAAGATTACCGGGACCTGAACGACCAGTTTGACCGTATTGTTTCGGTTGGAATGTTCGAACATGTCGGGCCGAAAAATTACGATACCTATTTCGAAGTGGTGGATCGTAATCTGAAACCGGAAGGTATTTTCCTGTTGCATACTATCGGCTCGAAAAAAACCGACCTGAATGTTGACCCGTGGATAAATAAATATATTTTTCCGAACGGTTGTCTGCCCTCTGTTCGGCAAATTGCTCGCTCCAGCGAACCGCATTTCGTGATGGAAGACTGGCATAACTTTGGTGCCGATTACGACACCACGTTAATGGCCTGGTATGAGCGATTCCTCGCCGCATGGCCAGAAATTGCTGATAACTACAGTGAGCGCTTTAAACGGATGTTTACCTATTATCTGAATGCTTGCGCTGGTGCTTTCCGCGCCCGCGATATTCAGCTCTGGCAAGTGGTGTTCTCACGTGGGATCGAAAGCGGTCTTCGGGTTGCACGCTAAATGTCATTCTATCGCCCCCGTTTTGGGGGCGATGTCATTTCAAATCAGGCTTCAGTATCTTATTGATTCAAGGCCTGCTCACGCATTGCCAGCACACGTTCTACTGTATCTACCACTGCCTGAGTTTGTGGATCGATTTCGATATTGACACGCGCGCCGAGTTTTTTCTTACCGAGGGTGGTACGTTCCAGCGTTTCCGGAATTAAATGCACACAGAAACGGGTCGACGTTACTTCGCCTACGGTCAGGCTAATACCGTCGATTCCGATAAATCCTTTATACAGGATATATTTCATCAACTGACTATCCTGCACTTTAAACCAGATCTGGCGATTATTTTCAGAGGTTAATATTTTCGCGACTTCGGCGGTGGTCATAATATGACCCGACATTAAATGCCCACCTATTTCATCACTGAATTTCGCCGCACGTTCTACATTTACCCAATCCCCAACCTGTAAATCGCCAAGATTGGTAATGCGTAACGTCTCTTTCATCAGGTCAAAACTGATATGGTTACCGTTGATTTCCGTCACGGTCAGGCAACAACCGTTGTGTGCTACAGACGCACCGGTCTCCAGACCATCAAGCATGTAGTCAGGTAACTCAACCACATGAGTACGAAAATTTGGTTTCTCGTCAATCGACACCAGTTTTGCAGTGCCCTGCACTATCCCCGTAAACATACTTACAACTCCTGAAATCAGTTAAGGCATTCTGTTCAGCACAATAGCAGGTGGGAAACACCCTTGCCAGTAAAGGGGGCTGAATGGTTATTTTTTCACTGGAGAATTAATAAATCCTCGCTACAATAGACTGAATTTCCCCTGCTTCTTCTTTTTGCTGCCCATTCAGGCGGCTTTTTAGTCTCTCATATAACAACAATATAAAAGGTGTTCACGTGCAGAAGTATATCAGTGAAGCGCGTCTGTTATTAGCATTAGCAATCCCGGTGATTCTCGCGCAAATCGCCCAAACCGCAATGGGTTTTGTCGATACCGTGATGGCGGGCGGCTATAGTGCCACCGACATGGCGGCGGTGGCTATCGGTACGTCAATCTGGCTTCCGGCCATCCTCTTTGGCCACGGACTGCTACTGGCATTAACGCCGGTTATCGCGCAATTAAATGGTTCTGGTCGCCGTGAGCGCATTGCGCACCAGGTGCGACAAGGTTTCTGGCTTGCCGGTTTCGTTTCAGTGCTCATTATGGTGGTACTGTGGAATGCGGGTTATATCATCCGCTCCATGCAAAATATCGATCCGGCGCTCGCTGATAAAGCGGTAGGTTATCTGCGAGCACTGTTGTGGGGCGCACCGGGCTATCTATTCTTCCAGGTCGCACGTAACCAGTGTGAAGGTCTGGCAAAAACCAAACCTGGGATGGTGATGGGTTTTATTGGCCTGTTGGTGAACATTCCAGTGAACTATATCTTTATTTATGGTCATTTTGGGATGCCAGAACTCGGTGGCGTCGGCTGTGGTGTGGCGACTGCGGCTGTGTATTGGGTGATGTTCCTCGCTATGGTTTCTTATATTAAACGTGCCCGCTCCATGCGCGATATCCGCAACGAAAAAGGCACCGCTAAACCGGATCCAGCCGCCATGAAACGCCTGGTGCAACTTGGTCTTCCTATCGCGCTGGCGCTGTTCTTTGAAGTGACGCTGTTTGCTGTGGTGGCGCTGTTGGTATCCCCACTCGGTATTGTCGATGTGGCAGGCCACCAGATTGCACTGAACTTCAGTTCGTTGATGTTCGTTCTTCCAATGTCACTGGCTGCAGCGGTAACCATCCGCGTAGGTTATCGTCTGGGCCAGGGTTCGACGCTGGATGCACAAACAGCCGCACGGACAGGGCTTATGGTTGGCGTTTGTATGGCGACTCTGACCGCAATTTTCACGATTTCACTGCGGGAGCAAATCGCCCTGTTGTATAACGATAACCCAGAGGTTGTGACGCTGGCGGCTCACTTAATGTTACTGGCAGCGGTGTATCAGATTTCTGACTCCATACAGGTGATCGGCAGTGGGATTTTGCGTGGTTATAAAGATACGCGTTCCATTTTCTATATCACCTTTACGGCTTACTGGGTGCTGGGTTTGCCGAGCGGCTACATTCTGGCTCTGACCGATCTGGTGGTTGAACCAATGGGGCCAGCAGGCTTCTGGATCGGTTTTATTATCGGCCTGACTTCTGCTGCCATTATGATGATGCTGCGTATGCGTTTTCTGCAACGTTTACCGTCAGCCATTATTCTGCAACGAGCCGCTCGTTAATAAAGACAAGGCGCAACCTTCGCGGGTTGCGCCTTTGTTTTCATGCAGGCCGGAGCGTTGCGCCAATCCCGTCTTCGTCTGGCTGAAGTTTAAGCGCGCTACAGACAGGTTGCCGACTGGCATCCGTTATCTCAACGTGAATATCACCGCTAACTTCCCCTTTCACACTGATAGAGTCAGGCGAAATCTCTTTCGCACTGGTTTGCAGGCAGATCGTTCCTTCTCCGCGCAGGCTTTTCGCTTTCAGTTGTACATGCGTTGCTGCCGCCGTGATCAGCCACACTTTTCCACCGTCAAGCTTTAACTCTCCAATACGAAAAGTGACACTGTCACCTTTCACCGTGCTACCATCGAGGATTAACACGCCACCCTGCTGTACCGTAACCGTTGACTGCTGTAAATCGGCACCATAACCAATAATCAAAGAGCTACTTTCTTGTACGGCGACGTTACCCATCAGTTCAACTGGCGCACAATCCTCTTCCACTACAAATTTATCGTCCGCGCTGGTGGGAGACATGACAATCATCGTGCCACCTTTCACCACCACATTTTCCACCGTCCCCGCATGAATTTCAGCCCGTCCTCCCGTATTCACCGCCAAATCTTTGGCCTTACCGGAACTGTAGAGCTGTAGACCGTCCGTCCCCAGGCGATAAACGGCGCTATTCTCAACCAGGGTGTGGATGTCTTCTCCACCAAGATTATTCATGGCACCGCCCACAAGTGTCGTATCGCTGGCTTTCCCCGCCAGCATAAAGACACCGCCCTGGTTAATCATACTGTTGGAAGCTTCTCCACCTGGGTAAACCAACAATTCACCGCCTTCATCCACTATTGCAGATGAAGTTGTTCCGTTAACCAACAAACCACCAGCCTGATCGAGAATGATTTTTTCTGCCCGATGACCTTCCAGTACGCGCAAGTTACCGCCGTTCTCCAGCAACAAACCGCAGGCATAGCCCTGATCAACGCTAAATTCACCTTCAGGATGGCGGCCATTAACAGTGGCGAGCGTTGAAAGGCTAATTGCTCCACCGTCGGACTGAACAATATCTGTGGCAATGGCCCCGTCACTGACTGATAACGTGCCATTGTTGCCGTACTGTGCCCCCCTGGCGATCCCGCCTGCTTCCACTTTCAGCCAGCCCGCACCAGTCACTATGGTGTTTTCTGCCCTTCCGCCAGCCTCAATAATCAACTCACCATCCGTAAGTTGAGTCGCACCGACGACCTCGCCTGTCTTAACAATTTGCACGTTCCCGTCGCTCATCAAATTTTTTTCATCAGATCCCATGATTTATTCCTTTGCTGCATCTGTGTGCCCTTATCACCACCTAAGTGTAAAGGCTACGAAGGATTTATCCACGCCAGAATTGATATGGAGGCAAACGGCACGGTTTACATCCTGATGCGCGAGGCCATTGACTGTGTCAGATGTAAATATGACTCTGAACAAAAACTGCCCTTTAAAATCAACAAAATATAGACAATTTGCTTAAAAGCTCTGCAAACGGTCGAAATGGTGCAGAAAATTACGTTTTACCTCTTGCCACCTTTCCACTCTGCCGCTAATATTCGTCCCCGTTGTCACCTACAACGTTGCGTTCATAGCTCAGTTGGTTAGAGCACCACCTTGACATGGTGGGGGTCGTTGGTTCGAGTCCAATTGAACGCACCATCCTGCGTCCGTAGCTCAGTTGGTTAGAGCACCACCTTGACATGGTGGGGGTCGGTGGTTCGAGTCCACTCGGACGCACCAGATTTTCTTAGTCTGGTATCCTCATTTTTATTCCCTTATTTATTCTCTGTATCCAATACGTTAAAAGACTTACACTATTTTCGTATGTGTTATCAGAAGGAGAATAACGATGGCGACTTTGTTACAGCTTCACTTTTCATTTAATGGTCCCTTTGGCAATGAAATGGCCGAACAGCTTAAACCACTTGCCGAGTCGATTAATCAGGAACCCGGTTTTCTGTGGAAGGTGTGGACGGAAAGTGAAAAGAACCACGAAGCCGGTGGCATCTATCTCTTTGCTGATGAAAAAAGCGCTCTTGCCTATCTGGACAAACATACAGCTCGCCTGAAAAATCTCGGTGTCGATGAAGTTATTGCCAAAGTTTTCGATGTCAATGAGCCACTGAGTCACATCAATCAGGCAAAACTCGCCTGACAGATCTTAATGAAGGGCGGTTAGCGCCCTTTTCATCCCTGTCTGAAATTTCTCATTTTATATAGATTTCAACCAAACTTATCTGATAACGCTAAATTCGAAAGAATGCACACAGGTAAGTAACAATGAAAAAAATCGCCATTGTGGGTGCCGGACCAACAGGGATTTATACTTTCTTCTCACTTTTACAACAACAAACGCCGCTTTCTATTTCCATCTTCGAGCAGGCCGACGAAGCCGGTGTCGGTATGCCGTACAGCGATGAAGAAAATTCTAAAATTATGCTGGCAAATATTGCCAGTATTGAAATACCACCGATTTATTGTACTTATCTGGAATGGTTACAAAGGCAAGAGGCCAGTCACCTGCAACGTTACGGCGTTAAAAAAGATACCTTGCACGATCGCCAGTTTTTACCGCGTATTCTGCTGGGTGAGTATTTTCGCAATTGCTTTTTACAATTAGTTGAACAAGCCCGGCAGTTGAATTTTGAGATAAACGTGTATGAATCATGTCAGGTGACCGATCTGCAGGTCACAGACTCCGGTGTCATTCTTGCCACAAATCAGGATCTACTCACAGAGACGTTTGATTTAGCGCTGATAGCTACCGGTCACGTCTGGCCTGATGAAGAAGAAGTCACCCGAACGTATTTCCCCAGCCCGTGGTCAGGATTACTGGAAGCGAAAATTGATGCCTGTAACGTCGGCATTATAGGCACATCCTTGAGCGGACTGGATGCAGCAATGGCGGTTGCCATTCAGCACGGTTCGTTTATTGAAGAAGATAATCAACACGTTCGCTTTCAACGCGATAGTAACAGTGAAAATTTGCATATTACGTTGATGTCCCGTACAGGTATTTTGCCGGAAGCCGATTTCTATTGCCCTATCCCCTACAAACCATTACGCATCGTCACAGAACAGGCTTTAAATAGAGAAATAGAAAAAGGTGCAGACGGTCTGTTGGATCGGGTATTCAAATTGATACAACAAGAAATTAGTTCTGCCGATCCTGACTGGAGTCAACGTATAGCGTTAGAGAGCCTCAATGTAGATACCTTTGCTCAAGCCTGGTTTGCCGAGCGTAAACAACATGATCCTTTTGGCTGGGCGGAAGAGAACTTAGCCGAAGTCGAGCAAAATAAACGGGAAAAACATACTGTCCCCTGGCGTTATGCCATTCTGCGTTTGCATGAAGCCGTACAGGAAATTGTGCCGCATCTGAATGAACACGACCATAAACGATTCAGTAAAGGACTTGCCAGAGTCTTTATCGATAATTATGCGGCAATCCCTTCAGAATCTATTCGTCGCCTGCTGGCCTTGCGCGAGGCGGGGATCATTCATATTCTCGCCCTTGGTGAGGACTACGAGATGGAAACCAACGAAACGCACACCGTTCTGAAAACAGCAGACAACAGCTACTCGTTTGATGTTTTTATTGATGCCCGGGGTCAACGTCCACTCAAAATACAAGATATTCCTTTCCCTGGGCTGCGCGAACAGTTGCAGAAAACAGGCGAGGAAATCCCTGATGTTGGTGAAGATTATTCGTTACAGCAGCCTGAAGAATTACGGGGGCGCGTGGCATTCGGCGCGTTACCCTGGCTGATGCACGACCAGCCTTTCGTTCAGGGGCTTACGGCTTGTGCAGAAATTGGCAAGGCTATGGCACAGGCCATCGCAAAGCCTGCTTCCCGTTCACGCCGGCGTCTTACGTTTGATTAAAGGTAAAGTTATCAGCACTCAACAAACTGATGTTGCTCATTGAGACGATAGCGAACTCCGGCACAAATATTATTTTCGCCTTCAACGGCGACGGCAAAGCGCACTCTTTCGCCGTCATGATATGCCAGCACGGCGCTGCAACCTGGACCGAGAATATTAGCCATGATTTTTCCTTTGCAAGACTCACACAGTAATATCTTTCCACTCGGTTATTTTTTACTTTTGGTATTTACGGTGGCCATCATCCACGGACATGCCGTAGTACAGGCACTACAGCCAATACGCTATAAATTAAAATACATATCGAAATTATGATAATTCCCTTTTATACCTTTCTTAAAACAAATCCTCATAGAGCAATAAAATAATAGAGGATGAAGTATTGCACTCCATCCCCGAACAATTATTTCACCAGTGCGTTAATAACTGTTTCCATCGCTTGCTTTTCCAATTCGCTACGCTGAATACGTTTATTTGCTAATGCTGTACGCAACACACCAGCGATGACTATGTGCTTTGGCTCCTGACCCAAATCGCGCATCTCCAGAACCACCTTCCCTACCACTCTGCACATTTCGCGGTACAGCTCGTCATCTTTTGTCCGGTTGCCCATTATTCATACCCATTTATCATGCCAGTCATCAGCATATATCAATCTCATCAATTAAACAAAAAACAAACAAAATCAAACAAATAACACGATAAATTATTTTAATTGTATCAGTTGAATGGTATGACTTTGCGCCAGCAGACCTTCTCTCTCCAGCTATCGTTTTCACGTTGCGCAAACAGTGATGTTTTTGCGTAATCTCTTTCTGAGGACGTTAAATCTTTGATAACAATTTATTGTGAATATGGATGATTGTTTTTTGAAACGCTGTTTTTGTTTTCCTTTTGGATTAAATTCAGCGTATAATGCGCGCCAATTGACTCTTGAATGGTTTCAGCACTTTGGACTGTAGAACTCAACGACTCAAAAACAGGCACTCACGTTGGGCTGAGACACAAGCACACATTCCTCTGCACGCTTTTTCGATGTCACCTATCCTTAGAGCGAGGCATCATCACTTTCGTAATACCGGATTCGCTTTCCGGCAGTGCGCCCAGAAAGCAAGTTTCTCCTATCCTTCTCAACTTAAAGACTAAGACTGTCATGAAAAAGACCAAAATTGTTTGCACCATCGGACCAAAAACCGAATCTGAAGAGATGTTAGCTAAAATGCTGGACGCAGGCATGAACGTCATGCGTCTGAACTTCTCTCATGGTGACTATGCAGAACACGGTCAGCGCATTCAGAATCTGCGCAACGTGATGAGCAAAACCGGCAAAACTGCCGCTATCCTGCTCGATACCAAAGGTCCGGAAATCCGCACCATGAAACTGGAAGGCGGTAATGACGTTTCTCTGAAAGCAGGCCAGACCTTTACTTTCACCACTGACAAATCTGTTATCGGCAACAGCGAAATGGTTGCGGTAACTTATGAAGGTTTCACTACCGACCTGTCCGTCGGCAACACCGTGCTGGTTGACGATGGTCTGATCGGTATGGAAGTTACCGCTATCGAAGGTAACAAAGTTATCTGTAAAGTACTGAACAACGGTGACCTGGGCGAAAACAAAGGTGTGAACCTGCCGGGTGTTTCTATTGCCCTGCCGGCACTGGCTGAAAAAGACAAACAGGATCTGATCTTCGGTTGCGAACAAGGTGTAGACTTTGTTGCAGCTTCCTTTATCCGTAAGCGTTCTGACGTTATCGAAATCCGTGAACATCTGAAAGCGCACGGTGGCGAAAACATCCAAATCATCTCCAAAATCGAAAACCAGGAAGGCCTCAACAACTTCGACGAAATTCTCGAAGCCTCTGACGGCATCATGGTTGCACGTGGTGACCTGGGCGTAGAAATCCCGGTTGAAGAAGTTATCTTCGCCCAGAAGATGATGATCGAAAAATGTATCCGTGCACGTAAAGTCGTTATTACTGCGACCCAGATGCTGGATTCTATGATCAAAAACCCGCGTCCTACCCGTGCAGAAGCCGGTGACGTCGCGAACGCCATCCTTGACGGTACTGACGCAGTCATGCTGTCTGGTGAATCCGCAAAAGGTAAATACCCGCTGGAAGCTGTTTCTATCATGGCAACCATTTGCGAACGTACTGACCGCGTGATGAACAGCCGTCTCGAGTTCAACAACGATAACCGTAAACTACGCATTACCGAAGCAGTTTGCCGTGGCGCGGTTGAAACGGCTGAAAAACTGGATGCTCCGCTGATCGTCGTCGCAACCCAGGGCGGTAAATCTGCTCGTGCAGTGCGTAAATACTTCCCGGATGCAACTATCCTGGCCCTGACCACTAATGAAAAAACTGCACATCAATTAGTGTTGAGCAAAGGCGTTGTACCGCAACTGGTTAAAGAAATCACCTCTACTGATGATTTCTATCGTCTGGGTAAAGAACTGGCTCTGCAGAGCGGTCTGGCGCACAAAGGCGACGTTGTAGTAATGGTTTCTGGCGCACTTGTCCCGAGCGGCACTACCAACACTGCATCTGTTCACGTCCTGTAATATTGCTTTTGTGAATTAATTTGTATATCGAAGCGCCCTGATGGGCGCTTTTTTTATTTAATCGATAATCAGAAACAATAAAAAATCAAATCGGATTTCACTATATAATCTCACTTTATCTAAGATGAATCCGATGGAAGCATCCTGTTTTCTCTCAATTTTTTTATCTAAAACCCAGCGTTCGATGCTTCTTTGAGCGAACGATCAAAAATAAGTGCCTTCCCATCAAAAAAATATTCTCAACATAAAAAAGTTTGTGTAATACTTGTAACGCTACATGGAGATTAACTCAATCTAGAGGGTATTAATAATGAAAGCTACTAAACTGGTACTGGGCGCGGTAATCCTGGGTTCTACTCTGCTGGCAGGTTGCTCCAGCAACGCTAAAATCGATCAGCTGTCTTCTGACGTTCAGACTCTGAACGCTAAAGTTGACCAGCTGAGCAACGACGTGAACGCAATGCGTTCCGACGTTCAGGCTGCTAAAGATGACGCAGCTCGTGCTAACCAGCGTCTGGACAACATGGCTACTAAATACCGCAAGTAATAGTACCTGTGAAGTGAAAAATGGCGCACATTGTGCGCCATTTTTTTTGCCTGCTAATGACTGCTATTGCGTCGCGCGTAACATATTTCCCTGCTCAGGCTCGCCATTCTGCGCTGACTCAACTGCGGACGCATTGCTGGCTGCGGGCGTCGCTCCGTTGCTCACCGCAACCGGATACCCTGCCCGACGATATAATGCTTTATCAACTAGCGTCTGATCTACCGCCTTATTATCTTTGAATTGTGTAAAACCAACGGGCAGTTTATACGGCATCGTCTGAACGTTCTGCTGTTCCTCTGCCGATAGCGGTCGATGCACTTCCACATAACGCATTCCGTTCGGTTCTACGGAGTATTTCACCGGCTCATTGATCACTTTAACCGGCGTTCCCGTTCTCACGCTGGAGAACAACGCTTTAATATCCGGCGCATTCATACGAATACAGCCCGAACTGACGCGCAAACCAACGCTGTCCGGCGCGCTGGTGCCATGAATGAGATACTCGCCATTACCATGCGCCAGGCGCAGTGCGTAGCGTCCTAGTGGGTTATTTGGCCCGGCGGGTACAACTGGCGGTAATTTGATGCCTCGCTCCAGTGAGCGTTGACGAATACCTGCAGTTGGCGTCCAGGTAGGATTCGGGATTTTTTGCCCTACCCGTGTTTCCATCACCGGCGTTTCCAGTCCCTGCAAACCAATTCCTATCGGGTAGACCTGTACGATATTTTCTCCCGGCGGATAATAATAAAGTCGCAGCTCAGCAAGGTTAACAATAATTCCCTGACGCGGCGCATCAGGTAATAACAATTGCGAAGGGATGGTTATCATCGTGCCAGGTTTTGGTACTGGTGCAATGGTGTTATTGGCTTCAAGGATCAACATTGCCGCAGTATCAAAACGTCGTGCGATAGCCTGAAGGTTTTTATCCCCCTCTTGAACCGTATAGGTTTGATTCTGCCCAACCAGTCGGCTTCCGGTTGGTGGAAGCGGATAATCTACCGCCCAGGCCGCGTGGATGGCGCTAAAAGCACCGATAAGAGTCAGTGTAAGCAGAGACGCGCGTTTCATTGTAAACCTCCTGTATTTGCCGGAGACTCACGCTGAGACGTCGGATGGTGCTTTTGCTTACCTGAAGCCAAAACACTCCTGTGCTGGCCAGAGTAAACATCGACCATCCGGCAATGTGAGTCATCCGGATGAAAGCTGTTCTTTTAGTTTAGCTAAGTGCAGCGGCTTTGGAGCGAATTGCACGAATCATCGCTTCCAGACCTTGTGAGCGAGACGGGGTGAGATGTTGGGTGAGCGCCATTTTTTCAAACCACGGACGCACGTCAAAATTAATAATATCCTGCGGCGTCATCTGGTCGTAGAGAATAAAGACGACCGCGATAAGCCCTTTCACAATGGCGGCATCGCTGTCGCCCTGTAATTCAATAATTCCCTGCGCATTCTGGCGCATCACAATCCACACCTGACTCTGGCAGCCCTGAATGCTATTTTGCGGACTTCTGTCTTCGTCACGTAATTCAGGCAGACGCTGGCCCAGCTCAATAATGTAGAGGTATTTTTCTTCCCAGTTGGTGCAACGTAAAAAATTACGCAGCAATTTTTCTTTATCTGGCAACACAGCCATAGAGCCTCCCTGTTATCCCAGCAGACGGTGAATACGTTGTAATCCTGTTACCAGACGATCCACTTCTTCATGGGTGTTATACATAGCCAACGATGCCCGACACATAGCGGGCACGTTGTAATACGCCATTAATGGCATCGCGCAGTGATGACCGGTACGCACAGCAATGCCATAGTTATCAAGAAAACTGCCGACGTCATAGGCATGATGTTTACCGAGATTAAAGGCAATAACGCCAAGTCTGTTCTGTGGGCCATAGAGAGTAAGATCCGGCACTGCTGCCAGTTGTGACAGCGCGTAATGCATCAGATTCTGTTCATACTCAGCAATGTGCTTAAGCCCCAGCGCCGAAACATATTCCAGCGCCGCGCCAAGTCCAATAATGCCGCCGGTATTGGGCGTACCTGCTTCAAACCGCCACGGCGCTTTGGCCCAGGTGGTGCCTTCGCTAAGACTAACGGTGGCGATCATTGATCCGCCCCCTTCCCACGGCGGCATCTCCTGCAACAAGGCTTCTTTAACATAAAGAATGCCAATCCCGGTGGGACCATACAGTTTATGCCCGGAGAAAACGTAGAAATCGCAATCCAGCGCCTGCATATCCACCGGATGATGCATCACTGCCTGAGCGCCATCCACCAGCACTTTTGCGCCATGCTGATGCGCAAGAGCAATCATTTCCGGTAGCGGATTTTCCGTCCCCAGCACATTAGACACGTGAGTAATCGCCAGCAGGCGGGTTTTCTCATCGAACAGATTAGGCAGCGTCTCCAGTTGCAGCGTACCATCGGGGTTGAGGGGGATCACCCGCAACTCTGCACCAACGCGCGCACAAAGCATTTGCCAGGGAACGATGTTAGCGTGGTGCTCCATCTGACTGATAATGATGTTATCGCCCGCCCGCACGTTGCTGTTGCCCCAGCTATTGGCCACCAGATTGATGCCTTCCGTTGTACCGCGAACGAACACCAGTTCTTCCGCCGAGCGGGCATTGATAAACAGCGACGCCCGCTTGCGCACGTTCTCCATTTTCTCGGTCGCCTGGGCGCTCAACGTATGAATACCGCGATGCACCGCCGCATAGCCGTGACGATAGAACCCGGCTTCAGCGTCAATCACCTGGCTCGGTTTCTGCGCGCTGGCGGCGCTGTCGAGATAAGCCAGCGGCAGACCGTTCACCTCACGCGAAAGCACCGGAAAGTCGGCCCGCACTTTGTCGACGGAAAAAGTCATCTTGCACCTCCCGGCAGCCGTTGACCGATACGGGCCAGCACCTGCTGTTTAAGCCCCTCATCACGCAATGCTTCTGTCAGTTCAGCAGCAAAGGCGTAGATAATCATCTGCAGGGCATCCTGCTGATTGATCCCGCGCGAACGCAGATAGAACATCTGTTCGTCATTGATGCGCCCGACCGTTGCGCCGTGGCTACATTTCACATCATCAGCATAGATTTCCAGTTGCGGTTTGGTATCCACTTCCGCCAGCTTGCCCATCAACAGATTATTGTTGGTCATCTGGCCGTCAGTTTTAATGGCGTGCTGCGCGACGTTAATCAAACCATTAAATACCGCGCGCCCTTTGTCGCTGACGATGGTTTTGTGCAACTGACGGCTGTTACAAAACCCTTTATTATGTTCAAGCCAGGTGCGGGTATCACATACCTCGTTTTTCACCGGCATCGCCAGGCTATTAATACGTAACGTGCTGTTTTCGCCATTGAGTTGCGTACTGGTGTTATGGCGTAAAACAGCGCCACCAAGCAGGAAGCTGTGGCTAAATACGGAGGCATCGCCCGCCAGCAGCAAATCGTTATGTGCAAAGTGGTGGCTTACAGGATTTTCAAACGCGAGCTTGATATGCTGCAAGTGGGCGTTCGCGGCAACGTTGATAGTGAACCGCGCTCCGGTAAAATGACGAGCGTCATTCAGGCTGACAAAATGTTCAATCACCGTGGCTTCGGCACCTTCCGCCAGATCCAGATGATGCCGATAGTGGGCGGTGTTCACTTCTTCACCTGCCACGCCCTGGGTAATATGCATTAACAGCAATGGCTTCGCGGGCCGTTGACCGCGCTTCACGGCAATATGTGTCACGCTTTGTGCCAGGCTTTCCGTCAGATGCAGAAACACTTCCGGCTGTATGGCATCAGGCAGTCCCTGACGTTCGTCGTTAATACTCACCTCATAGCCGCTGCCTTCGGTCGTATCGCTAAGTGATGGCACGTAGCGTCCATCGACAAACACCAGCCGCACGGCGTCTAAAGTGAGTGCTAAAGCATCTCGCTGTTGCGGGAATATCTCACCCGCAATGCTGACAAACTGGCTATTGGTCAGTCCTTCCAGTGGCGTATATTTCCAGTGCTCATGTTTACGTGTCGGCAGTCCGGTACGCAGCAGTTGTTGTAAATGCTGCTGTGCTTGCGGGGAGCGTTTCGCCCCTCCGACCTCAAACAAGTGATGCCACTGTTGCAGCATGTTACTGCTGTTCGCTAAGCCAGCCATAACCCTGCTCCTCCAGTTGTTTGACCAACGTGAAATCACCGGATTTCACAATTCGCCCCTGATACAAAACATGGACATAATCAGGTTTGATATAATCAAGAATGCGCTGGTAATGCGTAACGATGATGAACGAGCGTTTGCCATCACGCAGCGAGTTCACACCATCAGCAACCACTTTTAATGCGTCAATATCCAGCCCGGAGTCCGACTCATCAAGAATACACAGTTCCGGCTCCAGCACGGCCATTTGCAAAATATCGTTGCGCTTTTTCTCGCCCCCGGAAAACCCAACGTTAACCGAACGGGTTAATAAATCTTCCGGCATTTTCAGCAGGGCGATTTTCTCTTCCATCAAATCCTGAAAATCGAAGCGGTCGAGTATTTCCTGGCCGCGATAGCTGCGCACCGCATTGAGCGCCGTTTGCAGGAAAAACTGGTTACTGACGCCAGGGATTTCCACCGGATACTGGAAGGCCATAAAGATACCTTCACCTGCACGATCTTCCGGCGACAACTCAAGCAAATCTTTGCCTTTAAACTCAACCGTCCCCCCCGTCACTTCATAATCTTCGCGCCCGGCAAGCGTTGCCGATAAGGTACTTTTCCCCGAACCGTTTGGCCCCATAATGGCGTGAACTTCACCTGGACGAACGTCGAGGCTTAATCCGCGCAGGATAGCTTTATCTTCCACGCTGACGTGTAAATCTTTAATACTTAACATATTTATTCCTTATCCGACGCTATGTTCAAGACTGATGGCGAGGAGTTTTTGTGCTTCAACGGCAAATTCCAGCGGCAGTTCAGAGAACACATCTTTGCAGAAACCGTTAACAATCATCGAGATGGCGTCCTCTTCACTGATCCCGCGTTGCAGGCAATAAAACAACTGATCTTCGCCAATGCGCGACGTAGTCGCCTCGTGCTCCAGTTGCGCGCTGTTATTGCGACACTCGACATACGGGAAAGTATGCGCCCCGCAGTTAGCGCCAATCAGCATTGAGTCGCACTGAGTGAAATTGCGCGCATTGGTTGCCGTTGGCATGATTTTCACCAGGCCGCGATAACTGTTCTGGCTGTGCCCTGCGGAGATCCCTTTCGAGATAATGGTCGATTTGGTGTTCTTACCGATGTGGATCATCTTGGTGCCGGTATCAGCCTGCTGATGGCCACTGGTCAGCGCCACCGAGTAGAACTCACCGATTGAGTTATCGCCGCGCAGAATGCAGCTTGGGTATTTCCAGGTAATCGCTGAACCGGTTTCCGATTGCGTCCACGACATTTTACTGTTTTCTCCTTCACACAAGGCGCGCTTGGTGACGAAGTTGAGAATACCGCCAGTATTGTTATCGCCTGGGAACCAGTTTTGCACCGTGGAATATTTCACCTCGGCGTTTTTATGGATGATGACTTCCACCACCGCTGCGTGTAGCTGATAGCTATCTCGCACTGGTGCGGAGCAGCCTTCGATGTAGCTGACATAACTGTCTTCGTCGGCTATCAGAATAGTGCGCTCAAACTGCCCGGTTTTTTCCGCGTTAATACGGAAATAGGTCGAAAGTTCCATTGGGCAGCGCACACCTTTAGGTACATAAATAAACGTACCATCGGAAGCTACTGCCGCATTGAGTGCGGCAAAGAAATTGTCATTACCTGGCACCACAGTGCCGAGATATTTCCTCACCAGTTCCGGGTGTTCATGAATCGCTTCGCCAAAGGAGCAGAAGATGATCCCTTGCTCTGCCAGTTTTTCACGGTAGGTGGTGGCAACCGAAACAGAATCGAAAATGGCATCCACCGCCACCTCTTTGCCTTCACGCACCGGTACGCCCAACTGCTCAAATGCCGCTTCCACCTCTTTACTTAAAAAAGCGTTCGCACCCGTTTGTTGCACGGCACCAGGTTCCGACGCACAAGTATCATCACAGTTACCGCACGATGGTGCCGAGTAATAGCTGTAATCCTGATAATTCAGCTTGTCATAGTGGCCTTTCAGCCAGTGCGGTTCTTCCATCTCCAGCCATGCGCGGTAGGCATTGAGCCGAAATTCCAGCATCCATTCTGGCTCATTACGCTTAGCCGAAATTGCGCGCACCACTTCTTCGTTTATGCCCTTAGCCAGCTCATCAGTGGCTAACTGGGTGAAGAATCCTTCTTTATAATTCAGTGGGCCGCCGGTCCAGGTTTTGACATCGTCAGTTGCTTCAGTATTACGAGACATAGTACCGCCTATACCCCAAAGCTTTCGCCACAGCCACATTCATTCTGGGCTTTCGGGTTGTGAAATTTGAATATCTGATTAAGTCCTTCGTGAACGAAATCGACTTCCGTGCCATCAATAAACGGCATCGCTTGCAGCGGGACGAACAACTTCGCGCCGTCGTGTTCAAACAGCAGATCGTCTTTGTCCGGCTCGCTGACGCTGTCGAGTACATAGCCAAAGCCCGCACAGCCCGTTTGTTTAACACCTAATCGCACGCCGACCATGCCCGACTGCTTCGCCACCAACTCACGGATGTGTGCTGCCGCTGCCGGTGTTAGCGTTAAGCCTTGCCAGGCGAAATCCTCTGGATTAAACGTTCCTGAATGCATGTCCATCGATTTACCTCACTTAAATCGCTTACCGCGGATAACAGCATGTTAGTGATAATGATTATCAGTTCAACCCAGCAAACGCAGGGGCTTTCCCATAAAACATGCTTTTTGCCTGCATTTAATAAGCATAGACCCTGATTTGTGGGTTAACAGGCACGCTAAGAATTAGGTATCTCATTGTTAGATAATGATTATTATAGAAATAGAGTTAAGGCGGTGATGGAAAAGGAAAAGTTGTATCGAAAATGACTATTTAAGGGATAGGTAAAAAAGTAGCGAGTTCAGAAATAAGAAAACCCTTAAGTCTGTTCGACACAGACTTAAGGGTTTCTACCCCATCCGGCGCTTATCTCCGGCACTCACAGTGGCTTAGCTCTTGAAGGGGTGATAAGAATAATCTCATAAGACCAGGCCACCGTTTTAACACAAACTGCGATTTGTATTCTTTTTAAGCGAGATCAAGCGGGTAAAATAAGCAGCATTAAGGAAGCCGTCGAGCCTGGACGGAGGTTAATCCAGGTCGATTTGGCGAGCTTTCGGCATTACACCACAATCAATGCACGCCCAGACGCCAGGCGAAGTAGATTTCTTCTTTTAATTCAGCAGAAGAGAGTGTGAGCAGGTCAGCGAATTCAAGTTCTAATTGTTTCAGTCGTTTGAGATATTGGGCAGGAGAAAGATTGCTCTGGTCACGGCGTAAAAATTCCATAGCCAGTTGGGTGGGATCAAGTTGAGTAGACATAGCATCCTCGTTTGTAGACAAGACCTGCACAGTATACCACCGTTTACTGCGCAGATAATAACCAAAAACAATATGCGTCACATTTTTCTGGTGACAACGTCACAAAATGGCGGTCGTCAATCGTGACGAACAGCACAAACGCTCTTTCTCATCGAAGATTTCAATCTGCCAGACCTGGTGCCTTGAACCGAGATGCAGCGGTTTGCAAACGCCGCGAACCCGCCCTTCTCGCGCCGACCGGACATGGTTGGCATTGATTTCCAGACCAACGACTTTTTGCTCGCCTTCGGTACATAAATAACCGGCAACGGAACCGATACTCTCAGCCAGAACCACAGACGCCCCGCCATGCAGCAACCCAAAAGGCTGCTTCGTCCGCTGATCTACTGGCATTGTCGCTTCCAGCGTGTCATCACCAATATGTTCAAAGCGAATATCCAGTAACCCCACCATGTTTCCTTCACCCATGACATTCAGCGCCTCAAGGGTGATTTTACGTTTCCATATCATTTAATAATCTCCAGTAATGCCTGCACAGGATGGCGTACCCCCGTGCCTTCAACCCGTTTTACCTGGCTTCGGCAGGAATATCCGGTTGCCAGGCAGCGATTACGCGGCAGTCGC
Source organism: Escherichia sp. MOD1-EC5950 (assembly GCF_002965345.1). Classification (NCBI taxonomy): domain Bacteria; kingdom Pseudomonadati; phylum Pseudomonadota; class Gammaproteobacteria; order Enterobacterales; family Enterobacteriaceae; genus Escherichia; species Escherichia sp. MOD1-EC5950. The sequence goes on from NZ_PTSR01000002.1 coordinate 143,887, forward strand.
TGCATCGCCTGATGCCAGGATAACTCATAGATCCCGAGCGAATTTTTATGATTTTTCGCTTCATGTCCGTAAGTCCCCGCCATGCCGCAGCAACCCACACTGACATTTTCCAGCTTCGCGCCAAAACGGGCAAATATCGTGGCCCACTGCGCTGGCGCACCCGGCAAGGCGGTGACTTCGGTACAGTGGCCAAAGAAATACCACGGCTCGCCACTAACCGCTGCCACCGGCTGTGGCTGAAGTGCGTTTGCCAGCCATTCATTTGCCAGTAAGACCTGAAAATCACCGCGCTCCTCGCCCAGCGTCAGCTTATATTCGTCGCGATAACAAAGCACCAGAGCTGGATCGACGCCCACCATTGGCATTCCCAGCTTCGCCATGCGGTTGAGGAAATCCGCCGTCTTTTTCGCTGTCTTTGCAAAACGATTGAGAAAGCCTTTGATATGCTGCGCTTTACCATTTGGTGAGAACGGCAGTAACACGGGCTGGAAACCTAATTTCTCGACCAGACGGACAAAATCCGCTACCACCTGTGCATCGTAATAACTGGTGAAAGGGTCTTGCACCACCAGCACCGTGCGTGCTTTCTGCTCAGCATTAAGCACTTCAAGCTGTTCCAGCGTCATGTTTGCCGAGCGATGCCCCACCATTTGTTGTTGCAACGACGGCACCGAAAGCAGCGGCAAGTCGACCATGCCGATATGTTTTTTCGACAGTTTGCGCACCAGCGGTTGGTTAATGAAGAAGTTAAACGTCTTCGGCGCTCGCGCCATTAGCGGCGCATAACTCTCGACCGTCGCCACCAGATGGTCACGCAGCGGGCGTAAATAACGGGTGTGATAAAGTTGCAGGAAACGAGAGCGGAACTCCGGCACATCAATTTTGATAGGGCACTGGGTTGAACAGGCTTTACAGGCCAGGCAGCCAGACATCGCCTCTTTGACTTCGTGGGAGAAGTCATACTCACCTTTATTGGCATGCCAGCTATTACGAGTGCGGGCAATCAACGTGCGCAAACTGGCTCGCGTTTCAGGCAGTTCTTGTTCCAGTTTTAATGGGTCAACACCACGGTCAGCCAGCAAACGTAACCATTCGCGCACCAGTGTCGCGCGCCCTTTCGGTGAATGGATACGATTCTGAGTTATCTTCATCGACGGGCACATTGGGCTACGAGTATCAAAGTTGAAGCATAAACCGTTGCCGTTACATTCCATTGCCCCGCGCCACTGCTGACGAACTGCGATAGGGATCTGCCGGTCAAACGTACCGCGTTTCACCGCGTCCACTTTCATCATCGGCGCGTCGATACCTTCTGGCGGACAAATTTTCCCCGGATTAAGCCGATTATGCGGATCAAACGCCGCTTTAACTTTGCGCAGTTCAGCGAAAAGTTCCTCACCGAAAAACGCCGGGCTGTATTCGGCACGAAAACCTTTACCGTGCTCCCCCCACAACAAACCACCGTATTTCGCGGTAAGCGCCACCACGTCATCAGAGATTTGTTTCATCAAAATCTCTTGTTGCGGATCGCACATATCCAGCGCCGGACGGACGTGCAAGACCCCCGCATCGACGTGGCCAAACATGCCATAGCTTAAACCGTGACTGTCGAGCAGTGCGCGAAATTCAGCAATATAATCCGCCAGATGTTCCGGCGGTACGCAGGTATCTTCGGCAAATGGGATCGGTTTGGCTGCCCCTTTAGCATTGCCAAGCAGGCCAACAGCTTTTTTACGCATCGCATAAATGCGCTCGACTCCAGCTAGCTCACAACACACCTGCCAGCCGATCACGCCCGCTTGCTGGCTGGCGATCAGCTCATCCAGCCGCGCACAGAGTGCGTCTACCCGCTCGTCGATCAACGCCTCATCGTCCCCGGCAAATTCAACAATGTTCAGCCCGAGCATCTCTTTGTCGGGCACATCGGTAATCAGTTCGCTAACGGAATGCCAGACGATATCTTCCCGCGCCAGATTCAGCACTTTAGAGTCCACCGTCTCTACTGAAAGCGCGCGCGCCTCAACCATAAACGGCGCATTACGCAGCGCGGAGTCAAAAGATTCATATTTGACATTCACCAGACGGCGCACTTTAGGCAAACGAGTAATATCCAGTCGCGCTTCGGTAATAAAGGCCAGCGTCCCTTCTGAACCCGTCAGAATACGAGTCAGGTCGAACTCGGTCATCTCATCGTTAAAGACATGGCGCAGATCGTAACCGGTAAGAAAACGGTTAAGTTTGGGGAACTTGTCGATAATTAACTGCCGCTGCTGGCGGCAGCGTTGATAAACCGTTTTATAGATACGCCCGATAGCGGTGTTGGTTTTACCCAGCGTTTCAGCCAGTTCTACGGGTAAAGGTTGCGTATCGAGAATATCGCCCCCCAACAACACCGCCCGCACGCCCAGCACGTGATCTGACGTTTTGCCATAGACCAGCGATCCCTGACCGGAAGCATCGGTATTAATCATCCCGCCGAGCGTTGCCCGGTTGCTGGTCGAAAGTTCCGGTGCAAAGAAATATCCGAACGGTTTCAGATACTGGTTAAGTTGATCTTTAATCACCCCAGCTTCAACGCGCACCCAGCCCTCTTCAGGATTAATTTCGATGATGCGGTTCATATGGCGAGACATATCAACAATAATCCCCTGGTTGAGCGCCTGACCGTTAGTGCCGGTGCCACCGCCGCGTGGGGTGAAGATCAGCGATGAATAGCGTTCCTGCGCAGCCAGACGGGCGATTAACGCCACATCTGCGGTTGAACGTGGAAATACCACCGCATCGGGGAGAAGTTGGTAAATGCTGTTGTCGGTCGACATTGTCAGACGATCGGCATAACTTGTCGCCGTATCGCCAGTAAAACCCTGTTGCTCCAGCTCTTGCAAAAAATTAAGCACCAGTTGAACGACGCCGGGTGCCTGGGAAATCTGTGGAATCATTATATTGACCCTTTCCTGCGGTCTGTGATGAGAGATTAATCGTTTGCGTGTTATGTCACTTGTTGTACCACATTTTTTTCTTACACGCCCATCAGAATTAAGGGCAGAATCGGCCTGTTAAAAACCGCTGAAATTGCTCATCATTATGCAGGTGAGTTTCGCGTGTTCACGTCGCGTCGACGATTTGACGCACAAAAAAGGTGAAAAGTAGTTATGGTAAATGTTCGTCAGCCCAGGGATGTCGCACAAATTCTGCTTTCGGTGCTGTTTTTAGCCATCATGATTGTGGCATGTCTGTGGATTGTTCAACCCTTTATTCTCGGCTTTGCATGGGCCGGTACGGTGGTTATCGCCACCTGGCCGGTATTGTTACGTTTGCAAAAAATCATGTTTGGCCGCCGCTCTCTCGCCGTTCTGGTAATGACGCTGTTGTTGGTGATGGTGTTTATCATCCCTATTGCCTTACTGGTTAACAGTATTGTCGATGGCAGCGGTCCGGTAATTAAAGCCATTTCCAGCGGTGACATGACGTTACCCGATTTAGCGTGGCTTAATACCATTCCGGTGATTGGCGCGAAGCTGTATGCAGGCTGGCACAATTTGCTGGATATGGGGGGGACGGCGATCATGGCGAAAGTCCGTCCTTATATTGGCACCACCACCACCTGGTTCGTCGGACAAGCGGCACATATTGGTCGCTTTATGGTGCATTGTGCGCTGATGCTGTTATTCAGCGCCCTGTTGTACTGGCGCGGTGAACAGGTAGCGCAAGGTATTCGCCATTTTGCGACTCGTCTGGCAGGCGCTCGCGGTGATGCCGCTGTACTGCTGGCGGCGCAGGCTATCCGCGCAGTAGCGCTGGGCGTTGTGGTGACTGCGTTAGTACAAGCCGTTCTTGGTGGGATCGGTCTGGCCGTTTCCGGCGTTCCTTACGCCACACTGCTGACGGTATTAATGATCCTCTCCTGCCTTGTCCAGCTTGGTCCGTTGCCGGTGTTGATTCCGGCGATCATCTGGCTTTACTGGACCGGCGATACCACCTGGGGCACGGTATTGTTAGTGTGGAGTGGCGTGGTCGGCACACTGGATAACGTTATTCGCCCGATGTTAATTCGCATGGGGGCAGATTTACCGCTCATCCTCATCCTCTCCGGGGTCATCGGTGGTTTGATTGCCTTCGGTATGATCGGCTTGTTTATTGGTCCGGTACTTCTGGCTGTTTCCTGGCGTCTGTTTGCCGCGTGGGTGGAAGAAGTCCCGCCGCCGACTGACCAGCCGGAGGAAATTATCGAAGAACTGGGCGAAATTGAAAAAACGAATAAGTAAATCTCTCATCAGGCGGCTTTGCCGCCTGATTGTTAATCAGGGCTAATTAATATTTCCTTTTTTTCATTCACCCTCTTGCTTACTGCCATTCAGCAACGCTTACCTGTCGCAAATCCTTTACAGTTTTTAAACTAATGAGACGAATCTGATCGACGCAAAAAGTCCGTATGCCTACTATTAGCTCACGGTTATAAATCAACATATTGATTTATAAGCATGGAATCCCCTGAGTGAAAAACGAATTGCTGTGTGTAGTCTTTGCCCATCTCCCATGATGGGCTTTTTTTTAACACTTTTTCGCCCCAACAACTCGCCTCTCGATATATCCAGGAATATTGCACAAGATACTGTGATTCTCTTCAAGCCGTTAGCTGGCTGATAGTGTTATTTATATTTTATCCTTTTATTCATGCAGCCATTACACAATGAACGCTTATGAACTCCAGGCACTACGCCATATTTTTGCCATGACTATTGATGAATGCGCGACCTGGATTGCCCTGACGGGTGACAGTGAAAGCTGGAAACAGTGGGAAGACGGCAAACGTGCCATTCCTGATCGCGTTGTTGAACAACTGCTGGCTATGCGTCAGCAAAGAAAAAAACATCTTCACGCTATCATAAAGAAAATAAATAACCGCATCGGCAATAATACCATGCGTTCCTTCCCTGACTTAACTGCGTTTCAACGTGTCTACCCTGATGGCAATTTTATTGACTGGAAGATTTATCAATCGGTAGCCGCTGAATTATATGCGCACGACCTTGAGCGTCTTTGTTGATATTTTAACGGGAATCAATAGCCATTATTACAAGAATAATGACCGGATATTGACGCAACATCGCCACACTTTTTAAAGCAAAATTGCTAAGTGGAACTTATGAAAATGCTGTTTTTATTTGGTATTCCTGCCTGCCCGAATTTAACCCTCGCTTACTGTCTGGCTGTGTGCGTCGGTATCGCCAACTCAGCACTGGATACTGGTGGCTACCCCGCGCTGATGGAATGTTTCCCGAAAGCCTCCGGTTCAGCGGTAATTCTGGTTAAAGCGATGATCTCATTCGGGCAAATGTTCTATCCAATGCTGGTGAGTTATATGCTGCTGAATAACATCTGGTACGGCTATGGGTTAATTATCCCAGGCATATTATTTGTACTTATTACATTGATGCTATTGAAAAGCAAATTCCCCAGCCAACGGGTTGATGCTGGCGTTGCCGGAGAATTACCGCAAATGAACAGCAAACCGTTAGTCTGGCTGGAAGGTGTTTCATCGGTAGTGTTCGGTGTCGCGGCATTCTCGACCTTTTATGTGATAGTGGTGTGGATGCCCAAATATGCGATGGCATTTGCCGGTATGTCGGAGGCCGAGGCTTTAAAAACCGTATGGGTTCGCTGGTCTGTGTCTTTATCTTTGCTGCGCTACTGAAAAAATGGTACGCCCCATCTGGGCTAATGTTTTTAGCTCTGCGCTGGCAACGATCACTGCCGCCATTATCTATCTCTACCCTTCTCCGCTGGTGTGTAATGCCGGAGCCTTTGTTATCGGTTTCTCTGCTGCTGGCGGTATTTTACAGCTCGGTATTTCGGTCATGTCAGAGTTCTTCCCAAAAAGCAAAGCCAAAGTCACCAGTATTTATATGATGATGGGGGGATTGGCTAACTTTGTTATTCCACTGATTACCGGTTATCTGTCGAATATCGGCCTGCAATATATCATCGTTCTCGATTTCACTTTTGCTCTGCTGGCTCTGGTGTTAATTATGGATGTTACGGCTAAATATGAATTAATTGGGCTGATGGCTTATCCTATCCGCCATAGCTTATCGCCTGAAATGCAGAATAAAGCCTTAGAAAAAGCGGGATTGCCATTTACCTATATGGCCTTTGAGGTGGATAACGACAGCTTTGCCGGTGCAATTGAAGGATTAAAAGCCTTGAAAATGCGCGGAACCGGTGTGTCGATGCCAAACAAACAACTGGCGTGTGAATATGTTGATGAATTAACGCCAGCGGCAAAACTGGTGGGGACGATCAATACCATCGTCAATGATGACGGCTACCTGCGCGGCTATAACACTGACGGCACGGGTCATATTCGCGCTATTAAAGAGAGCGGTTTTGATATCAAAGGCAAAACTATGGTGCTTTTAGGTGCCGGTGGTGCATCAACGGCAATTGGCGCTCAGGGTGCAATTGAAGGTTTAAAAGAAATTAAACGCTTTAACCGTCGGGATGAGTTTTTCGATAAAGCCCTCGCCTTCGCGCAACGGGTTAATGAAAACACCGATTGTGTCGTAACAGTCACCGATCTTGCCGACCAGCAAGCCTTTGCTGAAGCGCTGGCTTCTGCCGACATTTTAACCAACGGCACAAAAGTAGGAATGAAACCCCTTAAGAATGAGTCTTTAGTTAATGATATCAGTTTGTTACATCCAGGACTTCTGGTCACTGAATGCGTGTATAACCCGCATATGACGAAGTTATTACAGCAGGCGCAACAAGCAGGTTGCAAAACGATTGATGGATACGGCATGTTGTTGTGGCAAGGGGCTGAACAGTTCACGTTATGGACTGGCAAAGATTTCCCTCTGGAATACGTTAAACAGGTCATGGGGTTCGACGCCTGACAGGCTGACCGCGTGCAGAAAGGGTAAAAAATGAAAACCGTAACCGTAAAAGATCTCGTCATTGGCACGGGCGTACCAAAAATCATCGTCTCGCTGATGGCGAAAGATATCGCCAGCGTGAAATCTGAAGCTCTCATCTATCGTGAAGCGGACTTTGATATTCTGGAATGGCGCGTGGATCACTTTGCCGACCTCTCCTGTGTAGAGTCGGTCATGGCAGCGGCAAAAGCTATCCGTGAGATAATGCCGGAAAAACCACTGCTGTTTACCTTCCGCAGCGCCAAAGAAGGCGGTGAGCAGGCACTTTCGACAGAAGCGTATATTGCGCTCAATCGCGCAGCCATCGACAGTGGTCTGGTCGATATGATCGATCTGGAGTTATTTACCGGCGATGATCAGGTTAAAGAAACCATCGCCTACGCTCACGCGCATGATGTGAAGGTTGTCATGTCCAATCATGATTTCCATAAAACGCCAGAGGCCAAAGAAATCATCGCCCGTCTGCGCAAAATGCAGTCCTTCGACGCCGATATTCCCAAAATTGCACTGATGCCACAAAGCACCAGCGATGTGCTGACATTACTTGCCGCGACCCTGGAGATGCAGGAACAGTATGCCGATCGTCCAATCATTACGATGTCGATGGCAAAAACTGGCGTAATTTCTCGTCTGGCCGGTGAAGTATTTGGTTCGGCGGCAACCTTTGGCGCAGTAAAAAAAGCCTCTGCGCCGGGGCAAATATCGGTGAATGATTTACGCACAGTATTAACTATTTTGCATCAGGCATAATAAATAACGCTCCGGCGGGAACTTCCTTACCCGCCGAAATAAAAGTAAGTATTTTAAGAGTATTTAATAAAAATATTCCGTGAATATCTGCGCGCTATTTTTCTGGCTGACGCAGGGAAATTCACACCTGAATCAGGAAAAAAATAATGAAACCTGTAAACCATCTCGTATTAATGGACGAGTGCCGATCCTGTCGGCACAGGAAGCAGTAAATTATATCCCCGACGAAGCAAGGCTTTGTATATTAGGCGCTGGCGGCGGTATTCTGGAGGCCACCACATTAATTACCGTTCTTGCTGATAAATATAAGCAGACCCAGACACCGCGTAATTTATCAATTATTAGCCCTACAGGGCTTGGCGATCGCGGTATTAGTCCGCTGGCGCAAGAAGGTCTTGTGAAATGGGCATTATGCGGACACTGGGGACAATCGCCGCGTATTTCTGACCTTGCAGAACAAAATAAAATTGTTGCCTATAACTATCCACAAGGTGTGCTCACCCAAACATTGCGCGCCGCCGCTACCCACCAGCCGGGGATTATTAGCGATATTGGTATCGGCACATTTGTCGACCCTCGCCAACAAGGCGGAAAACTTAAGGAAGTGACCAACGAAGACCTGATTAAAATGGTCGAGTTTGATAATAAAGAATATCTCTATTACAAAGCGATTGCGCCGAATATCGCCTTTATTCGCGCCACCACCTGCGACAGCGAAGGCTATGCCACCTTTGAAGATGAAGTGATGTATCTCGACGCATTGGTTATTACCCAGGCGGTGCACAATAACGGCGGTATCGTGATGATGCAGGTGCAGAAGATGGTTAAGAAAGCCACGCTGCATCCCAAATCTGTCCGTATTCCGGGTTATCTGGTGGATATCGTTGTTGTCGATCCCGATCAAACTCAGCTTTATGGCGGCGCACCGGTTAATCGCTTTATTTCTGGTGACTTCACGCTTGATGACAGCACCAAACTTAGCCTGCCCCTTAACCAACGTAAACCATCCGGTAAAATACAAAAGTTTTTGTTAAGGAAAGATATTATTCAGCGATTAACCCAGCGTTATTGCGAAATCATGGAATAAGTTTCGTATGCGGAAATAGCGTAAGCCCGGCGACAGGACGCCGCCGGGTATTTATTTTACTTTTTCAGTTCAGCCAGACTTAACCATGTTTGCACCACGGTATCCGGGTTCAGGGACAAGCTATCGATCCCTTCCTCCATCAACCATGCAGCAAAGTCCTCGTGGTCAGACGGGCCCTGACCGCAAATCCCGACATATTTGCCCTGTTTCTTCGCGGCACGGATCGCCATTGATAACAGTGCTTTCACGGCGTCATTGCGCTCATCGAACAGTTCAGAAACTACGCCGGAGTCACGATCCAGACCGAGCGCCAACTGTGTCATATCGTTTGAGCCGATAGAAAAACCATCGAAATATTCGAGGAACTGTTCAGCGAGCAAGGCGTTGGACGGAATTTCACACATCATGATGATCTTCAGCCCGTTCTCACCACGTTTCAGCCCCTGACGCGCCAGTTCTTCAACAACCGCTTTCGCCTGCTCAACGGTACGCACGAACGGGATCATGATCTCAACGTTGGTTAACCCCATGTCGTTGCGCACACGTTTCACCGCTTCACACTCCAGCGCGAAGCAGTCGCGGAAACTTTCGGAAACGTAGCGCCCCGCGCCACGGAAGCCAAGCATCGGGTTCTCTTCATGCGGCTCGTAACGCTCGCCGCCCACCAGGTTGGCGTATTCGTTAGATTTAAAGTCCGAGAGACGAACAATGACGCGCTTCGGATAAAACGCAGCGCCCAGCGTCGCGATCCCTTCGGTCAGACGACCAACATAAAATTCACGCGGAGAATCAAAACCTTTCATCATCTCGCGGATTTCGTTTTGCAACTGCGGTTCCTGGTCGTCAAACTCGAGCAGTGCGCGCGGGTGAACGCCAATCATGCGGTTGATGATAAATTCCAGACGCGCCAGACCCACGCCTTCGTTTGGCAGGCAGGCGAAGTCAAACGCACGATCCGGGTTACCGACGTTCATCATCACTTTCAGCGGCAGATCCGGCATGGTTTCCACGCTGGAGCTTTTCACGCTGAATTCCAGCAGTTCGGCATAAACGTAACCGGTGTCGCCTTCGGCACAGGAAACGGTAACCTTCTCACCGTCTTTCATCCGTTCGGTTGCATCACCACAGCCGACTACCGCCGGAATACCCAGTTCACGAGCGATGATCGCCGCGTGACAGGTACGCCCACCACGGTTAGTGACGATGGCCGACGCTTTCTTCATGATCGGTTCCCAGTCCGGGTCGGTCATGTCGGTGACCAGCACATCACCTGGTTCGATGCGGTTCATTTCGCTGATGTCATGAATGACTTTCACCGGGCCTGCGCCAATGCGATGGCCGATAGCACGGCCTTCTGCGATAATCTTGCCCTGTGAATGCAGGGTATAACGTTCCGTGACCTGGCCGCGTGAACGCACGGTTTCTGGACGCGCCTGCACAATGAACAATTTGCCGGTGTGACCATCTTTTGCCCACTCAATGTCCATCGGGCGACCGTAGTGTTTCTCAATTTGTACGGCCTGTTTTGCCAGTTCCTGCACTTCTTCGTTGGTCAGCGAGAAGATGTCACGCTGTTCCTGTGGCACATCTTCAATTTTAACCTGTTTGCCATGTTCCTGAGTCGGCGCGTAGACCATGCGGATTTTTTTCGATCCCATCGTGCGGCGCACGATAGCCGGACGATTCGCCGCCAGCGTCGGTTTATGCACGTAAAATTCATCCGGATTAACCGCGCCCTGCACCACCATTTCACCGAGGCCCCATGCGGAAGTGATAAACACCACCTGGTCGAAACCGGATTCGGTATCAATGGAGAACATCACGCCAGAGGATGCGAGGTCGGAACGCACCATCCGCTGAACACCGGCGGAGAGCGCCACGCCACGGTGATCGTACCCCTGGTGAACGCGATAAGAGATAGCGCGATCATTAAACAGGGACGCAAAGACATGTTTCACAGCTACGAGGACGGCGTCAAACCCCTGAACGTTAAGGAAAGTTTCCTGCTGACCGGCAAAGGAGGCATCCGGCATGTCTTCTGCGGTGGCGGAGGAACGCACTGCAAAAGAGGCGTTTTCGTCATCGGCAGAAAGCTGGGCATAGGCTTCGCGGATGGCATTTTCCAGCTCAGGCTGGAAGGGAGTGTCGATAATCCACTGGCGGATTTGCGCGCCCGCTTTCGCAAGCTGGGTAACATCGTCAATATCCGTTTTATCCAGCAGTTCATAAATGCGCTGGTTTACGCCGCTTTGATCCAGAAACTGGTTAAACGCATCGGCGGTTGTGGCAAAACCATTCGGAACGGAAACACCCATTCCGGAAAGGTTAGTAATCATTTCACCCAGGGAGGCATTTTTGCCCCCAACCCTGTCTACATCATTCATGCCGAGTTGGTTATACCAAAGCACCAGCGGTGACGAGCCATTGTTGGACATCGAACAATCCTTTTGTGATAAATGAACGGTTTGAGAAACACATTTCTGCGCATTTATCTTTGCATATTTAACCGGATGAAAAAAACGGTGAATCGTTCAAGCAAATATATTTTTTTGCTTTTTAAGACTGCTCCCAGCGTTGCGCAAATCCACTATCTTCGATAATTCCCACATAAACCATCGGTATAAACGAAACCATAAAAATGAAATGCTATTTTCATAAAAAATAAAATTGAAGGTTCATTTTATAAACCAGTCATAACGTTCTACGCTTCTGTGCATTTTTAATTTATGCTTTCATAGAATTATGTCTGCATCTCGGGAAGAACAAAATGGATAATGCTGTTGATCGCCACGTTTTTTATATTTCTGATGGTACGGCAATTACTGCGGAGGTATTAGGTCACGCAGTCATGTCGCAATTTCCCGTTACTATCAGCAGCATTACGCTGCCGTTTGTCGAAAATGAGAGCCGTGCACGGGCGGTGAAAGATCAGATCGACGCGATTTACCAGCAGACGGGCGTGCGCCCGCTGGTCTTTTACTCCATTGTGTTACCGGAGATTCGCAACATCATTTTGCAAAGCGAAGGGTTTTGTCAGGATATTGTTCAGGCGCTGGTTGCTCCGCTACAACAAGAGATGAAGCTGGACCCGACACCAATTGCTCACCGTACCCACGGCCTGAACCCTAATAATCTTAATAAATATGATGCGCGCATTGCGGCGATTGATTACACCCTCGCCCATGATGACGGCATTTCGTTGCGCAATCTGGATCAGGCGCAAGTGATCCTGCTCGGCGTCTCTCGCTGTGGTAAAACACCTACCAGCCTTTACCTCGCGATGCAGTTTGGCATTCGCGCAGCAAACTACCCCTTTATTGCCGATGATATGGACAACCTGGTCCTGCCTGCGTCGCTCAAACCACTTCAGCATAAGTTGTTCGGCCTGACTATTGACCCGGAGCGGCTGGCAGCCATTCGCGAAGAACGTAGAGAGAACAGCCGCTATGCCTCGTTGCGTCAGTGCCGGATGGAAGTCGCAGAAGTGGAAGCGTTGTACCGTAAAAATCAGATCCCGTGGCTCAACAGTACCAATTATTCGGTAGAAGAGATTGCCACCAAAATCCTTGATATCATGGGACTTAGTCGGAGAATGTACTAGAAAACTAGTATAGAAGTTCGTTTTTTTGTTACTATGCCGTCAATTGCGCGAGGTGTTGCCTGCCTCGCACTTGAAATCAGCAGGGATTGGTTTATCGTGATGCGCATCACTTCCTGGCAACCCTGCCGTTGAAGCAACAAATTTCTGAGACTTGTAATGAACAGAACTGACGAACTCCGTACTGCGCGTATCGAGAGTCTGGTAACGCCCGCTGAACTCGCGCTGCGGTATCCCGTAACGCCTGGCGTTGCCAGCCATGTAATTGATTCCCGGCGTAGAATTGAAAAAATATTGAATGGTGAAGACAAGCGACTGTTGGTCGTTATTGGTCCCTGTTCGATCCACGATCTTACCGCTGCAATGGAGTACGCCACCCGTCTGCAGGCGCTGCGTAATCAGTACCAGTCACGGCTGGAAATCGTAATGCGCACTTATTTTGAAAAACCGCGCACCGTTGTCGGCTGGAAAGGATTAATTTCCGACCCGGATTTAAACGGCAGCTATCGCGTAAATCACGGCCTCGAACTGGCGCGCAAGTTACTGTTGCAGGTGAATGAACTGGGTGTGCCCACTGCCACTGAGTTTCTCGATATGGTGACCGGTCAGTTTATTGCCGATCTGATTAGCTGGGGGGCGATTGGCGCACGCACAACCGAAAGCCAGATCCACCGTGAAATGGCTTCAGCTCTCTCCTGCCCGGTAGGTTTTAAAAATGGCACTGATGGCAACACGCGGATTGCCGTAGATGCAATCCGTGCTGCCCGCGCCAGCCATATGTTCCTCTCGCCAGACAAAAACGGCCAGATGACCATTTACCAGACCAGCGGCAACCCGTATGGCCACATTATTATGCGTGGCGGCAAAAAACCGAATTACCATGCCGATGATATCGCCGCCGCCTGCGATACATTGCACGAGTTTGATTTACCAGAACATCTGGTGGTGGATTTCAGCCACGGCAATTGCCAAAAGCAGCATCGTCGCCAGTTAGAAGTCTGTGAAGATATTTGTCAGCAAATCCGCAATGGCTCTACGGCGATTGCCGGCATTATGGCGGAAAGTTTCCTGCGCGAAGGTACGCAAAAAATTGTCAGCGGTCAGCCGCTCACCTATGGCCAATCCATTACCGACCCGTGTTTAGGCTGGGAAGATACCGAACACCTGATCGAAAAACTCGCCTCTGCGGTAGATACCCGCTTCTGAATGCGTGCCCATTCCGTCGGGAATGGGCATTTCTGCTCAACCTGTTGTCTTCTCAACGAATTATTACTTGCCCTGACGCAATATTATATTGATAATAAGAATCATTGTTATATCAATTATTATTAATTTTTATGAGCTATACGGATAGCAGCAGACTCACGCCTAAAACGGATGCAAATCAGAAGGCTCCTTCTCCACAGCCCATTCGGCGGATTGCCAGCCAGACACTGCTAGGTCCGGATGGCAAGCTCATCATTGATCATGACGGACAAGAATATCTGCTACGTAAAACACAGGCAGGCAAACTGTTGCTGACCAAGTAGCGTTTAACTTGAACAACTGACTTCCAGCCGTTTGCCCCAGTCCGGTGGACGGCTGACATAATCATCATCTCTGTCGCTGAAAGGATTTCGCAACGCCTCATGCAGGCGATGTAACTCCGTCATATCGCCTTGTTCTGCCGCCTCGATGGCCCGTTGTGCCAGCCAGTTACGCAACACCAGCGCCGGATTGACGCTCTGCATAAGTTGCTGACGTTCGCTGTCGGTGACTTCATCTTGCTGCAAACGCGCCCGATAACGCGCAAACCAGTTATCAAACGCCGCACGATCAATAAATTCATCACGCAGTGGTGATGCCGCGCTGTGCTGCCCGGTCAGACTCAACATGCGGAATGTGCGGGTATAATCGCTGCGCTCTCGCGCCATCAGGCTGAATAATTCACTCAGCAAAACGTTATCCTCTTTTTGCTCCGTCATGAAGCCCAGTTTTCGGCGCATCCGTTGCCCATATTGGCTCAACAAAACCTGCTGATAGCTGTCCAGTGCCTCATTCAACGCATCCACAGAAATAAATGGCGATAATGTCTGTGCCAGACGCTGTAAATTCCACAACGCGACGGCAGGTTGATTATCAAAACTGTAACGCCCTTGATGATCCGAGTGATTACAGATAAAGCCCGGTTCGTAATCATCAAGAAAACCAAACGGTCCGTAATCGAGCGTCAATCCGAGAATTGACATATTGTCAGTGTTCATCACGCCATGTGCAAAGCCGACTGTCTGCCAGTTAGCAATTAACGACGCGGTACGTGCAACAACATCGGTAAACCAGAGACGGTATTTGTTCTCATCATCCTGAAGGTGCGGCCAGTAATGACGAATGGCAAAATCAGCCAACTGGCGAACTTTTTCCGGCTCGCGGCGATAATAAAAGTGCTCGAAGTGGCCAAATCGTAAGTGACTGCGCGCCACACGCATCAGCATCGCGCCCGATTCCACCGTTTCCCGATAAACCGGCGTATCGCTGGTGACAATACTTAAAGCGCGCGTCGTTGGAATGCCCAGGTAATGCATCGCCTCGCTGGCGAGGCTTTCGCGAATCGTAGAGCGTAATACCGCCCGTCCATCGCCCATTCGCGAATAAGGCGTCAGCCCCGCACCTTTCAAATGCCAGTCCATTGTGGTGCCATCGGCAAGCTGTTGCTCACCAAGTAGAATGCCGCGCCCGTCACCCAACTGGCCCGCCCAGACGCCAAACTGATGACCACTGTAGACCTGCGCCAGTGGTGACATGCCCGGTAGTAATGTTTCTCCTCCCCAGACGCCCGCGCCACTTTCAAACAGCGACGATGGAATACCCAGCGTATTAGCCAGTTCGGCGTTATACCAGATCAGCCGGGCATTATTTAAAGGCGTGGGGGAAAGTGATGTATAAGTTGCAGGTAATTCATCACGCCAGCGAGTAATAAAAGACAGGGTCATAGATCCTCCTGTCTGATAGTGTAGACGGTAA
This sequence comes from Escherichia sp. MOD1-EC5950, assembly GCF_002965345.1. NCBI lineage: Bacteria > Pseudomonadati > Pseudomonadota > Gammaproteobacteria > Enterobacterales > Enterobacteriaceae > Escherichia > Escherichia sp. MOD1-EC5950. The sequence continues at coordinate 159,257 of NZ_PTSR01000002.1, forward strand.
CCCTCGTCTTAAACACCAGCAAACAAAGGGGTTATCGCTGAACCAGAGTTGTTACCTTGCTTACGGGAACGGCTGGCCATAAGCTTCCTTGTAGGGCATGGAAACCATACGGCGTTATTTTCGCCAACATTCCTGAGGTATCAATACCCGCCGCAATGATATAGTTGCAACAGGGTGATATTTGCGCATGAATAGCACGAATAAATGGCGCGAAGGATGTATTAGCTATTTGTTGCTGAACAAAGCCTTTATCCAACATAACTCGGGTGAAAAGACCATCAAATATCGCTTTCATGGTACTGTTTCCCGCACCTAAATTTCCCAATACCAATGGAAAAATTTGCGATAAGTGCAAAAGGTTGTAATTATCTTTCCCCTCATTAAGCTGTGGATAATTTTCATTAATCCGCAATTCAACAAAGGGGATTTTTAATAGTTGGGCTGCGTAATTATTATCAATTAATAATAACCTTGCCACTTGCGGTGTCAAATTAACCCATGCAAAGAGTTTGTGTCGAATAAAAAAATGTTGGCATGATTTAAGTAATTCCAACTGCTCGACAAATAACTGCCAATGCTGCTCCTCGGAAAGTTGCGCCATAACCCGCGTCGTTGGGATGCGAACCGTACCGTCTTCACTGGAGAAATGGGTTATTAATTCAATCCCAACAAGATTTTGCTGACTATCTCTTATCGGCAGAAAATAGCAATCAGAATGATAAACATTCTCCAGTAGAACCTTCATGGTAACCACCCTTCTCCAGGAAGGTTTTTGCAATTCCGGCTAAAAAAGATGAGACCATAAGGCATAAAAAATACAGATCGGATAACTTTCATTTTTTCCTTGTTAACCACTTTTTCAGGGGTCCCTTTTAAGATTATCCTAATTATAAACGAATATTCCATTTACGGAATTTTTGTCTGAAAAATACTACTTTATTCAGAAGTAAAAGGACGGCGATGTATCATCACCGTCCTTTTTGACATACTAGATCCGTCTTGCTTGCCAGAAATTTTTCTGCCAGTAGACATTATCAAGGGAAGAGCGCATCACCCCTTTGCTGGTAGAAGCATGAATAAATTGGTTGTTGGTATCATAAATACCCACATGTAAACCATTTTGCCCGGAGCCAGTTTTGAAAAAAACCAGATCGCCTGGCAGCAACTCTTCTTTATCAATTTGAGTACCGATAGAGGCCTGCTGCTTTGTTTCACGCGGCAACTGCAAATCGAAACGATCGCGCATCGTTACGACCACAAAGCCTGAGCAGTCCACCCCACGACGACTCATGCCGCCATAACGATAAGGTGTGCCATGCCAGCTTTGTAGTTGATCGTTCAAACCGGCAATGACGGTAATAGAGTCAGAAAGTCTGGCATTTGGCGGCGGCGCTTTGTGATGGCTACACCCAACCAGAAACAGTGCTGTGATTAAAATAAGGCAGAAACGCATTCCGTACGAATCCTCTGTTTTTTATTCTTGCATTAATTTAGCGTCGAAATTACCCGATTTTCAAGATGCTATTGCTATCAGGCAGTCGAAATCAGCATTCTGTGTCCTTCAATGTCCAGACGGCGGAAATTCATCCCGTAAGCCTGGGCCAGGTTCGGCGGCGTCAAAACTTCATCCCGGCGTCCACTGGCTAACAGTTTCCCTTGTTTAAGTAACCAGGCCCGATGCGCGTGACGCAATGTGTGATTGAGATCGTGACTGCTCATCACTATCGCCAGTCCTTGCTGGCACAGCGCGCTCAGAATTTTGTCTAACGCACTTTGCTGGGCAACATCAAGGCTGTTCATGGGTTCATCGAGAAGCAGCAATTGACCATCAGGATTGGCTTGCGGCGTGATTTGCAGTACCACCGCAGCAAGACGCACTCGTTGCCATTCACCGCCGGAAAGTTGATTCGTGTTACGTCCGAGCTTGTCATCAAGGGCCAGCGCCCCGGCAACATCATTTAGCAGGTCAGTACGCGTTTTATCATGCTGATGCATGGTCAGGTAATGCCATACCGGCATAGCAAATGGCGGCGTTTGTTGCTGCGAAAGGTAAGCACGATGCAGCGCGAGCTTCGCCGCGGACCATGCTTCCAGTGGCTGGCCAGCAAACTGAATGTTTCCCATACCGCTGGTCATTCCGGCCATCCGCGCCAGCAACGTACTCTTGCCTGCGCCGTTCGGCCCCACCAGATGCAGGATCTCCCCTGCCCGGACTTCGCCAGAAAGCGGCCCCAGGCGGGTTGATTCCGCAACATCCTGTAACTGCATCACAATAGACATTATTTCGCCAACGCCAGTTTAATGCTTTCCATCACAATAGGATCTTCCGGCGTCATATCCGGGGAAAAACGCTGGATAACCTTACCATCCCTGCCCACTAAGAATTTTTCAAAATTCCATAAAATATCATCAGGATACAGTGGTGCCCACCCCTTACTGGCCAGGCGCGTATAGAATCCGCTTTCTTCCGGCGCAACGGCGGTCGGCGCTGCGGCAATCAATTTTTGGTACAGCGGATGACGACCTTCGCCATTAACTTCAACCTTACTGAACATCGGGAACGTCACACCCCAGGTCGTTGTACAGTAAGTTTTAATTTCTTCATCGCTGCCCGGCTCTTGCTCAAGAAACTGGTTGCACGGAAATCCCAATACTATAAAACCACGATCGGCCCAAGCTTTCTGAATGTTCTCTAACTGTTCATATTGCGGCGTTAAGCCACACTTTGAGGCGACATTGACAATCAGTAGCACATTACCGGCATATTTCTCCAGCGTGGTCACTTCACCGTCAATCGTCTTCACTACGGTGGTCAGTATGGAATCTTGCATCGTGTCTCCTGGATGAGGTCAGTAAAAATCTTAGCTTTTAATCATAGACCGTCTTTTGCGGCTAACGCCCTGCTTTTAACAATAACCAGATAAACACCGGCGCTCCCAGGGTTGCGGTGACCACACCAATGGGCAACTCGGCGGAAACCAGCGCCAGGCGAGCGACAATATCAGCGAGAAGCAATGCGGTAGCTCCCGCCAACGCACAGCCGGGAAGCAATACACGATGATCGGTTAACCCGCACAGCCGCAGAATATGCGGGATCACCAACCCAATAAATCCGATAGCACCAGCAAGCGCCACACTGACGCCGACCATCCAGCCGGTCGCGGCCACCAGCACATTGCGCCAGAACCACAGAGGCAAACCTAACTGTCGCGCCGGGATCTCACCAAGCGCTAACATATTCATCGGTCTGGACTGGCAGCAGACCCACAGCAGCACGGGAATCAACGCCAGCATCAACCAACTTTGCCGCCACTCAACGCCGCCAAAGCCGCCCATCATCCAATACATCAACTGCCGTAAATCAACAGAAGTGGAAAAGTAGATGGCCCACGTCATTAATGCACTACAGATAATCCCTAATGCAACCCCCGCCAGCAATAATCGGCTGGTCGAAAGATGACGACGAGCAAAACGTAAGAGAATTAAAGTGATAATGAGCGCACCAGCAATAGCACAAAGTCCCAGCGCCCACTCAGGTAATTGCCCTTGCCCCAGCAATACAGCAGCAATAAGCCCCACACCTGCACCGTTAGAGACGCCGAGTAGCCCGGGTTCTGCCAATGGGTTTTCAAATAACGCCTGCATCACTGCACCGGACAATGCCAGCGCCGCTCCAACCAATAGCACAGCCAGCGTGCGCGGAAGACGTATTTGCCAGATAAAAAGCTCGCCTCGGGGGGTAAACCAGTCATCTGGCGAGATCCATTGTTCACCAGCACAAAGGCTTAAAAGAAGCGCCAGCAGCATTAATGCTGACAAGGTAAATAACCAGCGTACATTTTGTCGCTGTTGTTGGCGGGCAAGTGTCAGCATGATATCCGTTCAGCTTCAGAATAATGCTGTTGATTTTACGGTGACTCAGCGGGAGTGAAAAGAAAAAAGGCCGCAGAGCGGCCTTTTTAGTTAGATCAGATTACTCGTCTTTGGGCGAAGCGTTTTCGACCCGGCTTTTTAACTTCTGCCCTGGTCTGAAGGTCACCACGCGCCGTGCTGTAATGGGAATATCTTCGCCCGTTTTCGGGTTACGTCCCGGACGTTGATTCTTATCACGCAGATCGAAGTTACCAAAGCCAGAGAGTTTTACCTGCTCGCCGTTTTCCAGAGCGCGACGGATCTCTTCGAAAAACAGTTCAACCAGTTCTTTGGCATCCCGCTTGCTAAGCCCAAGCTTATCAAACAGATATTCTGACATTTCAGCTTTTGTAAGCGCCATAGGTTCAATCCCTCAATGATGCCTGGAATCGCTCTTTTAATGCCTCTACACATTTGGCGACGGTAGCGGCAATCTCCTCTTCTTCGAGTGTACGGCTGGTATCTTGCAGGATCAGGCTTATGGCGAGGCTCTTATACCCCTCCGCAACACCCTTACCGCGGTACACGTCAAATAAGTTTACGCCAACTACCTGATTTACGCCAACTTTCTTACATTCGGATAAAATATCCGCAGCGGGAACGTTTTCTGCGACCACAACCGCGATGTCGCGACGGTTCGCCGGGAAGCGAGAAATCTCGCGCGCTTGAGGCACCACGCGGTCTGCGAGCTTGCTCCACTCCAGTTCGAACACCAGAGTGCGACCGTTGAGATCCAGTTTACGTTCCAGTTCAGGATGAACAACCCCAACAAAACCAATGCGTTCACCTTTCAGATAAATCGCTGCGGATTGTCCAGGATGCAGCGCCGGATTCGCTTCTGCACGGAACTCAACCTCATTCAGTTTACCAGTCAGGTCGAGAACGGATTCCAGATCACCTTTCAAATCATAGAAATCAACGGTCTCTTTTGCCAGGTTCCAGTGCTCTTCATAACGGTTACCGCAAATAACACCAGCTAACATCAGATCCTGACGAATGCCCAATGGTGCCTGGGTGTCCGGAACAAAACGCAAACCACTTTCGAAAATACGCACACGGTTTTGCTGACGGTTCTGGTTGTACACTACCGTTGCCAGCAGGCCAGTCCACAAAGAAAGGCGCATTGCTGACATTTCAACCGAGATCGGACTTGGCAGCAGTAACGCTTCTGCACCCGGGTGGATCATCTGCTGAACTTTCGGATCCACGAAGCTGTAGGTGATCACTTCCTGATAGCCTTTGTCGTTGAGAAGCGTTTTCACACGCTTGAGCGACAGGTCAGCTTCGCGGTGAGTGCCCATAATCAGGCTCGCCTGCACCGGCTCGTCCGGAATGTTGTTGTAGCCATAAACACGAGCGACCTCTTCGACCAGATCCTCTTCAATCTCCATGTCGAAACGCCAGCTCGGCGCAACTGCCTGCCACTCGTCCTTACCTTCGGTCACTTTGCAGCCGAGGCGACGCAGAATGTCGGTAACCTGCTCATCGGCAATATGATGGCCGATCAGGCGATCCAGTTTGCTGCGACGTAAAGTGATAGTCGCACGCTTCGGCAGCGTTGCTTCGTTGGTGATATCGATAACCGGACCTGCTTCACCGCCGCAAATGTCAATCAGCAGACGAGTCGCACGTTCCATTGCTTTATGCTGCAGTGCCGGATCAACACCACGCTCGTAACGGTGAGACGCATCGGTATGCAGGCCATGACGACGAGCACGACCGGTGATAGACAGCGGGCTGAAGAAAGCGCATTCCAGCAAAACGTTTTGCGTTTCTTCATTTACGCCAGAATGTTCGCCGCCGAAGATGCCACCCATTGCCAGTGCCTTGTTGTGGTCAGCAATAACCAGAGTGTCAGCATTCAGCTTCGCTTCAGTGCCATCGAGCAACACCAGCGTTTCACCCTCTTTCGCCATCCGCACCACAATACCGCCTTCAATGCGATCTTTATCGAAAGCGTGCATCGGTTGACCCAGTTCAAGGAGCACGTAGTTGGTCACGTCAACGACCGCATCGATAGAACGAATGCCGCAGCGACGCAGTTTTTCTTTCATCCACAGCGGAGTTGGGGCTTTAACGTTAATGCCTTTTACGACGCGACCAAGATAACGCGGGCAGGCTTCAGGCGCTTCTACTGCAATCGGCAACGTATCGTCAATGGTTGCACCAACCGGAATGATTTCCGGTTCAACCAGCGGCAACTGGTTCAGCACAGCAACGTCGCGCGCAACACCAATGATGCCTAAACAGTCGGCACGGTTTGGCGTAACGCTGATTTCGATAGTGTTATCATCGAGTTTCAGGTATTCACGAATGTCAGTACCAATCGGCGCATCCGCTGGCAGTTCAATAATGCCGTTATGATCGTCAGAAATGCCCAGCTCGGAGAAAGAGCACAGCATCCCTTCAGACGGTTCGCCACGCAGTTTCGCCGCTTTAATTTTAAAATCACCCGGCAGAACAGCACCAATGGTCGCTACCGCCACACGCAGGCCCTGACGGCAGTTTGGTGCGCCACAGACAATATCCAGCAGGCGATCACCACCAACGTTGACTTTCGTCACTCGCAGTTTGTCAGCGTTTGGATGCTGTGCGCACTCAACTACTTCACCAACAACCACGCCATGGAAGCTACCGGCAACCGGTTCTACACCGTCAACTTCCAGACCCGCCATAGTGATTTGATTCGCCAGCGCATCGCTATCAATCGCTGGGTTCACCCATTCGCGTAACCACAGTTCACTGAATTTCATAATCTATTCCTGCCTTATTTAAACTGTTTGAGGAAACGCAGATCGTTTTCGAAGAATGAACGCAGGTCGGTGACGCCGTAACGCAACATAGTCAGGCGCTCCATCCCCATCCCAAAGGCAAAACCGGAGTAAACTTCCGGGTCGATACCGACGTTACGCAGCACATTTGGATGCACCATGCCGCAACCCAGCACTTCCAACCATTTGCCGTTTTTACCCATAACGTCCACTTCTGCAGACGGTTCGGTGAACGGGAAGTAGGAAGGACGGAAGCGGATCTGCAAATCTTCTTCAAAGAAGTTACGCAGGAAGTCGTGCAGTGTGCCTTTCAGGTTGGTAAAGCTGATGTTGGTGTCAACAATCAGGCCTTCCATCTGATGGAACATCGGTGTGTGAGTCTGGTCGTAGTCGTTACGATAAACACGGCCAGGTGCGATGATACGAATCGGTGGCTGCTGGGCTTTCATGGTGCGGATCTGTACGCCAGACGTCTGGGTACGCAGCAGGCGAGTAGCATCAAACCAGAAAGTGTCGTGGTCAGCGCGCGCCGGGTGGTGACCTGGAATGTTCAGAGCATCAAAGTTATGATAATCGTCTTCGATTTCCGGCCCGGTAGCCACGGTAAAGCCAAGCTCACCGAAGAAACTTTCGATACGGTCGATAGTACGGGTCACCGGATGCAGACCGCCGTTTTCAATACGACGCCCCGGCAAGGAGACATCAATAGTTTCTGCTGCCAGACGCGCATTCAACGCCGCGCTTTCCAGCTCGGCTTTACGCGCATTCAGCGCCTGCTGCACCTGCTCTTTTGCTTCGTTGATAACCGCACCGGCTGCCGGACGCTCTTCTGGCGGCAGCTCACGCAGGGTCGTCATCTGAAGGGTCAAGTGCCCTTTTTTACCCAAATATTCGACGCGCACATTGTCTAACGCGGCAACATCTGACGCCTGGCTAATGGCCGCCTTCGCACTGGCAACCAGTTCTGCGAGATGTGACATGGTTTTCCTCATTGTGTCGGTGGTGACACTGGTTCGTTGGACTTAGAGCCTATCCCATCAGGCTATTTTACTTGCCATTTTGTCCCGGACAGTGCTCGAAATCCTCACGTACTTAAGTACGCTCCGGTTTCTCCGCGCTGGCCGTGTCCAAACTGACTGCGACAATTACGCCTGATGAGACAGGCTTTTTATTTTTCAGAACGCGCATACAAAAAAAGCCTCCACTGGGAGGCTTTCAGGCGCTGTTTTCCGTTTCTCTTCTCACGCGCTAGCCTCCTGGAGTCAGGTGCTAAAGTAAAAAAAGAAGCGGAAAATAGCAGCATTCATTGCTTGCGTTACCTTTTGGAACTTTTCAAAAGACCTTTATTGAAAAGGCTACGACGATAAAAGTCAATGTTCTGATAGTGTTGAAACGAAAAGAGGGAGACAAGCTCCCTCTTTCAACTGGCTTATGCCAGAGCTGCTTTCGCTTTTTCAACCAGAGCGGTGAACGCTACTTTGTCGAATACTGCGATGTCAGCCAGGATCTTACGGTCGATTTCAACAGAGGCTTTTTTCAGGCCATTGATGAATTTGCTGTAAGAAATACCGTTCTGACGTGCTGCTGCGTTGATACGCGCAATCCACAGTTGACGGAACTGACGCTTACGTTGACGACGGTCACGGTAAGCATACTGACCAGCCTTGATAACAGCCTGGAAGGCAACGCGGTATACGCGAGAACGCGCACCGTAGTAGCCTTTAGCTTGTTTCAAAATTTTCTTGTGACGTGCGCGTGCAATAACACCACGTTTTACGCGAGCCATATGTGCTCTCCTGTATCTATTCTAATTAAAAAGTTAAAAAACGTTAACGGCTTATGCGTACGGCAGGCACGCGATTACCAGGCCCAGATCGCCTTTAGAAACCATGGCTTTCGGACGCAGGTGACGTTTACGTTTGGTCGCTTTTTTGGTCAGAATATGACGCAGGTTAGCGTGCTTGTGCTTAAAACCACCTTTACCGGTTTTTTTGAAGCGCTTAGCAGCACCGCGTACGGTCTTAATTTTTGGCATTTTAATAACTTCCACTTCGCATTGTTGATAAACAGAAACAAAGGCGAATCACCCTGTGAGCCGAGGCCCACAGGAATGATTACTTGATGGCCTTACTGTTTCTTCTTAGGAGCGAGCACCATGATCATCTGGCGGCCTTCGATCTTCGTTGGGAAGGATTCGACCACTGCCAGTTCTTGCAAATCGTCTTTCACGCGATTAAGCACTTCCATACCGATTTGCTGGTGCGCCATCTCACGACCGCGGAAACGCAGTGTGATTTTGGCTTTATCACCCTCTTCCAGAAAGCGAATCAGGCTGCGGAGTTTTACCTGATAGTCGCCTTCATCTGTACCAGGACGGAATTTAATTTCCTTAACCTGGATAACTTTTTGCTTTTTCTTCTGTTCCTTAGAAGACTTGCTCTTTTCATAGAGGAATTTGCCGTAATCCATGATACGACAAACCGGCGGCTCGGCGTTAGGGCTGATCTCGACTAAGTCTACTCCGGCTTCTTCAGCTTTCTCCAGAGCTTCTCTCAGACTCACAATACCAAGCTGCTCGCCTTCCAGACCTGTTAAGCGAACTTCCTGGGCGCGAATTTCGCCATTAATACGGTTAGGGCGCGCCGTTTGAACTCGTTTTCCGCCTTTAATACCTTATTCCTCCAATTGTTTAAGACTGCGGCTGCGAATCTCTTGTTGCAGCTTCTCGATCACTTCATTTACGTCCATGCTTCCCAGGTCTTTACCACGGCGGGTGCGAACGGCAACTTTGCCAGATTCCACCTCTTTATCACCACAGACCAACATATACGGGACGCGACGCAAAGTGTGCTCGCGGATTTTAAAGCCAATCTTCTCATTTCTCAAGTCTGCTTTAACACGAATGCCCGCATTTGATAGTTTTTGCGTCAATTCGTTAACGTATTCAGACTGCGAATCAGTAATGTTCATGATAACAACCTGAACCGGCGCAAGCCAGGTCGGGAAGAAACCAGCGAACTCTTCGGTCAGGATACCGATGAAACGTTCCATAGACCCCAGAATTGCGCGGTGAATCATTACCGGAACCTTACGCTCGTTGTCTTCGCCCACATAGGAGGCGCTCAGACGAGACGGCAAGGAGAAGTCCAGCTGTACCGTACCGCACTGCCATGCACGATCGAGGCAGTCATACAGGGTAAATTCAATTTTCGGACCGTAGAAAGCGCCTTCACCCAGTTGATATTCAAACGGGATGTTGTTTTCTTCCAGCGCAACTGCCAGGTCCGCCTCAGCACGATCCCACATTTCGTCGCTGCCAATACGTTTTTCAGGACGAGTGGAAAGTTTGACCACGATTTTCTCGAAGCCAAAAGTGCTGTACATATCATAGACTAAACGGATACATCCGTTAACTTCATCGCGAATTTGTTCTTCAGTACAGAAGATATGCGCGTCATCCTGGGTGAAACCACGTACACGCATCAGTCCATGCAGAGAACCTGACGGCTCGTTACGGTGGCAGCTACCGAACTCGGCCATACGCAGCGGCAGATCGCGATACGACTTCAGCCCCTGGTTGAAAATTTGTACGTGACCCGGGCAGTTCATCGGCTTAATGCAGTATTCACGGTTCTCTGAAGACGTGGTGAACATCGCATCTTTGTAGTTTTCCCAGTGTCCGGTTTTTTCCCACAGGACGCGGTCCATCATGAACGGACCTTTTACTTCCTGATACTGGTACTCTTTCAGTTTAGAACGTACGAACACTTCCAGTTCACGGAAGATTGTCCAGCCGTCGTTGTGCCAGAACACCATACCCGGCGCTTCTTCCTGCATATGGTACAGGTCAAGCTGCTTACCGATTTTACGGTGGTCGCGTTTCGCGGCTTCTTCCAGGCGCTGCAGGTAAGCGTTGAGGGCTTTTTTGTCTGCCCACGCAGTACCGTAAATACGCTGCAACATTTTGTTGTTGCTATCGCCGCGCCAGTAAGCCCCTGCCGTTTTCATCAGTTTGAAGTGATGGCAGAAACGCATGTTCGGTACGTGCGGACCGCGGCACATATCGACATATTCTTCATGAAAATAGAGACCCGGCAGGTCATCATGGGCAATATTTTCGTCCAGGATGGAGACTTTATAGCTCTCGCCGCGTTTAACAAACGTTTCACGCGCTTCGTGCCAGCTAACTTTCTTCTTAATGACGTCGTAGTTTTTCTCAGCAAGCTCATGCATCCGCTTCTCGAGTGCTTCGACATCTTCCTGGGTTAACGTGCGGTCAAGATCAACGTCATAATAGAAACCGTTGTCAATAACCGGGCCGATTGCCATTTTGGTATGCGGCCAAAGTTGTTTAATTGCGTGCCCTAACAGGTGCGCGCAGGAGTGACGAATGATCTCCAGACCTTCTTCGTCTTTAGCGGTAATGATCGCCAGTTTAGCGTCGTTTTCAATCAAATCGCACGCATCTACCAGTTCGCCATTAACGCGCCCTGCGATACAGGCTTTCGCCAGACCTGGACCAATGTCCAGCGCAACATCCATGGGGCTTACAGCGTGGTCGTAATGGCGTTGGCTGCCATCAGGAAGAGTAATAACAGGCATGTTATATCCTTATTTGCAGTGGTGACCCACACGAAAGATCACATACAAAGATTCATATGAAATTTACCAAAAAGGTTTGGGTTGATTCCCGCTTCACTCTGCGAAATATGTCACAGCATACCGGTTGGTGATGCCAGACCTACACCCACTTTCTGATAATACCGCCTGGCAGTTTACACGGTATTTGTTGTCGGGCAAAGCGACAATCACCATGATCGATATGATATAAATCAACACAGGCAACACCTGCCCATTTTGTTACACTCGATTATCGACTACTCGAAATACGCAGGAAAATCGCATGCCGACAAAACGTTTTGACAAAAAACACTGGAAGATGGTGGTGGTACTACTGGCTATCTGTGGCGCGATGCTGTTACTGCGTTGGGCAGCAATGATTTGGGGCTGAATGGTAAGACTCTATCCGCTAACGTAAAAGCCAGACCGCACGTCGCAGTCCGGCAGTAATAGTTACATTTTATATCCCAGCGATAACGTTGTTCGGCGGTCAGTATGTTCTGGAGCCGATTCAGGCGGTTCAGAGTTCCACGTGACGTTGTAAGCCACTTTAAGACCGAAATGCTCATTGATGGCAACATTCAGCGCACTTTCCGAGTTTAACGTCGTGTCTTCCGCGCCAAAGACGGAAACACCTTGGGTAAATTTAGCGTTGTCGGTCAACTGCCACGCATAAGCCCCGGAAGCATAACCCAGCGGCTGAGTTTCACTGGCATTGTCGGTATATTTGTCGTAACGCACGCCAGGACCGAATTCAAAGCGGAAACTGTGTACCGGACCATTCAAAAACTGGCGACCATAACCCGCAGTCAGCACATCGCGTTCGCGATAACCGTTATAACGGTCTGTCAGCCAACTAGCCTGACCAAATAAATAGTCATAGTCAGTTAAATTAAAACGGCTACGCCCGCCCACCGCATATTTTTCCGAAGAACGTTCATCATTAGAAGACGTATTGCTGGCGTTCCCCCACAGCGACCAGGCAGTAGTATACCCATACCAGGTCATAGTGGTATCAGCCGTTAGTGAAGAACTTTTCGTGTTACCTGATTGTGCAAGGTAACCTGCATTCAGATTACCTTCGAAAGGTTTTTTGGCGCTGGCAGGGTCGTCCATGACAGTAAAAACGGAATCATCGGCAGTTGCATTCAGAGACGCAAACATACCCCCCGCCAACATAACGATGGCAGGAACTGTCTTCAAAAGCTTCATTTATTAAAAGTCCGTACAACAAAAAAAGAGACCATCGCGGTCCCGGAAACTTTCTTGAGGATCAAAGAGTAGCGTCCCTGGAAAGGTAACAAATTATAAAAAGGAGTGAAAAACTTAGCAATGACTTCTTATTTCATTTTTTGAATAAGCACATTGCGAAAACAGATATTTATTTATATATCTTTACCCGATTAATTTTATATAAATATCCAATAAATCATATTGTTAATTTCTTCACTTTCCACTGATTCAGTGCCAGACTGAAATCAGCCTATAGGAGGAAATGATGGTACGTATCTATACGTTGACACTTGCGCCTTCTCTCGATAGCGCAACAATTACCCCGCAAATTTATCCCGAAGGAAAACTGCGCTGTACCGCCCCGGTGTTTGAGCCTGGTGGCGGCGGTATTAACGTCGCCCGCGCCATTGCTCACCTTGGGGGTAGCGCCACGGCAATCTTCCCGGCTGGCGGCGCAACCGGCGAACATCTGGTTTCACTGCTGGCTGATGAAAATGTCCCGGTCGCCACTGTCGAAGCAAAAGACTGGACCCGCCAGAATCTGCACGTACATGTAGAATCTACGGGTGAGCAGTACCGATTTGTCATGCCTGGCGCGACGTTAAGTGAAGATGAATTTCGTCAACTTGAAGAACAGGTTCTGGAAATTGAATCTGGGGCTATCCTGGTCATAAGCGGCAGTCTGCCCCCAGGTGTGAAGCTGGAAAAATTAACTCAACTTATCTCCGCTGCACAAAAACAAGGGATTCGTTGCATTGTCGACAGTTCCGGCGATGCACTAAGCGCGGCACTGGCCATTGGCAATATCGAACTGGTGAAACCTAACCAGAAAGAGCTCAGCGCACTGGTCAATCGCGAACTCACCCAGCCAGATGATGTGCGCAAAGCCGCGCAGGAAATCGTAAATAGTGGTAAGGCCAAACGGGTTGTTGTTTCTCTTGGCCCGCAAGGGGCGTTGGGAGTGGACAGCGAAAACTGCATTCAGGTAGTGCCGCCACCGGTGAAAAGCCAGAGTACCGTCGGTGCAGGTGACAGCATGGTCGGCGCGATGACGCTGAAGCTGGCGGAAAATGCCCCTCTTGAAGAAATGGTTCGTTTTGGCGTAGCCGCAGGTAGTGCCGCCACGCTCAATCAAGGAACTCGCCTGTGCTCCCATGACGATACGCAAAAAATTTACGCTTACCTTTCCCACTAACAGAGATATTCCCCCAACATTGGGGGAATCACCACAAACCTGTCGGCAACGCGTTTCTCCGACTATGCTAAAAAATCACGTGATAACAAAGAGGTGAATTATGGCCGGTGGCGACCTTGTCCGTTATGTCATTACCGTCATGTTGCATGAAGACACATTAACTGAAATTAATGAGTTAAATAACTTTCTGACACGCGACGGTTTTTTACTGACCATGACGGATGATGACGGAAATATCCATGAGCTGGGAACGAACACCTTTGGGCTTATCAGTACTCAAAATGAAGATGAAATAAGAGAGCTGGTTGCCGGGCTTACCCAAAGTGCAACCGGCAAATCCCCGGAAATCACAATCACCACCTGGGAGAAATGGTATAGCGACAGAAAATAAATGGTTTTTGGGCAATAATCAGTCTGTGGTGTGCGTTAGCTCGTGTTTTTTCACCGCATTCTTGCGCTAACTTTATGATCTGGCAGACAACATGGGAGAGACATCATGTGGCAGGCAATCAGTCGTCTTTTGAGCGAGCAGTTAGGTGAAGGCGAAATCGAACTGCGTAATGAACTGCCTGGCGGGGAAGTCCATGCCGCATGGCATTTGCGCTATGCTGGACGTGATTTTTTCGTCAAATGTGATGAAAGGGACCTGCTTTCCGGTTTTACCGCCGAAGCCGATCAACTGGAATTATTATCACGCAGTAAAACCGTTACTGTGCCCAGAGTCTGGGCTGTTGGCGCTGACCGGGACTACAGTTTTTTGGTGATGGACTATCTCCCGCCTCGCCCGTTGGATGCACATAACGCATTTATTTTAGGGCAGCAAATTGCGCGCCTGCATCAATGGAGTGATCAGCCACAATTTGGCCTCGATTTCGATAACGCACTTTCGACTACTCCACAACCCAACACCTGGCAACGTCGCTGGGCAACGTTTTTTGCTGAACAACGTATTGGCTGGCAACTGGAACTGGCGGCAGAAAAAGGGATCGCCTTCGGCAATATCGACGCCATCGTCGAACACATTCAGCAACGTCTGGCCTCACATCAGCCGCAGCCGTCACTGTTACACGGTGATTTATGGTCCGGAAACTGTGCGCTGGGTCCGAATGGCCCGTACATCTTCGATCCCGCTTGTTACTGGGGCGACAGAGAGTGCGATCTGGCGATGTTGCCGCTGCACACTGAACAACCGCCGCAAATCTATGACGGCTATCAGTCAGTTTCACCGCTACCGGCTGATTTCCTCGAACGTCAACCAATTTACCAGCTCTACACGTTACTTAATCGTGCAAGGTTGTTTGGCGGGCAGCATTTGGTTATTGCTCAGCAGTCACTGGATAGATTATTAGCGGCGTGATGTGAGTTGATGATAATGGCCGCTTCGCGCGGCCTTTTGATTAAATAAACCCAAGCAGAGAAAAAAACACATACCCAGCAGCAATACAAATGACCGGCAGGATATAGAGTGAAAAAAACTGCAAGAAAATGGTATGGTGCGGAACAACAATGCGTGACTCAATCTGTTCACGCGTTAACCCCTCGTCTCCTTTAGCCTTCTCCAGAATGAGTTGATCCTCAACACCTTCACGTAAGAAACGCGCCTGGCGGCTCATACGGGCACCGGAGTCTTGCAACGCAAGTCCAACAAATATCAGGATGAAAATCACCCAGAACATAATATTCACACCGCCATTAAAATTGGGCGTCGGTGAGTTGTACCAGAACAGATTCAAAAAAGGCGTATTCGCCTGCATCATATCGATCATGACATGGGTAAAGTCGAGCATGACCGCATTAATGCCTTCCTGATTTTCCTGCCGGGTATTCATAAATTTCAGCAAAGAAATCAGCGTAGAGATCAGTGCGGGTATAAAAATCACCCAACCGAAAATCCTTTTCAAAACAGCAATGCGTCCAGCTTGTTGATACGTCATGAGTTCTCCTTGATTAAGACGCGTCGATTCACTTAGTTTACCTGTAGATATCTGTTTTCGCCCATTCTTTAAAGGCGATATGATAGGCGCTTAATCATAAGCACTGCTTAATACCTTACACTTAATGCTCTAAAGGAGAGGTTGTAATGTCAACCCCGCGACAGATTCTTGCTGCAATTTTCGATATGGATGGATTACTTATCGACTCTGAACCTTTATGGGATCGAGCCGAACTGGATGTGATGGCAAGCCTGGGGGTGGACATCTCCCGTCGTAACGAGCTACCGGACACCTTAGGTTTACGCATCGATATGGTGGTTGATCTGTGGTACGCCCGGCAACCGTGGCGTGGGCCGGGTCGTCAGGAAGTGGTAGAACGGGTTATTGCTCGTGCCATTTCACTGGTTGAAGAGACTCGGCCATTACTGCCTGGTGTGCGTGAGGCCGTTGCGCTGTGCAAAGAACACGGTTTATTGGTTGGCCTGGCCTCTGCGTCGCCGTTACATATGCTGGAAAAAGTGCTGACCATGTTTGACTTACGTGACAGTTTCGATGCCCTCGCCTCCGCAGAAAAACTGCCTTACAGCAAACCGCACCCGCAAGTGTATCTCGACTGCGCAGCAAAACTGGGTATTGATCCGCTGGCCTGCGTGGCGCTGGAAGATTCTGTAAACGGTATGATCGCCTCTAAAGCAGCCCGTATGCGTTCCATCGTCGTTCCTGCGCCAGAAGCGCAAAATGATCCACGTTTTGTGTTGGCAAACGTGAAGCTTTCATCTCTCACCGAACTCACCGCGGAAGACCTCCTCGGCTAATAAAAATCGGGCAGTGTCATCACTGCCCCTGGTTTTTTATCTGAATTTTTATTCAACTGGCGGATTTATCATCATTTTGTGATAAAGAGTTACACCGTCACCACTTCCGCGCACTGTATAAAAATCCTATACTGTACGTATCGACAGTTTAGTGAGTTTTATCATGACGGCGGAAGGTCACCTTCTTTTTTCTATTGCTTGCGCGGTATTTGCCAAAAATGCCGAACTAACGCCCGTGCTGGCACAGGGTGACTGGTGGCATATTGTCCCTTCCGCAATCTTAACGTGTCTGTTACCGGACATCGACCACCCAAAATCGTTTCTTGGGCAGCGATTAAAGTGGATATCAAAACCCATTGCCCGGGCATTTGGACACCGTGGATTTACCCACAGTCTGCTGGCGGTCTTTGCGTTGCTGGCGACCTTTTATCTTAAAGTTCCGGAAAGCTGGTTTATTCCGGCTGATGCTTTGCAAGGTATGGTGCTGGGTTATTTGAGCCATATCCTTGCCGATATGCTGACACCGGCTGGCGTTCCCCTCCTCTGGCCATGTCGCTGGCGCTTCCGCCTGCCAATTCTGGTGCCACAAAAGGGCAATCAACTGGAACGTTTTCTCTGCATGGCATTATTTGTCTGGTCGGTGTGGATGCCCCATTCATTGCCCGAAAACAGTGCCGTGCGTTGGTCATCGGAAATGATCAATACCTTGCAGATCCAGTTTCATCGCCTTATTAAGCATCAGGTTGAATATTAAAGCGGCAAAAACCGTCTTTCTGGAATAAGCAATTCCATTTGAATATAAGAACCAGCTCACAGTTCTGTTAATCTTGCGACAACACTATGACTGTTACACAGTGATAGAAATAATAAGATCAGGAGAACGGGGATGAACTTTCCATTAATTGCGAACATCGTGGTGTTCGTTGTGCTGCTGTTTGCGTTGGCCCAGACTCGCCACAAACAGTGGAGTCTGGCAAAAAAAGTGCTGGTGGGTCTGGTGATGGGCGTGGTCTTTGGCCTTGCTCTGCACACCATTTATGGTTCTGACAGCCAGGTACTTAAAGATTCTGTACAGTGGTTTAACATTGTCGGTAACGGCTATGTTCAGCTACTGCAAATGATCGTCATGCCGTTAGTATTCGCCTCTATTCTGAGCGCGGTTGCTCGCCTGCATAACGCATCTCAGTTAGGCAAAATCAGTTTTCTGACCATCGGTACGCTGCTGTTTACCACGCTGATTGCGGCGCTGGTCGGTGTGCTGGTGACCAACCTGTTTGGTCTGACTGCTGAAGGTCTGGTTCAGGGTGGCGCAGAGACGGCGCGTCTGAACGCTATCGAAAGCAACTATGTTGGTAAAGTTGCAGACTTAAGTGTTCCGCAACTCATTCTGTCCTTTATTCCGAAAAACCCGTTTGCCGATTTGACTGGTGCCAATCCGACGTCAATTATCAGCGTGGTAATTTTTGCCGCCTTCCTTGGTGTCGCCGCGCTAAAACTGCTGAAAGATGATGCGCCGAAAGGTGAACGCGTCTTAACCGCTATCGACACGCTGCAAAGCTGGGTGATGAAACTGGTTCGCCTGGTCATGCAATTGACCCCTTACGGCGTGCTTGCGCTGATGACCAAAGTCGTTGCCGGTTCCAATCTGCAAGACATCATTAAGCTGGGTAGCTTCGTTGTCGCGTCCTACCTGGGTCTTATCATTATGTTTGCGGTACATGGCATTCTGCTGGGTATTAACGGCGTAAGCCCGCTGAAATACTTCCGTAAAGTATGGCCAGTACTGACGTTTGCCTTCACCAGTCGCTCCAGCGCCGCGTCTATTCCGCTGAACGTAGAAGCGCAAACGCGCCGTCTGGGTGTTCCTGAATCCATTGCCAGTTTCGCCGCTTCTTTCGGTGCGACCATTGGTCAGAACGGCTGTGCTGGTTTGTATCCGGCAATGCTGGCGGTGATGGTTGCGCCTACAGTTGGCATTAACCCACTGGATCCAGTGTGGATTGCGACACTCGTCGGTATCGTCACGGTGAGTTCAGCAGGTGTTGCAGGTGTTGGTGGTGGTGCGACATTCGCCGCGTTGATTGTTCTGCCAGCAATGGGCTTACCGGTAACGCTGGTGGCTCTGCTAATCTCCGTTGAACCGCTTATCGATATGGGCCGAACTGCATTGAACGTTAGCGGCTCAATGACCGCAGGTACGCTGACCAGCCAGTGGCTGAAGCAAACCGATAAGTCCATTCTGGACAGCGAAGACGACGCCGAGCTGGCACACCGTTAATCCTGGTTTATAACGCAAAACGCCTGTCATCCGACAGGCGTTTATTTATTCTTCGATCTCATTTTCTTGCCGCACCTGATTTGCCCAACGCTGGGCCGACTCCGGTACGCTAAACGCCGGTGAGCGCAAGAATGATTCCCCCACCAGGACAAACGCCACATACTTGCCGCGCAGTATCCAGACATCACGAAACGAATCCATTTTAACCGCATGTTCTGGCGGCGCGGGTTCTGTGCGCGGAACATAGCTAATAATCGGGCGGTTTTGCTGACGTAGCGGTTTCTTCATTACTGGCTTCACTAAACGCATATTAAAAATCAGAAAAACTGTAGTTTAGCCGATTTAGCCCCCGTCCGTCCTGCTTTGCGTACATTCCCAAAAACCTTCTCTGGCACCACTTCCAGAGCGAGATCCCCCTGGTGGTCTATAGTTAGAAGGTTTTTTGACCAAAACAGCGGCCCTTTCAGCAATGAAATAAGGAGACGAGTTCAATGTCGCAACATAACGAAAAGAACCCACATCAGCACCAGTCCCCCCTGCACGATTCGAGCGAAGCGAAACCCGGGATGGACTCACTGGCACCTGAGGACGGCTCTCATCGTCCAGCGGCTGAACCGACCCCGCCTGGTGCGCAACCTACTGCGCCAGGTAGCCTGAAAGCGCCGGATACGCGTAATGAAAAAATAAATTCCCTGGAAGATGTGCGTAAAGGTAGCGAGAATTATGCACTGACCACCAATCAGGGCGTACGCATAGCCGACGATCAAAACTCCCTGCGTGCCGGTAGCCGTGGGCCTACGCTGCTGGAAGATTTTATTCTGCGTGAGAAAATCACTCACTTTGACCACGAACGCATCCCGGAGCGTATTGTTCACGCACGCGGTTCTGCTGCTCACGGCTATTTCCAGCCGTATAAAAACTTGAGCGACATCACCAAAGCCGATTTTCTGTCTGATCCGAACAAAATCACTCCGGTATTTGTGCGCTTCTCTACCGTTCAGGGGGGCGCTGGCTCGGCAGATACCGTGCGTGATATCCGTGGTTTCGCCACCAAGTTCTATACCGAAGAAGGTATTTTTGATCTCGTTGGCAACAACACGCCGATCTTCTTTATTCAGGATGCACACAAATTCCCCGATTTTGTTCATGCGGTAAAACCGGAGCCGCACTGGGCGATCCCACAGGGAGGCAGCGCCCACGACACTTTCTGGGATTATGTTTCCCTGCAACCTGAAACCCTGCATAACGTAATGTGGGCGATGTCAGACCGTGGGCTCCCCCGCAGTTATCGCACAATGGAAGGCTTCGGCATTCACACCTTCCGCCTGATTAACGCCGAAGGTAAAGCAACCTTTGTACGTTTCCACTGGAAACCACTGGCAGGTAAAGCCTCGCTGGTATGGGATGAGGCGCAGAAACTGACGGGGCGAGACCCGGACTTCCACCGTCGCGAACTGTGGGAAGCGATTGAAGCGGGCGACTTCCCGGAATATGAACTTGGCTTCCAGTTGATTGCGGAAGAGGATGAATTCAAATTCGACTTCGACCTGCTTGACCCAACAAAACTTATCCCGGAAGAGTTAGTCCCCGTTCAGCGCATCGGTAAAATGGTGCTCAATCGTAACCCGGATAACTTTTTTGCCGAAAATGAACAAGTGGCTTTCCATCCTGGACACATTGTCCCCGGTCTGGATTTCACCAACGATCCGCTGTTGCAGGGGCGTTTGTTCTCCTACACCGACACACAAATCAGCCGTCTTGGCGGGCCGAATTTCCATGAAATTCCAATTAACCGCCCAACCTGCCCGTACCACAATTACCAGCGTGACGGCATGCATCGGATGGGAATCGACACTAACCCAGCAAACTACGAACCGAATTCGATCAACGATAACTGGCCGCGAGAAACACCGCCGGGGCCGAAACGCGGAGGTTTTGAATCCTATCAGGAGCGCGTAGAAGGCAATAAGGTGCGCGAGCGTAGCCCATCGTTTGGCGAATATTATTCCCATCCGCGCCTGTTCTGGTTAAGCCAGACACCATTCGAACAGCGCCATATTATCGATGCTTTCAGCTTTGAGTTGAGTAAAGTTGTACGCCCATATATTCGTGAGCGCGTTGTTGACCAGCTAGCGCATATCGATCTCAACCTGGCGCAAGCGGTAGCAAAAAATCTCGGTATTGCACTGACAGACGACCAACTGAACATTACGCCACCACCGGACGTGAACGGGCTGAAAAAAGATCCTGCGTTAAGTCTGTATGCCATTCCGGATGGGGATGTGAAAGGCCGTGTGGTCGCGATTTTGCTTAATGATGAGGTGAGATCGGCAGACCTTCTGGAAATGCTCAAGGCACTGAAAGCTAAAGGCGTTCATGCCAAACTGCTTTATTCACGGATGGGAGAAGTGACAGCAGATGACGGTACAGTATTGCCAATAGCCGCTACCTTTGCTGGAGCCCCCTCACTGACGGTTGATGCGGTTATTGTCCCATGCGGCAATATCGCGGATATCGCAGACAACGGCGACGCAAACTACTACCTGATGGAAGCCTATAAACACCTTAAACCGATAGCCCTGACGGGAGATGCACGCAAGTTCAAGGCAACAATCAAGGTCGATGACCAGGGTGAAGAAGGGATTGTTGAAGCCGACAGAGCTGACGGCAATTTTATGAATGAGTTACTGACTCTGATAGCGGCGCACCGCGTCTGGTCACGTATCCCTAAGATTGACAAAATCCCTGCCTGAATATAGGCGGCGCAGTTGCGCCGCCTTTGCCTGATGCACTGTGCTTATCAGGTCTAGCGTAATAATTCATAATATATTGAAATTGCGACACTTTGCTGGCCGGATAAGGTATTTACGCTACATCCGGCAAAACAACATTACCTACACATCAAGATAACTACCCAACCGATAACCTCGCTCGGCAATGGCATACTTCAACGATGCTGATGTCAACACTTCCAGCTCCGTTAACCGTGGAAAACAGTAAGCACTCTGGCGAATCGTATTATCAATAAACGCCGGATGGCACATCACTTCCAGCGAGCGCTCATCGCGATGACTGGAATCATCCACCGCTTGCAGGAACAGGGACTCGCTGATCTCTTCACCATAGAATGCGCTACTGAAGCCCTGCGAACTGCGCAATTTAGCCGGTAAATCACTATCGTTAAATACTGGCTGACGATCGATGCGCAACGCAATCCCCTCTTCAGCGGCAAACCTGGCCACAATCGGGAAAATCTGCGGAAACATATGCACATGATGATGACTATCAAGATGGGTAGGTTTGCGCCCAAACAGCTCAATGAAACGCAGATACTGGCTGGCAAGTTCCTGAGCAATTTCCTCCAGTGGTAAAGCATCTTCTTTTGCCAGTTGCCAGATCCATTTCCCCAACACGCCTTCGCGGGTTAAACCGGGCATTGCAGTTAGCGGCTTGCCCAGGGTGAGGACAAAATGCATCCCGACGGCCAGGCTCGGCTCATCACGACTCAACTGCACCGCATGGTCGATGGCTTCACCATTTACCAGCGCCGTCGTCGACGTGACAATCCCGTTGCGACAGGCCTCGATAATGCCGTAGTTCTGACCTTTACTTAAGCCAAAATCATCTGCATTAACAATCAGTAAGCGTTCCATAATCAGCCCCGGTTAATGTGCTTTTTTGAGATCTACAATACAGTCAGCAAAGTTTGGTAGCCACTTCTCGTGCGCCAGAATCATCTCACGTGCCAGCAACTCTGCGTCATGATCGGAATGCACCAACGGGCTAAGGTTTAGCGCCAGTAACACATCGTTAAATTCACCGCTAAGTGCTGCGTTGCTGGCGGCAATTTCAAAGCCTTTAATGGTGTGGATCAGCCCCATGACTTTGTCATCAAAATGGGTAATTCGCGGATGTGGCGTCGCGCCATTGCGACCCAGCGTACAGGTCATTTCTACCGCCCAGTCAGTCGGAATATTATCAATATGCCCATGATGCGGGATATTAATGTAATGTTCCGTTTGCTTGTCGTTGTAGATAGCGTTAATCACCTCGCACGCCGCGTCTGAGTAATAAGCCCCACCGCGCTGCTCCAGCTCTTTCGGTTTAACTTTCAGCTCCGGGTTTTTATACAGCTCAAAGAGTTGTTTCTCGACTTTCTGCACTATCTGCGCACGCGCACCGCCTTTGTAGTATTCACCCATTTCAATCGCCAGCATCTCTTTTTGCTTGAAGTAATAAAGCAGATAAGAACATGGCAACAGATTCAGCGAACGGATTAAGCCTTCGCTAAACGGCAGATCGAAAATGTTTTTTACGCCAGACGCTTTTAACTGCCCGGATGCCACGCCGTCGAGCAATTCGGCAAAGCGCGATTTGCCATTTACCAGCACATCCTTAATAAACACCATATGGTTCAGGCCGAACAGATCGATAGATAAATCATCGCTCTCATTCAACGCTAAAACATCGCTGATAAACATTTTCATACCCACAGGAATATTACACACGCCGATAAAGCGTTTAAATCCAGTGTGACGATAAACCGCTTCAGTGACCATTCCCGCCGGGTTAGTAAAGTTGATAACCCACGCATTCGGACATAGTTCTTCAACATCGTTCACAATATCGAAAATCACCGGAATGGTGCGCAGACCTTTAAACAGGCCTCCCGCACCGTTGGTTTCCTGGCCAAGATAGCCATGACTTAACGGAATGCGTTCATCCAGTTCACGTGCCGGTAATTGACCTACGCGCAGTTGGGTAGTGACAAAATCAGCCCCTTTCAGCGCCTCACGACGATCAAGCGTTTTATAAAGCTTTATCGGTACGCCAGCGTTATCAATCATGCGCTGACAGAGTTCAAAAATAATATCCAGTTTCGCTTTACCACCTTCGACATCCACCAGCCATAATTCAGTAACCGGCAATTCGTGATAACGCTTAATAAACCCTTCCAGTAACTCCGGGGTATAACTACTCCCGCCACCAATAGTGACGATTTTTAATTTCTGGTTCATAATTTCTCCCTTCATCAGGAAATACTGATATTCTTCATGCCTGCCTCTGTGTCAGGAATATCCCGGTTTCCCCAGGATAAACAAGGCACGCATGTAAATTTAATGATCAGCGATAACAGCTACTGATTAAATTCAGTCAATTTCTTACGATAGCTATTTGGCGTAAAAGACGTTAGTTTCTTAAACGTTTTAATGAACAGACTTGGGCTACTATAACCAGCTTCAAATGCAATATCCGTCACAGAATAGTTGGTCATTTCCAGTTGTTTTTTGGCAAAGTTAATGCGGATTTCATTAATAATCTGCATCGGCGTTTTGCCATAGTATCGCTGAGTCGCACGCGTCAAATACTCCTGCGATTTAGCCGATAACGTCACCATGTTTTCCAACGCATTTTCACTGAACTGCACTTTATCATGCATCTTTTCAACCGTATTTTTTAGCCACTGTGGCACATCATCAATCACCTGTTCTTCGCGGTAATGGCGTAAACGGTTAATGACATAAAAAGTGACTATCTCAACAAATTCTTCCAGCCCGGTTTCACTGAAATTCAATGAAGAAATTACCGTTTCCACATAAGTGAGAAAAGCATTATTAGTGCGGTAAACCTGTGAAGCAACAAAGCAATAAGGTAACAACGGTAAATAATGCTGTTCAAAAAAATGTTTACTGATCCCAACGTTCAATATGCGCGTGGCACCAAACTCATAAAAACTTTGATGGTGTGATCCTAACGGAATAAAAACAAAATCGCCCCGTTCCAGCAACACACGCTTGCCGTTAATCTCCTGGAAATAACGACCGGTTAAAACCAGGGTAAATTCATAATAGTCATGCTGATGCAACCCAGTAATACTTTCGGTTTTATTGTAGATAAACACATGGAAATTTTTGCCATTAAATAATTGCTGCTCACGGGCAGTGGCAATTTCCGGCGCGTTAATCACTGGCTGCATCATTGACTCCTTATGCTTTCAGTTTTTCATGAAGCTCAATTAATTCACTAATCAGTTCACGCGCGAGCATTGAAGTCATTAAATGATCCTGCGCGTGGACCAGCACCAGGCTAACTTTCATCTTTCCTTCGCCCTGATCGCCTTCAATCAGCTTTGTCTGTACCAGATGCGCTTCATTCAAGGCCATCCGCGATTGATCCATCATCGTTCTGGCGGCTGCAAAATCGCCCTGCTTCGCCTGCTTCAGCGCGGCATACGCCAGACTACGTGCCTGTCCGGAGTTGATGATAAGCCCCATCACCACTTCTTCCAGTTCTTCGGCTTCGGTTTGCGTGTCAGGAATGTTTTCGAGATCCATCATACATCGTTCCTCTCTATTCTTACCGGCACGAGTTGCCCGCGCCGGTGTCGATTAAAATTTCAGGGCGTTAGCAATATCTTCTTCACTCTCTTCTTTATCAATCACGTTCTGCGCTTTGTTCGCCACCACAACAAATGGCAGATAAATCAGCGTTGCGATACCAAGGTTGAAGAGTGCGACCAGCAATGCGGCGACGCTACCGTTAGTATTAAAGAAGGCTCCCAGACCGGTTGGCATGGTCCACGGCGCAATGTTGGTCACCGGCGGGATAATGCCCATGTAGTACGTCGCCAGGGTAATTGCCGCCAGAATTGGTTGCACCAGCACGAACGGGATAAACATTACCGGATTCATGATAATCGGCAGACCAAACAGAATCGGTTCGTTAATCTGGAAGATGCCTGACGGCAGTGCCAGTTTTGCCACCTGACGATAATCAGCACGACGAGAAGCGATAAAAATGGCCAGAATAAGCCCCAGGGTCGCGCCGCTGCCGCCGAGGAAAATAAAGGAGTCCAGCATCGGCTTGGCCCAGATATGGAAAGTCTTACCGGCTGCCAGCGCCGCTTCGACGGAACCATATTGCTGGTAGGTGGCGATGTTTTCCAGCGCCCACGGCGTCATAATGCCGTTGTCCAGGGCGGTCAACGCCAGCGCGCCATGAATACCGAAGAACCAGAGCAGCGGAACAAAGATCACATAGGCCCAGCCAACCACGCTACCCAACGATGCCAGCGGCGTCGAAATGGTATCCATAATAATCTGGTGGAAGTTAGTGCCCCAGGTAGTCAGCGCCCAGGCAATAATCCCCATCACGGAAAGAATAATAAAGCCGGGAATTAATGCAGAGAAAGAACGCGATACCGATGTCGGTACGCTGTCGGGTAATTTAATGACCCAGTTGCGGCGGACAATAAAGGTAAACATTTCTGCTACCACCAGGCCGATAATAATCCCGGAGATAATATTCGCGCCGCCTAACCAGTTTGCGCCGACCGCATAGGCTTCACCGACGCTATAAGGAGTGACGGTCATAAATGCCGCAACGGATAACAATCCTGCCGCCAGTGCATCGACTTTACGCTCTTCTGCCAGCGCCATGCCGATAAAGAACGGTGTCATTAAAGACATAATCCCTAACGTTCCGTTATAAACGTTGCCGCCAATACCCTTCAGCCCATTGAGTGTTTCAATAGTTGAGGCATCAAGGCGAATACCTAACGAGTAAAAAAACGACCCCTCCCCAAAGCTCAGAAAAACGTTATTGATTAATACAAACATGGCCCCTGCGAGGGTTAACGGCATTAAGCGAATAAAGCCGTTTTTGATTGCATTAACGTGTGGCTGCTTTCCTATTTTGACTGCAAAAGGGAGGAGTACCTTTTCAAGCGATGCAATAACATTACTCATAGAAAAATACCCTTAAAAACCGCAATTAAAATATTGCGGTATAGATTTATGAAATAACTCTTTGACGGAAAATTTAAAAATTAATTTGCTGCGGCTTTTTTAATTGCTGCAACTGCAGCCTTAAGCACGCCTAAACCATCGACTTTGCCATATAACAGTGAGTCAATTACTTCAACCGGTTTGTTGGGTAACAAACGCTGGATTTCGGGCAACATATAAGCAATCTGCGGCCCCAATAACACGACATCGGCATTCTGACCTTTTTCACCAGCCAGTGTTTCCGGAAATGCTTCAATAATGACCGGAACTTCATATTTTTCTGCCTGAGCGCGCATTTTTGATACCAGTAAAGAGGTAGACATGCCCGCAGAACAAAACAGATAAATGTGTTTCTTTTCCATAAAACTGCCCTCATCAACGACTATCTGTCAGCCAGACACTCCGCAAGTCTTAACCTGCTTCCATGCTCTGGGTAACTTGCGAAACCAACATGACTTTTTTTGGTGGCTGAAAAGAGTATACGGTATTGACCTGAACGATAGTATTTCCTTGACCTCATAAATTGTCTCTCCTTGACCTGCTGTTATGACCTTCTTCACATTTCAGTTAAATAATTCGCGACAATAAATAAGAACAAGGGTCAAAAAAAAACCGGCGCAATGGCCGGTTTCTGTTGTAACTCAAGCTTTCTGGCGAAGAAATTACTTCGCTGCTTGTGGATCGGTGTCGTATTCGGCACAGGTCTGATAGCCGGAGTTGATGACATGTCCGGTATCATCTAACGCGACAAAATAGGTTTCTGCTTTACCATCACGTTGACCCAGGATATAGGTCTGGCAAGTACCACGAGCATGGATCATGCTCACTTCAGACGAAGGTTTACCCGCAATTTGTGCAACCTGCGCCCGGCTCATGCCTTTTTTGACGTCTTTCACCACAGGCTGTACAAACTGGTCTTTGGTACGATCATACGCCGTACAACCTGCCAGCATGGTTAATACCGCCGCTGCACCCAGAATTCCTGCCATATTCTTGTTCATATTTCGTCCTCTTGTTTATCAGCGTGTTAGATAAGCCTGGAATACATCGGGGGCTTTTTCAAGCCCGTGAACGAAACGGCTCCGCTTTCAGAGGATTCCTGTATGACGTTTTAACCGCCATTCAACTTGCTGTCGCTTGTCGTTTCTGTAGCAACGGGTTAGCTTTAAGGAAGTTTTATTTTTTTGTCTGGAGGGGTTCAATGACATTGCAACAACAAATAATAAAGGCGCTGGGCGCAAAACCGCAGATTAATGCCGAAGAGGAAATTCGCCGCAGTATCGATTTTCTGAAAAGCTATCTGCAAACCTATCCGTTCATTAAATCACTGGTACTTGGTATTAGTGGCGGTCAGGACTCCACGCTTGCCGGGAAACTGTGTCAGATGGCGATTAACGAACTTCGTCAGGAAACGGGCAACGAGGCACTGCAATTTATTGCAGTACGCCTGCCCTACGGTGTTCAGGCCGATGAACAGGATTGTCAGGATGCCATTGCCTTTATTCAACCGGATCGCGTATTAACCGTTAATATCAAGGGCGCGGTATTGGCCAGCGAACAGGCACTGCGCGAAGCGGGTATTGAATTAAGTGATTTCGTTCGTGGCAATGAAAAAGCACGTGAGCGGATGAAAGCACAATACAGCATTGCAGGCATGACCCACGGCGTCGTGGTGGGCACCGATCATGCGGCAGAAGCCATTACCGGATTCTTCACTAAATACGGTGACGGAGGCACTGACATTAACCCGCTATACCGTTTGAACAAGCGTCAGGGTAAACAATTACTGGCAGCGTTAGGTTGCCCGGAGCATCTCTATAAGAAAGCACCAACCGCCGATCTGGAAGATGATCGTCCGTCACTGCCGGATGAAGTCGCGCTTGGCGTCACTTATGACAACATTGATGACTATCTGGAAGGGAAAACCGTACCGGAACAGGTCGCCAGAACCATTGAGAATTGGTATCTGAAAACCGAGCATAAACGCCGCCCGCCCATTACCGTTTTTGATGATTTCTGGAAAAAATAACGCAGACATGCTGTGTCAGATATCACCAGTGTTATCGGGCGCAGCATTCTAATAATGAATTACTGAACTTGATCCGGTGAATAGCCTGCAAGCCAGCTAATTTCACTGAACAGCAGTTTGCCTTGCGGTTGTAAAAGCCGCAGGGTGTGCCTGCCATCGTACCAGCATGCGCCCTGGTCGGTAGTCAACAGCTTGTCGCCCAGTTGCCACGCTCCGCTAATAACAAACACCACCCCACCACGTGAGCCAAAAGTGGTGAACGTGCGATCGGCAATTCTGACTTTCGCCTTACAGGCATCAAGGCGCGTCATAATGTTGAAATCCATCGACATCTGCCCTTCGGTCAGTTTTGCTTTTACCACCTGGTCCGCCGCGAAGGCAAAAGGCTGTAACGGTTTTAAGGTATGGCTAAAATGGCCTGCGCTTTCAAGGAGCATCTCGCCACCTTCCAACAGCGTCACACTCCTTTCCATGCCCGGAAACAAAGAAAACTCACCATTTGCGGCAATGGAAGCAATGCTGGCGCGCCAGTAAAAATCACGTTTTGCCGGGGGAAAACTACAGATTTCGCGAGTTTCACCGGCAGCGTTTCGCCACAGGTTCACCGACATTTTACGCATATCAAAGTATTCCATACTCGCTCCCGGCATGCTCTTTTCATTGTTATCGTTCAGGCAACCGGGGATTGTTATCGGCAACTCGGGTGATTTACCTTAGTGGTGATTAGGCTTTTTTTGCAAAAGTTGAACAGCAGAAAAGAAAACCGCCGATCCTGTCCACCGCATTACAGCAAGGTAGTGGACAAGACCGGCGGTCTTAAGTTGTCAGGCTGAAAGATTATTCAGCAGTTGCAGGCATTTTACCCTTTGCCGCAGGGCGTTCTGTCAGACGCTTCTCAAAATTGGCATTAAATTGCTTTTTCTGCTCCGGCGTCAGGATGTTGTAAATCTTGTTCTGGGTTTCCAGGTGCGCCAGCATGTTAGCTTTGCGCTGCTCTTCCATTTTTGCGATCTGCGCTTCAGCTTTTGCTTTGTCGAAGGTATCGCTGGCAATAATGTCATGCATTGCGCGGCGTTCTTCCAGCGGCGGACGTTTCATCTGATCACGCTGACCTTTCATGATTTCGCGGATCTGCTGTTTCTGCGCGTCGGTCAGGTTCAGGTCTTTAAACATCATGTCGTGATGTGGACCAAATTTACCTTTATGGTGCATCATCGGCTTGGCGTCAGCCGGTGCTGCGGTAGTGGTATCAGCGGCATGGGCCAGGTTAGCCGCGCCAAAAGCCAGGGTAGAGGCAACAAACAGTGCAGTTAATTTACGCATATTCAATATCCTTCCTTTCAGTTATTTATTACGGCTTTCTTAAGTAACGTGCCGTGTTGACGAGATTAACTTTACTGACTTTAGCGTCAATTAATCAGAGCAACGGTAAATCAATGAAAGTGTAAAAAACACTTTTGCGCCAATTATGGAGAAAAAAAGAAAATTTGATGGAGAGTGATGAATAAATATTACAACACGCTGATTTTGCAGGAATTATGAAGAAATATACCTTATAGCTGGTGATAATTAAAGCAAATAACCAGGATTAATCCGTATTATTTCATTAAAAACCCAGTAAATACCCGCAGATGATTTCTGCAGGTAAGCATCAGATTATTTGCTCCAGCATTAACCCTGCACGCAATCCCAGCGCCACCAATGGATTAGGGAATAACACATATTCAACATCATGAGTCACCGTAAAGCGTTCTTCGCCATCCTGCGCTAACAACGTCCCCTTCTTAAACGCCGTGAAGTTCAATGTCTCGCTCGCCATATGCAGTTCAAAATCAGTGGAGTGGCGGGTAATTTGCGAAACCACCCGGTAACGTAATGGCGGCTTTTTATCAAAACCGACGCTCATCCCGGATAACAGCGCGGCAATCGCGCTGGACGTTGGCGCAAACTGGCAAAGATCGTTTTGCCCAAATGGCAACGCTTTGCCAAGTTCCAGCGTACACGCCTGGGTGCCAAAATGTTCGGCGCTAAAATGGGTAAACGTGCCGCCAGGCGTCTGGTGAAACACCAGTGCCTCCAGCCCCGCTGCGCCCAGCCACGTCAGAAACTTCTCATCCCAGGGAATGTCACGTTGCGGTAAAACACCAAAACGCGGATGGTATGAACCACGAATTGCGGTATGCAAATCAAGGTGCCAACGAACGGACTCTTTACCCTGTTGATAAAAATCTTCCAGACTCTGTTCCAGTTCGCGGGCGCGACAGGTTTCGCCGCTTTCGGCAAATAGCTGCCAGCGTCCGCCAAACATTCGATTCATATCGCTATGACAATAACGCTTGCCTTGCTTCAGGGCGGGAGGATTTCCGAGGATCGCCAGCAGCCGCCAGCGCAACTGAATCTCACCGTGATAAATTGCCCCAAGCAACGCCTCCAGCATCTCAACAGGTGCCGTTTCATTACCGTGGATCCCCGCTGATATCACCAGCGCACCTTGCGGTGGGGTGACTGGCGTCAGTTCCAGCAGCCCGTCACCCAGCCAGCGCCAGTGGACACCGTTGCTTTCTCTCGCTGTTACGGCTGGTTTTTTACCCGTTAACGTCAGGGCAAGAAAATTATCCATTGCCACTCCCCTCCCGTTGGAACGGGTAAACCGAACCGAGATTCAGCAAACGAGTCAGTGCATCCAGAGCTTCCCTTCCTTCGCGCAGCAATTGCGGATCGGCAAGATCGGCAGCGGTAAGACGATCGCGGTAGTAACGATCCACCCAGTCATTGAGCGCATTAAACTGTGTCTCGTTCATCATCACCGCCGGATTCACCGCCTGACGTTCTTCTGCCGTCAGCACCACGCGCAAACGCAGGCACGCAGGGCCGCCACCGTTTGCCATACTTTCGCGTAAATCAAAAACTTTCAGTTCACTGATCGGGTTATCGGCAACAAGTAATTCATTGAGATAACGCCATACCCCGGCATGTTCCCGACACTCCTGCGGCAGCACCAACACCATCGAACCGTCATCACGGCTCAACAACTGGCTGTTAAACAGATAGGTCGAGACAGCATCCGCTACGGAAACCTGTGCCGACGGAACTTCTATTGCCATAAAACCGCTCACCCGCGCACACAGATTTGCCAGTAATTGCGCCTGACGGGCGAATGCCTGCTGATGGCAAAACAGCACCTGGCGGTTGCTCACGGCAATCACATCATTATGAAAAACCCCCTGATCGATAACTTCCGGGTTTTGTTGAGCGAAAATTACCTGTTGTGGATTAACCTGATTCAGCCTTGCTACCGCCTCGCTGGCTTCGCGGGTTTGCCGCGCCGGATAACGGGAAGGTCGCGTGCCAGTGCCCTCTTCCCGGCCATAGACGAAAACCTGTATACCCGGATCACCATAGTTACCACTGAGCCGATTGTGGTTTGCCGCCCCTTCATCACCGAGCAGCGCCACTTGAGGCAGTGCCGAATGCACGGTGAATTTCTCTTCATCAATAAAAATGGCTTTTAACAGCAATTCGGTGGTCGGTGCTTCCAGCGAACGGTGAAATTTGTTGTTCAGATTGGCAACCGTCAGGTGCACTTTGCCATCCAGCGTGTCGGCAGAA
The DNA here is from genome assembly GCF_002965345.1 of Escherichia sp. MOD1-EC5950. Lineage (NCBI taxonomy): Bacteria > Pseudomonadati > Pseudomonadota > Gammaproteobacteria > Enterobacterales > Enterobacteriaceae > Escherichia > Escherichia sp. MOD1-EC5950. The sequence goes on from NZ_PTSR01000002.1 coordinate 191,440, forward strand.
GGTGCCACCGTCGCCGCATTCGCGACCCACATTGGCGAAGCGGAACTGACACTGGAAAGCCAGTGCGGCGCCTGACGAGCAACCTTTTCCAGCACTCGCTCATCGCTGCCGCTGAATCCCAATTGACGCAAAACCGGAATAAACGGGCGCTCGTGAGGCGGGATCACCGCCTGCGGGAATCCCGCATCGGCAAGGGCTTTCATTTTCAGCAAGCCCTGTTTTGCCGCCAGTCGCGGGTTAGATACCTGAAAACGGTGGCGGGTAGAAGCTTCATTACCAAACGACAGGCCAGCGTAATGATGCGTCAGCCCCACCAGCCCGTCGAAATTAACTTCCCGAGCGTTCATGGCACCACCTCATCGGAAAAATCCAGCCCGGGGTTAAGCGTAGTGGGCAGCGTTAACGAGTCCGATTCCAGGCTTGCCATCGGCCAGGCACAATAATCAGCGGCATACCATGCACTGGGGCGATGATTGCCGGAAGCGCCTACGCCACCAAATGGTGCAGTACTGGCCGCACCGGTCAGCGGTTTGTTCCAGTTAACGATCCCCGCTCGTGCCTCCAGTAACAGTTGTTCGAATTTTTCCCGCACTGGTGAAACCAGCCCACAAGAGAGGCCAAAGCGAGTGTTGTTCGCCATCTTAATCGCCTCATCGAAGGTGTCATAACGCCAGACACGCAGTAACGGCCCGAACACTTCTTCATCCGGCACACCAGAAATGCCCGTCATGTCAATGATTCCAGGTGAAAGCAGTGAAGTACCTGGTTGCAGTAAGCGTGGCGTAAGCAACGTCCGTCCGCCCATGTTTTCCAGCTCCTGCCAGGCGGTAACAACATGCTGCGCGGCCTGTTCAGAAATCAGCCCGCCGATAAACGGCTGTGGTTCGTCATCCCAGTTGCCCGGTGTTAATCGCTGGCTGACGGCAACCAGGCGAGCAAGAAACGCATCGCCCTGCGCTCCACTTTTCAACAATATACGACGGGCGCAGGTGCAGCGTTGTCCGGCAGTAACAAATGCCGACTGGATAGTCAGATGCACTGCGGCGTCGATATCCGCCACTTCATCAATAATCAGCGGGTTATTGCCGCCCATTTCGAGGGCGAGGATTTTTTCTGGCTGACCGGAAAGCTGACGATGCAACTGGTAGCCAGTGTTGGCGCTACCGGTAAACAGCAAACCATCGAGATCTTCCAGCGCACTCAGCGCCTGACCGGTTTCGCGCCCACCCTGCACCAGATTCAGCACCCCTGGCGGCAATCCAGCCTGCTGCCATAAGCGCATTACCGCTTCGCTGCTCCACGGTGTCAGCTCACTGGGTTTAAAGATAATTGTGTTGCCTGCCAGCAACGCCGGAACAATATGCCCGTTAGGTAAATGCCCAGGAAAATTGTACGGACCAAACACCGCCAGCACGCCGTGTGGGCGATGGCGTAAGCTTGCCGCCCCATCTGGCATTTCACTGCGCTGATCACCCGTGCGCACGTGATATGCCTTGATTGAAATAGCAATTTTATTAATCATCGCCGTCACTTCGGTTGCCGCCTCCCAACGCGGCTTACCCGTTTCTCTGGCAATAATCGTCGTTAATTCAGCTTTATTGCTTTCCAGCAGTCCGGCAAATCGTTCAACTCTTACCTGACGATCGCCAAAGGAGAGCCGCGCCCAACGCGGAAACGCTGCGCGAGCAGCACGACATGCCAGCGCCACCTGAGCAGCATCGGCATCATTGCCTTGCCATAAAACGTCGCCAGATACCGGATTACGCTTCACGCGCAGCGCACCCAGGCCCGTCACCCAGTCGCCGTTGATCCATAAAGTCATACTGTTTTCTCCTCTGCGCACAGGCGTACCAGACGAACGTGATCCCCGGCATGACACTTGAGAGCGTCCAGTTGTGCGGCGGTTAAAATCAAACGCTCGGTAGCCGGATCGCTACGCACCAGCACCACGCGGAAATGATGATAATTTTCATTGGCGACCAGACAGGCCGGAAAATCGCCCTGTGCGGGTTGCCCTTCTGCCACTTCCACCAGCCGGCTTTTGCGCATGGCGCGAACGCGGTCGATGTCACACTCCAGCGTCGGCCCACCGTCGAAAATGTCGATATAGTTGCGGTAGCGAAAGCCCTCTTTTTCCAGCACCGCCCGCGCGGGTGCCGTTTGCGGATGTACCTGACCGATAACGTCTTGCGCTTCCTGGGATAAAAAGTCCGTATAGATCGGATGTTTTGGCATCAACTCAGCAATAAATGCCTTTTGACCAGTACCGCAGAGAAAATCGGCTCGGCTAAAATCCATCGAAAAGAAGCGTTTACCGAGGCTTTGCCAGAACGGCGAATAGCCGTGTTCGTCAATCACCCCACGCATTTCGGCAACCACTTTGTCGTTAAACTTGTCGCGAAAGGCTGCCATAAACATGAAGCGAGATTTCGACAACAAATAGCCGTTGCCCTCTTTGCGCCAGTCCGGATCGAGAAACAGCGTGCACAATTCGCTACTTCCGGTGTGATCATTACTGAGAAAAAGCGTCGGTAGCGCGTTATAAACATTCAGCTCTTTCGAAGCATGAACCAGCGTGCCGACGCGATAGTTGTACCAGGGATCGTTTAGCCCAACAGCCACCTCAATGGCGCAAATGCCCGCCACCGTACCTGTTTCACTCTCTTCCAGCACGAACACATAACCCTGCTCACTTTTGGGTAATTCGCCTTGCCATGTTTTGATGGCTCTATCGATACGCGCCGAAAGTGTGGCTTCATTGGCAGGAAGCGACGTTAAACCGCCGCCCGTTTTACTGGCAAGTTGCATTAACGCCGCGACATCGCTGCGCTCAACGGGACGAATGACCATCATGATGAACCTCGGCTAACAACGCGTTCACAGGCCAGCGCAAAGCGATCCAGCCCGGTAGCCATATCTTCTTCGCTGACATTCAGCGCCGGAGCAAAACGCACCACGCTGCCGCCCGCAATCAGCACCATCACGCCTGCTTTTGCCGCTTCCTGAGAAATCTGTTTCGCTTGTCCGGCATAGTCGGCATTCAGAACACAGCCAATCAGCAGACCCAGTCCACGAATTTCACTGAACAAACCGCAGCGATGATTAATAGCGTTAAGCCGCTCAACAAACCCGTCGTGGCGCTGTTTGACGCCATTACGCATTTCCGGCGTATTGATAAGATCCAGCACTTTGCCCGCCACTGCTGATGCCAGCGGATTACCGCCATAGGTGGTGCCATGGGTGCCAACGGTCATCACGCTGGCGCACTCCTCCGTTGCCAGCAGCGCACCAACGGGGAAACCGCCGCCCAGCGCTTTGGCGGTGGTCAGCAGATCGGGGGTTACGCCGTAGTGCATATAGGCATACAGTTCACCGGTACGCCCGACGCCGGTTTGTACCTCATCAAAAATCAGCAATGCATTGTGGCGGTCACACAATTCTCGCAGCCCCTGTAAAAACGCTTTGCTGGCTGGCACCACGCCGCCTTCACCCTGCACTGGCTCGACAATTACCGCGCAGGTGGCGTCGTCAATCAGCGCACTGGCAGAATTGAGATCGTTATACGCGGCATGACGGATGTCCGGCGGCAGTGGCGCAAAATCCTGAGAATAGGCTGGCTGGCCACCTGCGCTAACGGTAAACAGCGTGCGCCCGTGGAACGCATTGTTAAACGCCACGATGCCGCTCTTATGGCTGCCGTAGCGGTCATGGGCGAATTTGCGCGCCAGTTTCAACGCTGCTTCGTTGGCCTCCGCACCGGAGTTACAAAAGAACACGCGATCGGCAAACGTCGCGTCGATAAGTTTTTTCGCCAGTCGCAGCACTGGTTCGTTGGTATAGCCGTTACCGGTATGCCAGAACTTACTCGCTTGCTCGTTTAGCGCCTCGCGCAATTCCGGATGCGCATGGCCCAGCGCGTTCACTGCAATGCCACCCGCGAAATCGATATACTCTTTCCCCTGCTGATCCCACAAGCGCGAACCTTCGCCGCGTACCGGAATAAACGGTGCCGGAGCGTAAACAGGTATCATCCATTCATCAAAGTTTTCACGCGTAATTGACTGAGACATAGCGACCCCACAGTAAATAAATAGTTATTTATATGTTAATTATAAGTAATGTTTTCGCTGTAAATGTAGATTGCAGGGTTCGTACCAGCCAGGGGTAAAATTGCATAAGCGACGGCGGCCAACTGAAAATCAACGAGTTATAACCAACTGATATGCATTTAAAGTGCATATAAAGTGAATACGTTTGCGATACGGATGAATAAAAAGAATAAAAAACGCAATGTTATGCAGAAGTAAAATATAATTCTGGAATTGTGATCATTGACGAAATTTACTGGAAATTACTGCGCCATTCTGACGCAGACCGCACCAAAAGCGGGCATTTTTTGCGCCATCGTTGACATCATTAACAACCATCGATCAAATCACTTAACAACGGGCGGTAAGTACAGCGAATTTCTGCTACCATCCACGCACTCTTAATATGAATAAACGGCAGCGACTATGAAATTTGTCTCTTTTAATATCAACGGTCTGCGCGCCAGACCTCACCAACTTGAAGCCATCGTCGAAAAGCACCAACCGGATGTGATTGGTCTGCAGGAGACAAAAGTTCATGACGATATGTTTCCGCTCGAAGAGGTGGCAAAGCTCGGCTACAACGTGTTTTATCACGGGCAGAAAGGCCATTATGGCGTGGCGCTGCTGACCAAAGAGACGCCGATTGCTGTGCGTCGCGGCTTCCCGGGCGACGGCGAAGAGGCTCAACGGCGGATTATTATGGCAGAAATCCCCTCGCCGCTGGGCAATGTCACCGTGATCAACGGCTACTTCCCACAGGGCGAAAGCCGCGACCATCCAATTAAATTCCCGGCAAAAGCGCAGTTCTACCAGAACCTGCAAAACTATCTGGAAACTGAGCTTAAGCGCGATAATCCGGTGCTGATTATGGGCGATATGAACATCAGCCCCACCGACCTGGATATCGGCATTGGCGAAGAGAACCGCAAACGCTGGCTGCGTACCGGTAAATGCTCCTTCCTGCCGGAAGAACGCGAATGGATGGACAGACTGATCGGCTGGGGGCTGGTAGATACCTTCCGTCACGCTAATCCGGAAACAGCAGATCGCTTTTCGTGGTTTGATTACCGCTCAAAAGGTTTTGACGATAACCGTGGTCTGCGTATCGACCTGCTGCTCGCCAGCCAGCCGTTGGCGGAATGCTGCGTAGAAACCGGCATCGACTATGAAATCCGCAGTATGGAAAAACCGTCAGATCACGCACCTGTGTGGGCGACCTTCCGCCGCTAATTTATCTGCTCTCCTGACCCGCACGAGGTCAGGAGAATTAACCTTGAGAAAAATCAACAAACTGTCAGTAATGATTTGTTGCCTGCCTTCCTTTGTTATACCGTCACTGCGTTTTTAGTTGTCTGACCACTTCTCTATTATCAAGTTTGATATAGGAAACTCTACGATGAACGCTGAGCGTAAATTTCTTTTTGCCTGTCTGCTTTTTGCACTGATAATTTACGCTATCCACGCTTTCGGTTTATTCGATCTGGTCACCGATTTACCCCACTTACAAACGCTCATTCGCCAGAGCGGATTTTTCGGTTATAGCCTCTATATTCTGTTATTCATTATCGCTACCCTCTTTCTGTTACCCGGTAGCGTACTGGTGATCGCCGGTGGAATAGTCTTTGGCCCGTTGTTGGGAACGCTACTTTCGTTAATTGCCGCTACGCTGGCCTCGTCGTGCTCATTCCTGCTGGCGCGCTGGCTGGGGCGTGACTTGCTGCTGAAATACGTCGGTCATAGCCATACTTTTCAGGCTATTGAAAAAGGTATTGCGCGTAATGGTATCGATTTTCTTATTCTGACCCGCTTAATCCCGCTGTTTCCTTACAATATTCAAAATTACGCTTACGGATTAACTGCTATAGCCTTCTGGCCTTTTACCCTTATTTCGGCATTAACTACCCTGCCTGGGATTATTATTTATACCGTGATGGCCAGCGATCTCGCCCGTGAAGGCATTACCGTGCACTTTATTTTAAACCTCTGTCTGGCTGGACTGACGCTGTTTATTCTCGTCCAACTCGCCAAACGCTACGCCCGCTTTAAACACGTGGATCTGACTGCTTCTGACAGCCAACCGCTTACTCACCCTAAAAACGAAGGATAGAACGATGTTGCAACAATATTCAGTGTCATGGAAAAAAGGACTGGCTGCGCTGTGTTTACTGGCAGCGGCAGGGCTTAGCGGCTGTGATCAAAAAGAGAATACCGAGGCCAAAGTGGAATACGATGGGCTTTCGGCCAGTGAGCCACTGCGCGTCGATACACAGGCACATACGGTAACTATGCTGGTGCAAATTAATGGTCGTTTCCTCACCGACGATACCCGTCACGGCATTGTGTTTAAAGACGGCTCCAACGGGCATAAATCACTGTTTATGGGATATGCCACCCCGAAAGCATTTTATGACGCTCTGAAACAGGCCGGTGGCACACCGGGCGAAAATATGACTATGGATAACAAAGAAGCTACCCATGTTGCAGGCAGTAAACTGGATATTTCGGTGAACTGGCAAGGGGCGGCAAAAGCGTATTCCTTCGATGAAGTGATTGTTGATAGTAATGGCAAGAAACTGGACATGCGCTTTGGTGGCAATTTAGCGGCGGCAGAAGAGAAAAAAACCGGTTGTCTGGTGTGCCTGGATAGCTGCCCGGTCGGTATTGTCAGCAATGCGACATACACTTATGGTGCGGTGGAAAAACGTGGCGAAGTGAAATTCAAAGGCAATGCGTCAGTTCTCCCGGCAGATAGCACGCTGGCAACGGTGACCTTTAAAATCACAGAATAAAACATGGATAAAAGATGATGAAGATGCATTCGCGTAAAATCTGGTACTACCGTACAGCCATCATCATCCTGTTGTTCGCTACGCTGCTCGCATGGGCGCTGGTTCCTGGCGTCCATGACTTTATCAACCGCAGCCTTGCGGCGTTTGCCGCTGTGGACCAACAGGGTATAGAACGATTTATTCAGTCTTACGGCACACTGGCGGCAGTTGTCTCATTCTTGTTGATGATTTTGCAGGCCATTGCCGCACCGCTGCCTGCGTTTTTGATCACCTTTGCCAATGCGTCGCTGTTTGGCGCGTTCTGGGGGGGCTTGCTGTCGTGGACCAGTTCGATGGCGGGTGCGGCGCTGTGCTTTTTTATCGCCAGAGTGATGGGCCGCGAAGTAGTGGAAAAGTTAACCGGTAAAACCGTGCTCGATAGCATGGACGGTTTTTTCACTCGCTACGGCAAACATACCATCCTGGTATGTCGGTTATTGCCTTTTGTCCCTTTTGATCCAATCAGCTATGCTGCCGGCCTGACATCAATACGTTTTCGTCCGTTTTTTATCGCCACCGGGCTTGGTCAGTTACCCGCAACCATTGTCTATTCCTGGGCGGGCAGCATGTTAACGGGCGGCACATTCTGGTTTGTTACCGGACTGTTTATCCTGTTTGCCCTGACTGTGGTGATTTTCATGGCGAAAAAAATATGGTTTGAGCGCCAGAAGAGGAATGTCTGATGGGTTTACCGCCGCTTAGCAAAATTCCTTTAATTTTACGTCCGCAGGCGTGGCTACATCGTCTCCATTACGGTGAGGTGCTAAGTCCGATTCGCTGGTGGGGGCGGATCCCATTTATTTTCTATCTGGTGTCGATGTTTGTCGGCTGGCTGGAGCGCAAACGCTCCCCGCTCGATCCGGTGGTGCGATCGCTTGTCAGCGCGCGCATTGCGCAAATGTGCCTGTGTGAGTTTTGCGTAGACATCACCAGCATGAAAGTCGCTGAACGAACCGGCAGCACCGATAAACTGCTGGCGGTGGCCGACTGGCGGCAAAGCCCGCTGTTCAGCGATGAGGAGCGGCTGGCGCTGGAATACGCCGAAGCCGCCAGCGTTACGCCGCCAACGGTAGATGATGCCCTGCGCACCCGACTGGCAGCCCATTTTGACGCTCAGGCGCTCACCGAACTGACGGCATTAATCGGCCTGCAAAACCTGTCGGCCCGTTTTAATTCTGCTATGGCCATTCCCGCCCAGGGACTGTGCCGACTTCCTGAAAAACGTTCTTAAGGAGAAATGATGCGCCATTGTGGGTGGTTGCTGGGACTGTTATCGCTGTTTTCTTTGGCAACACATGCCAGTGACTGGCAGGAAACTAAGAACGACGCCAAAGGGCAAACCGTCTGGTTTAACGCCTGGGGCGGCGACACCGCGATTAACCGCTATCTCGACTGGGTCAGCGGTGAGATGAAAACGCATTACGATATAAACCTGAAGATTGTTCGCCTGGCTGATGCCGCTGACGCAGTAAAACGCATTCAGACCGAAGCCGCAGCCGGACGTAAAACGGGCGGCTCGGTAGATCTCTTGTGGGTAAATGGTGAAAATTTCCGCACGTTAAAAGAGGCGAACTTGCTGCAAACCGGCTGGGCGGAAACATTACCTAACTGGCGTTATGTCGACACGCAACTACCTGTACGGGAAGATTTTTCTGTCGCTACCGAGGGGGCAGAATCCCCCTGGGGCGGCGCACAACTTACGTTTATCGCTCGCCGCGATCTGACACCACAACCACCGAAAACACCGCAAGCCTTGCTGGAGTTTGCCAAAGCCAATCCAGGCGCAGTTACCTATCCACGCCCACCAGACTTTACCGGCACAGCATTTCTTGAACAGTTATTGATTATGCTGACGCCAGATCCCGCTGCATTAAAAGAAGCGCCGAACGATGCTACTTTCGCCCAGATTACTGCACCGCTGTGGCAGTATCTCGATGCGCTGCATCCGTATTTGTGGCGCGAAGGAAAGGATTTCCCCCCTTCGCCCGCGCGAATGGATGCCCTGCTGAAATCCGGCACATTGCGCCTGTCGCTGACCTTTAACCCCGCTCATGCCCGGCAAAAAATAGCCAGTGGCGATTTGCCAGCGAGCAGTTACAGCTTTGGCTTTAGCGAGGGAATGATTGGCAACGTGCATTTCGTCACCATTCCTGCCAACGCCAGTGCCAGTGCTGCGGCGAAGGTGGTCGCCAACTTCCTGCTCTCACCCGAAGCGCAACTGCGTAAAGCGGATCCTGCGGTCTGGGGCGATCCTTCTGTTCTTGATCCACAAAAACTGCCTGCCGGTCAGCGCGAAACATTACAATCAAGAATGCCGCAGGATCTGCCGCCAGTACTGGCGGAACCGCATGCTGGTTGGGTAAATGTGCTGGAACAAGAATGGCTACGCCGTTACGGTACGCATTAATTTTATTGCTGTGGGTGGTGATGGCGGTGATTTACGCACCGCTGATCCCGGCAGCGCTCACGCTGATAACGCCTGCCTTGTCGTTGACACACTGGCAGGCGTTATTTGCCGATCCGCAGTTATCACAGGCAATACTGGCAACGCTGGTGTCGACAACTATCGCGGCGGTAGGTGCGTTGTTGATTGCCCTGCTGGTGATTGTGGCGCTGTGGCCTGGCGCGAAATGGCTGCATTTGTGCGCCCGTCTGCCGTGGCTGCTCGCCATCCCCCACGTCGCTTTTGCCACCAGCGTCCTGCTACTGTTTGCCGAAGGCGGCCTGGTTTATCAGTTTTTCCCTTTCCTCACTCCGCCGACAGACAGATTGGGTATCGGTCTGGGCATTACTCTGGCGGTGAAAGAAAGCGCATTTCTGCTGTGGATTTTGGCGGCAGTATTGAGTGAAAAAAGGCTGTTGCAACAAGTCATCGTGCTGGATTCACTGGGCTACAGCCGCTGGCAATGCCTGAACTGGCTGCTGTTACCCTCAGTCGCTCCCGCACTGGCAATGGCGATGCTGGCAATTGTGGCCTGGTCGCTATCGGTCGTGGATATCGCAATTATCCTTGGGCCGGGTAATCCACCGACGCTGGCGGTAATTAGCTGGCAGTGGTTAACCCAGGGCGACACCGATCAACAGATAAAAGGCGCACTTGCCAGCCTGCTGCTGATGCTGTTACTCGCCACCTGTGTTTTGCTGGGCTATCTTTTATGGCGCACCTGGCGGCGCACAATTCCCCGCAAAGATGGCGTTCGCAAACCAGCCACGCCTTTATTGCCCGGTAGTACGCTGGCGAGATTATTACCATTGACTGGCGTGCTCTGTGTGGTTCTGCTGGCGATCCTTGCAGATCAATCGACGATCAATGACGAGGCGCTATTCAATAGCCTGACGATGGGACTGGCAACGACATTCATCGCTTTGATCCTATTACTGCTGTGGCTGGAATGGGGAGCAAAGCGTCGCCAGTTGTGGTTATGGCTGCCCATTTTATTACCAGCGCTGCCGCTGGTGGCAGGCCAGTACACGCTGGCGCTGTGGTTACATCTGGATGGCTGCTGGGCTGTGGTGGTGTGGGGACATCTGCTGTGGGTGATGCCGTGGATGTTGTTTATCCTGCAACCGGCCTGGCAGCGTATTGACTCACGGTTAATTCTGATTGCCCAAACGCTGGGTTGGTCGCGAGGCAAAATATTCTTTTACGTGAAATGCCCGCTCATGCTGCGTCCTGCGCTTATTGCCTTCGCTGTCGGATTTTCAGTCAGCATTGCGCAATATATGCCGACGCTGTGGCTGGGCGCGGGGCGCTTCCCGACGCTGACGACTGAAGCAGTGGCGTTAAGCAGTGGCGGCAGCAACGGTATCCTCGCCGCTCAGGCTTTATGGCAACTGCTATTACCACTTATTATTTTTGCCCTTACCGCCCTGCTTGCAAAATGGGTAGGTTTTGCCAGACAAGGACTCCGTTAATGCTCTGCGTAAAAGATGTTTCGCTACGTTTGCCTGAAACCTGCTTACTGGAAAACGTTAATTTCACAGTCAATAAAGGTGACGTTGTCACGTTAATGGGCCCGTCTGGCTGCGGAAAATCTACGCTGTTTTCCTGGATGATTGGCGCACTGGCGGGACAATTTTCTTGCACCGGTGAACTATGGCTCAATGAGCAACGCCTCGACACCCTGCCCACCGCCCGGCGTCAGATTGGTATTCTTTTCCAGGATGCGCTGTTGTTTGATCAGTTCAGCGTTGGACAAAATTTACTACTGGCACTACCGTCAACGCTCAAAGGTGACGCAAGACGCAATGCAGTGGATGATGCGCTTGAGCGTGCGGGACTTGGCGGAACTTTCCATCAGGACCCGGCCACGCTGTCTGGTGGCCAACGTGCGCGGGTGGCTCTGCTGCGCGCCCTTCTCGCCCAGCCAAAGGCATTATTGCTTGATGAACCGTTCAGCCGTCTTGACGTAGCTCTGCGCGATAATTTTCGTCAGTGGGTATTCAATGAAGTCCGCGAACTGGCGATCCCCGTCGTTCAAGTCACCCACGATTTTCAGGATGTTCCTGCCGATAGTCCCGTTCTGGATATGGCTCAGTGGTCAGAAAATTACAACAAACTGCGATAACGCAAAGTTTTTCCCGATGCGTCAGTTCAGAATGGCGCACTCAAAACTACAATGTCGGGATTTTCGATGAAACGTGTTTCTCAAATGACCGCGCTGGCAATGGCTTTAGGGCTGGCTTGCGCTTCTTCGTGGGCCGCTGAACTGGCGAAGCCTCTTACACTTGACCAGCTTCAACAACAAAATGGCGCAGCAATAGATACCCGCCCAAGCGCGTTTTATAACGGCTGGCCACAAACCTTAAATGGCCCTTCCGGCCATGAACCTGCCGCCTTAAACCTTTCTGCAAGCTGGCTCGACAAAATGAGCACTGAACAGCTCAACGCGTGGATTACGCAACATAACCTGAAAGCCGATGCGCCGGTGGCGTTATACGGTAATGACAAAGACGTCGAAGCCGTTAAAACGCGTCTGCAAAAAGCAGGCTTTACGCATATCTCCATCTTGAGTGGCGCGCTAAGCGAACCTTCCCGTCTGCAAAAATTGCCGCACTTTGAGCAACTGGTTTACCCGCAATGGCTGCATGACCTGCAACAAGGCAAAGAAGTTACGGCGAAACCTGCGGGTGACTGGAAAGTGATCGAAGCAGCATGGGGCGCTCCGAAACTTTACCTCCTCAGCCATATTCCTGGTGCCGATTACATTGACACCAACGAAGTGGAAAGCGAACCACTGTGGAATAAAGTCTCTGACGAACAACTTAAAGCAATGCTGGCAAAACATGGCATTCGTCATGACACCACAGTAATTCTGTACGGGCGTGACGTTTACGCCGCCGCACGCGTGGCGCAGATTATGCTCTACGCTGGCGTGAAAGATGTGCGCTTGCTGGACGGTGGTTGGCAAACCTGGTCTGATGCGGGTCTGCCCGTTGAACGCGGTACGCTACCGACAGTGAAACCCGAACCTGACTTCGGCGTGAAGATCCCGGCGCAACCGCAACTGATGCTCGATATGGAACAGGCGCGCGGTCTGCTGCATCGCCAGGATGCGTCACTGGTCAGCATTCGTTCATGGGCTGAATTTATCGGCACCACCAGCGGCTATGACTACATCAAGCCAAAAGGTGATATCCCTGGCGCACGTTGGGGTCATGCGGGCAGCGACTCAACGCATATGGAAGATTTCCATAACCCAGACGGCACTATGCGTACTGCGGATGACATCACAGCGATGTGGAAAGAATGGAACATCCTGCCGGATCAACAAGTCTCGTTCTACTGCGGCACCGGCTGGCGCGCATCAGAAACCTTTATGTATGCGCGGGCAATGGGCTGGAATAATGTCTCTGTTTACGACGGTGGTTGGTACGAATGGAGCAGCGATCCGAAAAACCCGGTAGCAACCGGTGAACGCGGCCCGGACAGTAGCAAATAACACTGCAATTACTGACGCTGAAGCCCCTTCAGCGTCAGATACCCACTCCACACCCGTGTAAATGTCGTCATCCAGCACAGCGCGCCAAATATCCACGCAAACCACGGGAAATACGCTGGAAAGAGGCAACTCAGAACAAACAGCAAAATCGTCTCGCTGCCTTCAGTTAATCCCCCCAGATAGTAAAACGATTTATGCGCATAACCGGGGTTATCGATCTGATGCTTCGCCGCCAGCGCAGCAAAAGCAAGAAAACTGCTGCCCGTGCCGATAAACGCAAACAGCAGCCAGCCGCCCGCCAGCGCATTTTGTTCTGGTGCCGCGAGAATAAAGCCAAACGGCACCAGCGCATAAAAGAGAAAATCGAGAGAAATATCAAGAAAACCGCCTGCGTCAGTTAATCCTCTACGCCGCGCCAGCGCGCCATCAAGACCATCAAGTAATCTGTTCAGCAAAATGGCGATCAGCGCAGGCAGATACCAGCCCAACGCCAGAAACGGCAGTGCCAGCACACCAACAGCAAACCCGACTAACGTTAAACCATCTGGCGTGATGCCGGGTTTATCAAGCACCTGCACGCATTGATGCAGCAAAGGTTTAATCCGGGGGTGAAGATGGCGGTCTAACACGGGCACTCCTTAAATATAAAGCCCTTCAGCTCGGGCAACACTGCGGATATTATGGCATTTTTCGCTTATCTGCCTGTGGGTAATTTATGAAAATGATTGATGTTGTTGCCGCCATTATCGAACGGGATAGCAAAATTTTACTCGCACAGCGCCCCGCTCATAGCGATCAGGCGGGGTTATGGGAGTTTGCAGGTGGCAAAGTCGAGCCGGATGAAAGCCAGCCGCAGGCGCTGGTGCGGGAATTGCGCGAAGAACTCGGCATCGAAGCTACTGTCGGTGTTTACGTTGCCAGCCATCAGAAGGAAGTGTCTGGCCGGATTATCCATCTTCATGCCTGGCACGTACCGGACTTCCACGGTACGTGCCAGGCACTCGAACATCAGGCGCTGGTCTGGTGTTCGCCAGAAGAGGCTTTGCAATATCCGCTGGCTCCTGCTGATATTCCACTTTTACAGGCGTTTATGGCTTTACGCGCCGCCAGACCAGCGGATTGGTGCTAATGGTTTTGTCATCCCGCTGGCATTGCAGCAATATCCCCTCCGCTTTAATCACTGCCCCCTCCGAATAGTTTTGATCCTGATAAACGCAGCACTGGTTACAGGGCTGCACCGATTGTCCGCCAGAACTAAACACCTCCGGCGGCACATTCACCTCTACATCCGGACGATATTGCGGGTTGGCCAGCGCAAAGAATGGAAATGCCAATGTTACGGCGAATAATGCTCTACTCACAGGAAACTCCTTATATTCGTTGTCTCTGCTACTGATAACGGTAACCGGGCAGAAAAACTTTAGCGTCTGGTTGCCGGATGCGACGTGCACGTCTTATCCGCCTCGAACCACTCTTGAAAATGCGCACGGTTTTCCAGGTCTGATAAAACGCACCAGAGTCACAGCAAACATTAGGTGACGTTTATAAAACCCGCAGATCATTAATTTGCTTTCCTGCGTCATTTTTTTCTTGCTTACCGTCACATTCTTGATGGTATAGTCGAAAACTGCAGAAGCATCTAAAACAAACAACACCAGCACAATCGTATTAATATATAAGGGTTTTATATCTATGGATCAGACATATTCTCTGGAGTCATTCCTCAACCATGTCCAAAAGCGCGACCCGAATCAAACCGAGTTCGCGCAAGCCGTTCGTGAAGTCATGACCACACTCTGGCCTTTTCTTGAACAAAATCCAAAATATCGCCAAATGTCGTTACTGGAGCGCCTGGTTGAACCGGAGCGCGTGATTCAGTTTCGCGTAGTCTGGGTTGACGATCGCAATCAGGTACAGGTTAACCGCGCATGGCGTGTCCAGTTCAGCTCCGCCATCGGCCCGTACAAAGGCGGTATGCGCTTCCATCCTTCAGTAAACCTCTCCATCCTTAAATTCCTCGGCTTCGAACAAACCTTTAAAAATGCTCTGACTACCCTGCCAATGGGCGGTGGTAAAGGTGGTAGCGATTTCGATCCGAAAGGGAAAAGCGAAGGCGAAGTGATGCGTTTCTGCCAGGCGCTGATGACTGAACTGTATCGCCACCTGGGCGCGGATACCGACGTTCCGGCGGGCGATATCGGCGTTGGTGGCCGTGAAGTCGGCTTTATGGCGGGGATGATGAAAAAACTGTCTAACAATACCGCCTGCGTCTTCACCGGTAAGGGGCTTTCTTTTGGCGGCAGTCTGATTCGTCCGGAAGCCACCGGTTACGGTCTGGTTTATTTCACTGAAGCGATGCTGAAACGCCACGGTATGGGTTTTGAAGGAATGCGTGTTTCCGTTTCTGGCTCCGGCAACGTCGCCCAGTACGCTATCGAAAAAGCGATGGAATTTGGCGCTCGCGTGGTTACAGCATCAGACTCCAGCGGCACCGTGGTTGATGAAAGTGGATTTACCAAAGAGAAACTGGCGCGTCTTATCGAAATCAAATCCAGCCGTGATGGTCGCGTTGCGGATTACGCCAAAGAATTTGGTCTGGTCTATCTCGAAGGCCAACAACCGTGGTCTGTGCCGGTTGATATCGCCCTGCCGTGCGCGACCCAGAACGAACTGGATGTTGACGCTGCACATCAGCTTATCGCCAACGGCGTTAAAGCGGTGGCCGAAGGGGCAAATATGCCAACGACCATCGAAGCGACTGAGCTGTTCCAGCAGGCAGGCGTGCTGTTTGCGCCAGGTAAAGCGGCTAATGCAGGTGGCGTTGCAACATCGGGGCTGGAAATGGCGCAAAACGCTGCGCGTCTGGGCTGGAAAGCCGAAAAAGTTGATGCGCGTTTACACCACATTATGCTGGATATCCACCATGCCTGTGTTGAGCATGGTGGTGAAGGTGAGCAAACCAACTACGTGCAGGGCGCGAATATTGCTGGTTTTGTGAAGGTTGCCGATGCGATGCTGGCGCAAGGGGTGATTTAAGTCATCAGGCGTTTGTGCCGGATGCGGCGTGAACGCCTTATCCGGCCTACGAAAACCCTCTGAATCAGAGAACAGCTCTGTAGGCCTGATAAGACGCGCAAGCGTCGCATCAGGCATTTGTCCGGGTGCGACGTAAACACCCTGAAAATCTTCAGCATCACGCCTTTATGTTATCGCTCCACTGCCCGCATCTTCCGATGGTGGGCTTTTTTTCGGCGTTCGCTTGCGTGGTGAAGCCTTTTTCTTCTCTTCGCCGCTGCCCGGAGCCACTATGCCGCGAAACTGCCGCACCGGCGTGCGCTTAGCCTGATCAATCAGTTGGTACAGCGTCCCCACCAGCGGCTGCATAAAGTCCTGGTAGCGGCACTGTTTTTCGCTGATTTGCGTCAGCACCGATTCCCAGTGCGCTGTCATGTCCGGTCGCGTCGCCATTTCTGGCAGCGAATGGAATAACGCTTTTCCGGCATCAGTAGAGTGGATGTAGCGCCCTTTTTTGGTCAGGAAGCCGCGCTTGAACAGCAGTTCAATAATCCCCGCGCGGGTCGCTTCTGTGCCCAGACCATCGGTCGCACGAAGGATCTTCTTCAGATCTTTGTCCTGTACAAAGCGCGCAATCCCGGTCATTGCCGAAAGCAGTGTTGCATCGGTGAAATGGCGCGGCGGCTGGGTTTGCCGCTCTACCACTTCGCCCTTCTCGCACAGCAACTCATCGTCTTTTGCCACCACAGGAAGTGGCGTGCCGTCGTTTTCTTCGTCACGCTCTTTGCTGCCTAACAGCGTGCGCCAGCCCGCTTCGGCAAGAAAACGTGCTTTTGCAACAAATTTGCCTTTTGCTATGTCCAGTTCGATCACACACTTGCGGAACACCGCGTCCGGGCAGAATTGCATCAGATACTGACGAGCAATCAGACTATAAACCTTCGCTTCGTTCTCCGTCAGGTTGATAGCCGAACTCCGCGCGGTCGGGATGATGGCGTGGTGGGCATCCACCTTTTTGTCATCCCAGCAGCGGTTGCGTAAATCTGGATCAACCACGGGCTGCGGCAGAAGACTCGGCGCATGGACACTGATGGCATTCATCACCGCATGGCGTCCGGCAAAATGTTCCTCCGGCAAATAACGACAATCGGAACGTGGATAGGTAATCAGCTTGTGCGTTTCGTACAATTTCTGACAGATATCAAGCACGTTCTGCGCACTCAGGCCAAAACGTTTTGCCGCTTCAATCTGTAACGTCGAAAGCGAAAATGGCAGCGGCGCGGATTCTGATTCCCGTTTATCGTTATAACTGGTGACAATCGCCGGTTGGCCGCTGATGCGGTTAACTACATGCTCCGCCAGCGGACGATGCAACAAACGCCCCTCTTCATCCTGGTACGGCTCACACGCTTCGCTCGGTTGCCAGATGGCGGTAAACCGCTCATCGGCAGGCGTCACGATATGCGCTTTGACTTCAAAGAAATCTTTCGCGACGAAGTTTTCAATCTCTTCGTCGCGGCGCACCACCAGCCCAAGCACTGGCGTCTGCACGCGCCCAACGGAAAGTACCCCCTGGTAGCCAGCATTACGCCCCAGAATGGTATATGCGCGGGTCATATTAATGCCGTACAACCAGTCGGCACGCGCTCGCGCCAGCGCAGAAACGCACAACGGTACAAACTCACTGTTGGAACGAAGACGATCGATCGCCCGCTCAACCGCCTGCGGGTTCAGGTCGTTGATTAAACAACGCTGAACTTGCTGGCGCTTTTCCGGCGCAAGTTGCAGGTAATCCAGCACTTCATCCACCAGCAATTGCCCTTCACGATCCGGGTCTCCGGCATGAACGATTTCGCTGGCTTCGTGCAGAAAGCGTTTGATGACGTTAAGTTGTTTGGTCACGGAAGGCCGCGGTTGCAATTGCCACTTTTCCGGGACAATCGGCAGATCTGCCAGATTCCAGCGCGCATAGCGGCTGTCGTAGGCGTCTGGCTGCGCCTGCTCAAGCAGGTGACCGATACACCAGGTCACCACCTGACCATTGCCGCATTCGATAAAGCCATCGCCTTTACGGTGCGGTTTGGGCAGGACATCAGCAATAGCGCGCGCCAGACTCGGTTTTTCGGCAATAAATAACCGCATTGAATTAACGGATCTCAACCATGGCACGACCACCGCGCGCAGGCACCAGTTCGCCAATCGCTGTCAGTTCGATACCAAATTCGGCTGCGGTAGCTTTAACTTCGTTTTCCGCCTCTGGCATAACCGCCAGTAGCAGGCCGCCGGAGGTTTGCGGATCGCACAGCAGATCGCGCACTTCGCGTGGCATTTCACCCATCAGATGACCGTAGCTGGCAAAGTTGCGTTCGGTGCCCCCCGGCACAGCGCCCAGCTTAATGTACTCTTCCACGCCCGGCAGTTTCGGGATTGCTTCATAGTCAATGCGCGCCTGCACGCCTGCGCCCTGGCACATTTCGCTTAAATGGCCCAGCAGACCAAAACCGGTAACGTCGGTCATCGCTTTTACGCCTTCAATGTTGGCAAAGGACGCTCCCGCGATATTCATCCGACACATCACTTCCGTCGCCAGTCCCTGATGTTCCGGTTTCAGCAGTAATTTTTTCTCGGCAGTGGTAAGAACACCAATCCCCAGCGGTTTCGTCAGGAACAGTTTACATCCCGCTTGTGCGGTACTGTTTTTCTTCACCCGTTCAGTCGGTACGATCCCCGTCACCGCCAGACCAAAAATCGGTTCCGGCGCGTCGATGGAGTGACCACCGGCCAGCGCGATACCCGCCTGACGGCATGCATAACGGCCACCTTCGGTCACTTCACGGGCAATTTCCGGGGACAGTTTGTTAATCGGCCAGCCGAGGATCGCAATTGCCATAATCGGTTTGCCGCCCATCGCAAAAATATCGCTGATGGCGTTAGTCGCCGCAATGCGACCAAAATCGAAAGGATTATCAACAATCGGCATAAAGAAGTCGGTGGTGCTGATGACGCTGGTGCCATTGCCCAGATCGTACACCGCCGCGTCGTCGCGGGTTTCGTTACCCACAAGCAAATTCGGATCAACAAACTTCGCCTGCTCACTGTGCAGGATGGTTTCCAACACTTTTGGGGAAATTTTACAGCCGCAACCAGCTCCGTGGCTGTATTGGGTCAAACGAATCGAGTTCTCGCTCATGGACATCTCCTGTCAATGCAATCCGGGTATGGTAACCCTCATTCCGTGAAGTGATAAGTGAGAGTGTCTGAATTCCTGCGTCTTTGCTCACAATCCACTCAGTTTCACCGCAATTATCAGAAATAAGTCACAAACGGTGTCGGGTCCGGAACGTTAATTGACGTTGACGCTTTCAACTGCGGTGTGCCGAGGTAGAGAAACCCGACAATTTTATCCTGATCCCGACAACCGAATGCATCACGTACCACCGGGCTTTCGGTTAACGCCCCACTACGCCAGATCCCGCCAAAGCCCTGGGCAACCGCAGCCATTTGCATTGCCATGACCGCGCAACCGGCAGACATTTCCTGTTCCCAGCGCGGGACTTTATGATTTTCTTCGCATTTCGCCACCACCGTTATGATAAGTGGCGCGCGGAACGGCGCATTACGGGCTTTGTCGATCGCTTTCTCATCACTCCCCGCAGCAACTGCGCCTTGTTCCAGAACGGCGCTGAAACGTTCGCGCCCTTCCCCCTCAATCACAAAAAAATGCCACGGTTGCATGGACTTATGGTCCGGCGCACGCATCCCCGCACGCAGGATGTTTTGCAGTTGCTCACCTGTTGGTGCGGGTTCCGCCAGGCGGGAGGCGCTACGGCGATTGATCAATAGTTCGAGTGCATCCATTTGATTAACTCCTGTCATGATGTTTATTCACAAAATTAACACGAGAGTGGATTTTGTTACAGCACAGGCCGCGATTCCTGCTGACAAGTGCCGGTTGGGTCATTACGATAACCACATCTATTGCACCTGCGACAGGTGTAACTTTTAGTCTGGGAGAATACATGCGAACCCTTTGGCGACTTATTGCCGGATTTTTTAAATGGACGTGGCGTCTACTGAATTTTGTCCGTGAAATGGTACTTAACCTGTTTTTTATTTTTCTCGTGCTTGTTGTCGTGGGTATCTGGATGCAGGTCAGTGGTAGCGATAGCAAAGAAACCGCCAGTCGTGGCGCGTTGCTGCTCGATATCTCCGGCGTGATCGTCGATAAGCCTGACAGTTCGCAGCGGTTTAGCAAGCTGAGCCGTCAGTTGCTTGGTGCCAGTTCTGATCGTTTGCAGGAAAACTCACTGTTTGACATTGTAAACACCATTCGCCAGGCAAAAGATGACCGGAACATCACCGGTATCGTGATGGATCTGAAAAACTTCGCGGGCGGCGATCAGCCTTCCATGCAGTACATTGGTAAAGCCCTGAAAGAGTTTCGTGACAGCGGCAAACCGGTTTATGCCATTGGCGAGAACTACAGCCAGGGGCAATATTATCTTGCCAGTTTTGCCAACAAAATCTGGCTATCACCACAAGGCGTGGTTGATCTGCATGGTTTTGCGACCAACGGACTGTATTACAAGTCATTGTTGGATAAGTTAAAAGTTTCCACCCATGTGTTCCGCGTCGGTACGTATAAATCTGCCGTTGAGCCGTTTATTCGTGATGATATGTCACCGGCAGCCCGCGAGGCTGACAGCCGCTGGATTGGTGAGCTGTGGCAAAACTATCTCAACACTGTGGCTGCTAATCGTCAGATCACCGCCCAGCAAGTATTCCCTGGCGCACAAGGGGTGCTTGATGGCTTAACCAAAACCGGTGGCGATACCGCGAAGTACGCGCTGGATAACAAACTGGTCGATGCACTGGCATCAAGTGCCGAAATCGAAAAAGCCCTGACCAAAGAGTTCGGCTGGAGTAAGGCGGATAAAAATTATCGCGCCATCAGTTATTACGATTATGCTTTGAAAACTCCGGCAGATACCGGCGACAGCATCGGTGTCGTCTTCGCAAATGGCGCAATTATGGATGGCGAAGAAACCCAGGGTAATGTTGGCGGCGACACAACCGCAGCGCAAATCCGCGACGCTCGTCTTGACCCGAAAGTGAAAGCGATTGTTCTGCGTGTTAATAGCCCTGGCGGCAGCGTTACTGCGTCTGAAGTGATTCGATCTGAACTGGCAGCAGCCCGAGCGGCTGGCAAGCCTGTGGTTGTATCGATGGGCGGCATGGCGGCATCTGGTGGTTACTGGATCTCCACGCCGGCCAATTACATTGTGGCTAACCCCAGCACTCTGACCGGTTCTATCGGTATCTTCGGCGTGATCACTACCGTAGAAAACAGTCTGGATTCGATTGGTGTACATACTGATGGCGTTTCAACCTCACCTCTGGCGGATGTTTCCATTACTAAAGCACTGCCGCCGGAAGCGCAGCAGATGATGCAGTTAAGCATTGAGAACGGTTATAAACGCTTCATCACGCTGGTTGCGGATTCGCGTAACTCGACGCCAGAGCAGATCGATAAAATCGCTCAGGGCCACGTCTGGACTGGTCAGGATGCGAAAGCTAACGGTCTGGTCGATAGTCTCGGTGATTTCGATGATGCAGTTGCCAAAGCGGCAGAACTGGCCAAAATGAAACAGTGGCATCTGGAATATTACGTCGATGAACCAACCTTCTTCGACAAAGTGATGGACAACATGTCAGGTTCTGTACGGGCGATGTTGCCAGATACGCTCCAGGCTATGTTGCCTGCACCGCTGGCCTCGGTGGCTTCAACCGTTAAAAGCGAAAGCGACAAGCTGGCGGCCTTTAACGATCCGCAAAACCGTTACGCGTTTTGCCTGACCTGCGCCAACGTGCGGTAATCCCTGCAAATATGTGGCCGATATGCTGTCGGCCACACTCCTGAACCGGACTGTCTTTCACTTCCTCTCTCCACTACATTGCCTTGCTCATTCTGCATCTGATAAGGAGTCATCAGTGAATAAGGCACCCTCTTTAATTGCCGCTATTGTCCTCGGACTGGGGATCAGCGCCTGTGGTTATTTCGTTGGCGATGGAGTTAAGCATTTAAAAACTAACAACCGTTATGTGAACGTGCGGGGGCTTTCGGAAAAAGAAGTTCGCGCAGATACGGCTGAATTAACCATTGCGATTAACTTTAAGGGCAATGTTCCCGGCGAGCTTTTCCCAAAACTGGAAGACGCGCAGAAAAAAATTGTTGCCGAACTCAACGCTCAGGGGATTAGCAGCACAGAGATAAACCTGGGCCAATGGACAAGCAAGCGAACGGACTCCTTTTATCTCAAAGATGATCCAACGATGCCTCGCTATAATGCCGACGGGTCAGTGACGATAAAAACCCATAACGTTGCTGCCGTCGAAAAAGTCGTCGCTAAACTAAACGAACTGCAAGTCGCCACGGATGGTGCTATCGCTGATAGCAAAATCGCCTATCGTTTTAATGGCATTGGCGCACTTCGCGCTGAGATGATTGCCGCCGCGACAAAAGACGCACGCAACGCAGCATTACAGTTTGCGACAGATTCAGGTAGTCAGGTGGGGTCAATCAGCGATGCTTCGCAAGGGGTGTTCCAGATCTTCGCCAGTGGCAGTGATGAAGATGATCCTACGGCGATTAATAAAACGGTGCGCGTGGTAACGACCGTAACCTATGCGTTGCAGGATTAATCACTTTTCTCCGGCGGGACGCTACACCCTCTGTTCCGCCAGACTTTTCTCATATCCACAGAGTATCCAGGTGCGCTCCCTGCCCCTCACGTATATACTTTTGCTCTTTCGATATCATTCATATCAATATCATGCAAAAGAAATCAATTTACGTTGCCTACACGGGCGGAACCATCGGGATGCAGCGTTCCGAGCAGGGTTATATTCCAGTGTCAGGTCATCTGCAACGCCAGTTGGCGTTGATGCCGGAATTCCATCGCCCGGAGATGCCAGATTTCACTATTCATGAATATACGCCGCTAATGGATTCTTCCGATATGACGCCGGAAGACTGGCAGCATATCGCTGAAGACATTAAAGCGCACTATAACGAGTACGATGGTTTTGTCATTCTGCACGGCACCGATACCATGGCATATACCGCCTCTGCACTGTCGTTCATGCTGGAGAATCTTGGTAAACCGGTCATTGTGACAGGGTCACAAATCCCGTTAGCCGAGCTACGCTCTGACGGACAAATCAATCTGCTGAATGCGTTGTACGTTGCTGCTAACTACCCGATCAACGAAGTAACGCTGTTTTTTAATAACCGCCTGTATCGCGGAAACCGAACCACTAAAGCCCATGCCGATGGTTTTGATGCCTTTGCTTCCCCCAATCTTCCACCGTTACTGGAGGCAGGTATCCATATTCGTCGTTTGAATACACCACCCGCCCCGCACGGTGATGGAGAACTGATCGTTCATCCAATTACGCCACAACCGATCGGCGTGGTGACAATTTATCCGGGGATCTCTGCCGATGTTGTGCGTAATTTCCTGCGCCAACCGGTTAGGGCGTTGATTCTTCGCTCTTACGGCGTGGGTAATGCGCCGCAAAACAAAGCTTTCCTGCAAGAATTACAGGAGGCCAGCGATCGCGGTATCGTGGTGGTTAATCTGACGCAATGTATGTCCGGTAAAGTGAATATGGGGGGATATGCCACCGGTAACGCCCTCGCCCACGCCGGCGTTATTGGCGGCGCGGATATGACTGTGGAAGCCACTCTCACCAAGCTGCACTATCTACTTAGCCAGGGACTGGATACTGAAACCATTCGCAAGGCTATGAGCCAAAACCTACGCGGCGAGCTGACGCCGGATGATTAAGCAACTGTCTTGTTCGGGTTTCAGATGAGTGGCTCAGTGTATGCGCCAAACGCTTAATCACGGGCTATAAACCCCAGGAGACAACAGGCTGCATACACATTGCCAAATCTAATCGCTGTTATATTAACCAATTTTCAAGATACAAGGAGATTGCAATGCCCCATCGCGCCCTGTTACTGGTCGATTTACAAAATGATTTCTGTGCCGGTGGCGCGCTCGCCGTGCCAGAAGGTGACAGCACTGTGGATGTCGCTAACCGCTTGATTGACTGGTGTCAGTTGCGCGGTGAACCAGTTATCGCCAGTCAGGACTGGCATCCGGCTAATCACGGCAGTTTTGCCAGCCAGCATCAGGTGGAGCCATACAGCCAGGGGACGCTCGACGGTTTGCCGCAAACATTCTGGCCTGAACACTGCGTGCAGAGCAGTGAAGGCGCGCAATTACATCCGTTACTCAATCAAAATGCGATCGCAGCAGTGTTCCATAAAGGCGAAAACCCTTTAGTTGACAGTTACAGTGCTTTTTTTGATAACGGACGTCGGCAGAAAACCGCGCTCGATGGCTGGTTACGCGACCATGAAATCAATGAATTGATCGTTATGGGGCTGGCTACTGACTATTGTGTGAAGTTTACCGTGCTGGACGCGTTGCAGTTAGGTTATAGCGTGAGCGTGATTACCGATGGCTGTCGTGGCGTAAATATTCAGCCGCAGGACAGTGCACACGCATTTATGGAGATGTCAGCGGCTGGAGCAACACTGTACACGCTGGCGGACTGGGAAGAGACGCAGGGATAATTTTGCTGGCCTACGATTCAGTACTGACGTTGTAGGCCAGATAAGACACATCAACGGCGCATCTGGCGTGCTCGTAGTTAAATCAAACAATCAACTCGTAACAGTAAAGATTATCCCTCTCTTCATAAACGTCTGATAAAGGGAACAAATCTCTTACTTAAACATGGCTATCGGCTTTGCCGAGATACCAAAATCTTCTTTCAACTGTTGTTTGCTCTTCATGACCATCTGACCGTTAGTGTCGATTGTCATATGCTGCGCATCGGTATTGTTTCGGGCCTGCCATAACATCACCAGTTGCAGGCAGTTCTCTTTTTGTTCTTCAGTCAGCGCAACACCATCTGGCCATTTTCCCAGTTCAACGGCAGTCGATAAACGCTGGTAAACCTCAGGCGTCATGCTGTTGATTATTTCATCAAGATCCATAATTTTCCCGCTCCTGTGGAATAAGTTGCTGAATCGTTTTTTCAACCGTTGATTTCTTCGCCATTTTCGTCATCAGTAAAGCGCAATGATGCCGAGTTAACACAATAACGTTCGCCTGTGGGTTGCGGGCCGTCGGGAAAGACGTGCCCCAGATGGGCATCACAGTTTCCACAACGAATTTCTATCCGCTGCATACCATGTGACAAGTCTTTGATATAACGGATCGAATCTTCACCCACCGGCTCATAAAAACTGGGCCAGCCACAGCCTGAATCATACTTGGTTTGGGAGTGAAACAGAGGTGCATCGCAAATCAAACAGTGGTAAACACCGCCGCGCTTGTTATGCAGTAAACGTCCAGTGAATGGCGGCTCCGTCCCGTGATTCTGAGTCACGTAAAACTGCATCTCGGACAAATTTTTTTTCAGTTCTTCTGCCGAAGGTTTGTTAGCCATTTGCTCACATCTCACTTTAATCACGCTCACATTACGTGACTCATTCTAACAAAACATTAACACCTACTGGCAAAATTTTGTCCTAAACTTGATCTCGACGAAATAGCTGCACCTAAATCGTGATGAAAATCACATTTTTATCATAATTGCCCTTTAAAATTCTGGGCGCCGCCCTCATGTGGTTTCAAGCCCAAAGGAAGAGTGAGGCGAGTCAGTCGTGTAATGCCAAGGCACAGGATTGATTTGTCGCAATGATTGACACGATTCCGCTTGACGCTGCGTAAGGTTTTTGTAATTTTACAGGCAACCTTTTATTCACTAACAAATAGCTGGTGGAATATATGACTATCAAAGTAGGTATCAACGGTTTTGGCCGTATCGGTCGCATTGTTTTCCGTGCTGCTCAGAAACGTTCTGACATTGAGATCGTTGCAATCAACGACCTGTTAGACGCTGATTACATGGCATACATGCTGAAATATGACTCCACTCACGGTCGTTTCGACGGCACCGTTGAAGTGAAAGACGGTCATCTGATCGTAAACGGTAAAAAAATCCGTGTTACCGCTGAACGTGATCCGGCTAACCTGAAATGGGACGAAGTTGGTGTTGACGTTGTCGCTGAAGCAACTGGTCTGTTCCTGACTGACGAAACTGCTCGTAAACACATCACCGCTGGTGCGAAAAAAGTGGTTATGACTGGTCCGTCTAAAGACAACACTCCGATGTTCGTTAAAGGCGCTAACTTCGACAAATATGCTGGCCAGGACATCGTTTCTAACGCTTCCTGCACCACCAACTGCCTGGCTCCGCTGGCTAAAGTTATCAACGATAACTTCGGCATCATCGAAGGTCTGATGACCACCGTTCACGCTACTACCGCTACTCAGAAAACCGTTGACGGCCCGTCTCACAAAGACTGGCGCGGCGGCCGTGGCGCTTCCCAGAACATCATCCCGTCCTCTACCGGTGCTGCTAAAGCTGTAGGTAAAGTACTGCCAGAACTGAATGGCAAACTGACTGGTATGGCGTTCCGTGTTCCGACTCCGAACGTATCCGTAGTTGACCTGACCGTTCGTCTGGAAAAAGCTGCAACTTACGAGCAGATCAAAGCTGCCGTTAAAGCTGCTGCTGAAGGCGAAATGAAAGGCGTTCTGGGCTACACCGAAGATGACGTAGTATCTACCGATTTCAACGGCGAAGTTTGCACTTCCGTGTTCGATGCTAAAGCGGGTATCGCTCTGAACGACAACTTCGTGAAACTGGTATCCTGGTACGACAACGAAACCGGTTACTCCAACAAAGTTCTGGATCTGATCGCTCACATCTCCAAATAAGTTGAGATGACTCTGTGATCTAAAAAGAGCGACTTCGGTCGCTCTTTTTTTTACCTGATGAAATGAAGTTAAAGGACTGCGTCATGATTAAGAAAATTTTTGCCCTTCCGGTCATCGAACAAATTTCCCCTGTCCTCTCCCGTCGTAAACTGGATGAACTGGACCTTATTGTGGTCGATCATCCCCAGGTAAAAGCCTCTTTTGCATTACAGGGCGCACACCTTCTCTCCTGGAAACCTACAGGTGAAGAAGACGTTCTGTGGTTGAGTAATAACACGCCGTTTAAAAATGGCGTCGCCATTCGCGGCGGCGTGCCGGTTTGTTGGCCGTGGTTTGGTCCGGCAGCACAGCAAGGTCTGCCTGCTCACGGTTTTGCCCGCATTCTGCCGTGGACGCTGAAATCGCACAGTGAAGATGCCGATGGCGTAGCGCTGACTTTTGAACTGACACAAAGCGACGAGACGAAAAAATACTGGCCGCACGACTTTACGCTGTTAGCGCATTTCCGCGTGGGTAAGACTTGTGAAATTGATCTTGAAGCGCACGGCGAATTTGAAACCACCTCTGCCCTGCATACCTACTTTAACGTGGGTGATATTGCTAAGGTGAGCGTCAGTGGCCTGGGCGATCGCTTCATTGATAAAGTCAATGACGCGAAAGAAGGCACTTTGACCGGGGGGATTCAGACATTCCCGGATCGTACCGATCGCGTGTATCTGAATCCGCAAGATTGTAGTGTGATTAATGACGAAGCGTTGAACCGCATTATTTCCGTTGGTCACCAACATCATCTGAACGTTGTTGGCTGGAATCCAGGTCCGGCGCTTTCAGTCAGCATGGGCGATATGCCAGATGACGGCTACAAAACCTTTGTCTGCGTAGAAACCGCTTACGCCTCTGAAGCACAAAAAACGTCCAAAGATATGCCCTCTCGTCTGGCACAATCCATCCGCGTTGCCAAACGCTAATCTGCGCTAGTTTTGTGTGCCGGATGCGATGTATCCGGCACTGCTCAGCATCACACCATATCCAGCGCAGTTTTTACTTTTGGTGCCGGATACGCTTTGTCCAGCATCGCTAATTCTTCTGGCGAAAGCACAATCTCCAGCACAGCCGCATTTTGTTGAACATGCGCGATAGTTGCCGCTTTTGGAATCGCCATCACGCCTTGATGGCTGATTACCCACGCCAGCAGAACTTGCGCCGCGCTGACATTGTGGGCATGTGCGATTTCGTTGACGACCGCGTTTTTTAGCAGTCCATTGCGCAACCGCCCAGCCTGGGCTAACGGGCTGTAAGCCATCACCGGCATCTGCTGTTGCTGGCACCAGGGGAGTAAATCGAACTCAATACCCCGTGAGCCAAGATGATAAAGCACCTGATTAGTCGCACACTGATTTCCCCCCGGCACCTGCCAGAGCTCCTGCATATCGGCATAATCAAGATTAGAAACGCCCCAGCGGCGGATTTTGCCCTGGGCGATCAATTTTTCCATCGCGGCAACAGTTTCTTCAAAAGCGAAACTGCCAGACCAGTGTAATAAATAAAGATCGAGATAATCGGTATTAAGACGGCGTAAGCTGGCTTCGCAGGCATTAATCGCTTTTTGTCCGCCAGCATTCCACGGATAGACCTTAGAGACGAGAAAGGCCTTATCACGCAGGCCAGTTAATGCTTCACCAACTACCTTTTCAGCACCACCGTCCGCATACATTTCGGCGGTATCAATGAGGGTTAAACCGAGTTCAATGCCCGCGCGCAGTGCAGCGACTTCTGTTTTGCGCTGACTGACATCTTCGCCCATAAACCATGTTCCCTGCCCTATGGCTGGCACTGAGTCCCCATCACTAAACTGAATCATTTTTTGTTGCATTGTTTCCTCCCAGGTTACGCACCACCGTAATGCAAAACAGGGCGTGACGCCCTGTTTTTATGCACAAAATGCCCTGGAAAGATGCACTATCAGAATTTGTAGGTGATCCCGGTAGAAATCAGACCTGTCCAGGACTTATCAACCATCGGGCTATCGGTAACTTCATCGGACAGACGGGTGTAGCGCGCAGTACCGTAAATGCTCCAGTCGCCCATGAAGTTGTAGTTGGCGCTCAGTTCCAGATACGGACTCCAGCTATCATTCGGGTTATAGCCACGCAGACCGCTGCGCGCAGACTCTTTACGCGATACGCCATAATAGTATTCGTTATGGTTTTCGCTGTTCCACTGCACACCGATACCCGGGGTCAGAGTCAGACCACCGTTAGTGTAACGGTACAACCAGGCCGTATCCCAGACGATACCGTTGCTGTTATCCAGTGTGTCGGCTGCCAGAGAGGTACGCAGATAACCGTACTGGGTAAAGTGAGCGTAGGACAGACCGGCCATCATAGTGCTCTTACGGTCATCCAGGTGGCGCATCTGGTGGTTGCCACTGTCTTTAGCTTTGAAGTAGAGCGGCGACCAGTAAGCGGTAATCGAAAGTTTATCCGTTGCATCGTTCCACAGGTAGTAACCACCACCTAAGCCACGGAACCAGAAGTTATCGCCTTCATAGTTGATTACCGGTACTGGGTAAACATCGGTATCGTAATCTTTATAAGGGTGTTCAACGACACCTACGCCTGCGCCCAGGGAAAATTTACCTTCAGCGTGTGCTACGCCTGCAGACGTTGCGATAAGCACTCCAAGTGCCAGAAGTTTGAGTTTGGTCACAATTAATCATTCCTTAAACAAATGTTTAGCGGGCGACAAAGTTTACCCGTCAATACATCGAAACCCAACCTTTTTACATTTTCATTTCTAAAGGTAACTGTTTAATTTTCCTGACGCTGGTGACATCAGGCTTACACCTGAATGAATTTTGCATTACCGACGGCAATATTCTTTACATTAGTTATGCAATTTTTATGGGTGAGTTGTTGATATGCCATTGAAATCCAGAAAGCCGTGCAGGCAAGTTTTCCATTTGCCATCTACGCTTAATTTTGAAGGTGTATCACCGGGCACGTTCTTCTCGCAGTCGGTAAGATGGCATGAGAGTTGCTGTGTTTTAGCAAGAGACGTCGTTCAGTTTACCTCTTCCGGGAGCCTCTACTATTCATATGAACGGCTCTTAACCTGTGCTAAAAAACGAAAGGACGGCATACCATGAATATATTCGATCACTATCGCCAGCGATATGAAGCTGCCAAGGACGAAGAGTTCACACTGCAGGAGTTTCTTACCACTTGTCGGCAAGATCGCAGTGCTTATGCCAACGCGGCTGAGCGGCTACTGATGGCTATTGGTGAGCCTGTCATGGTCGATACAGCCCAGGAACCCAGACTTTCTCGACTCTTCTCGAACCGGGTCATCGCACGTTATCCGGCGTTTGAAGAGTTTTACGGCATGGAAGACGCGATTGAACAGATTGTCTCTTATCTGAAACACGCGGCTCAGGGGCTGGAAGAGAAGAAACAAATTCTGTATCTGCTGGGGCCTGTGGGTGGGGGGAAATCGTCGCTTGCGGAGCGACTGAAATCATTAATGCAACTCGTGCCTATTTATGTATTGAGCGCCAATGGTGAGCGCAGCCCGGTCAACGATCATCCGTTCTGTCTGTTCAATCCACAGGAAGATGCGCAGATCCTCGAAAAAGAGTACGGCATTCCGCGCCGCTACCTCGGCACTATCATGTCGCCGTGGGCCGCGAAGCGCCTGCATGAATTTGGTGGCGATATCACTAAATTTCGGGTTGTGAAGGTCTGGCCGTCGATTCTACAACAAATTGCCATCGCTAAAACGGAGCCCGGCGATGAGAACAACCAGGATATCTCAGCGCTGGTAGGGAAAGTCGATATTCGTAAGCTCGAACACTACGCGCAGAACGATCCAGACGCCTATGGTTATTCCGGTGCGCTGTGCCGCGCCAACCAGGGGATCATGGAATTTGTCGAGATGTTTAAAGCACCGATTAAAGTGCTGCATCCTCTGTTGACCGCCACCCAGGAAGGCAACTACAACGGGACGGAAGGTATCTCCGCCCTGCCGTTCAACGGGATTATTCTCGCCCACTCGAACGAATCCGAATGGGTCACTTTCCGTAACAATAAAAACAACGAGGCCTTCCTCGACCGTGTCTATATCGTGAAGGTGCCGTACTGCTTGCGCATTTCCGAAGAGATTAAAATCTACGAGAAATTACTTAATCATAGTGAACTGACTCACGCACCATGCGCACCTGGCACGCTGGAAACTCTGTCACGTTTTTCCATTCTTTCGCGTCTGAAAGAGCCAGAAAACTCCAGCATTTATTCAAAGATGCGCGTTTATGATGGCGAAAGTCTGAAAGATACCGATCCGAAAGCCAAATCGTATCAGGAGTATCGGGATTACGCGGGCGTCGATGAAGGGATGAACGGTCTGTCCACACGTTTTGCGTTTAAGATCCTCTCTCGCGTGTTCAACTTCGATCACGTGGAAGTGGCAGCTAACCCGGTCCATCTGTTCTACGTTCTTGAACAGCAGATTGAGCGCGAGCAGTTCCCGCAAGAGCAGGCAGAACGCTATCTGGAGTTCCTGAAAGGTTATCTGATCCCGAAATATGCCGAGTTTATCGGCAAAGAGATCCAGACGGCTTATCTGGAGTCTTATTCCGAATATGGACAGAACATTTTCGATCGTTATGTCACCTATGCGGATTTCTGGATCCAGGATCAGGAGTATCGCGACCCGGATACCGGTCAGTTGTTTGATCGCGAGTCGCTGAACGCCGAGCTGGAGAAAATCGAAAAACCAGCGGGGATCAGCAATCCGAAAGATTTCCGTAACGAGATTGTCAACTTCGTGCTGCGCGCCAGAGCAAATAACAGCGGACGCAATCCGAACTGGACCAGTTATGAAAAACTGCGCACGGTTATTGAGAAAAAAATGTTTTCCAATACCGAAGAATTACTGCCAGTCATTTCGTTTAACGCTAAAACCTCAACCGACGAGCAGAAGAAACACGACGATTTTGTCGACCGTATGATGGAGAAAGGCTACACCCGTAAACAGGTGCGTTTACTGTGCGAATGGTATTTGCGCGTACGTAAATCCTCTTAACAACCATGGCCCGGAGCACATGCTCATGGGCCTACAACGACAGCGAACCGTAGGCCGGATAAGCGAAGCGTGTCCGGCAATACAGGTGCAGCATACAGTTGGCAAATGCAGTACGGGGGGCATATGACCTGGTTTATTGACCGGCGTCTGAACGGCAAAAACAAAAGCATGGTGAATCGCCAGCGTTTTTTACGCCGTTATAAAGCGCAAATTAAACAGTCGATCTCCGAGGCCATTAATAAGCGTTCGGTGACTGACGTCGACAGCGGCGAGTCCGTCTCCATTCCAACGGAAGATATTAGCGAACCGATGTTTCATCAGGGGCGTGGCGGCCTGCGCCATCGCGTTCACCCGGGTAACGACCATTTCATCCAGAACGATCGCATTGAACGTCCCCAGGGCGGCAGCGGCGGTTCCGGTAGTGGTCAGGGCCAGGCTAGTCAGGACGGTGAAGGTCAGGATGAATTTGTCTTCCAGATTTCGAAAGACGAATATCTCGACCTGCTGTTTGAAGATTTAGCCTTACCGAATTTAAAACAGAACCAGCAACGCCAATTGACCGAGTTTAAAACGCATCGGGCGGGTTATACCGCTAACGGCGTTCCGGCCAATATCAGCGTGGTGCGTTCATTGCAAAACTCACTGGCGAGACGTACCGCGATGACCGCAGGTAAACGGCGGGAACTTCATGCTCTGGAAGAAGATTTGGCAATCATCAGCAACAGTGAACCTGCGCAATTGCTGGAAGAGGAACGGCTACGCAAAGAGATTGCCGAATTACGCGCCAAAATTGAACGCGTTCCGTTCATCGACACCTTCGATTTACGTTATAAGAACTACGAAAAACGACCCGATCCCTCCAGTCAGGCGGTAATGTTTTGTCTGATGGACGTTTCTGGTTCAATGGATCAATCCACCAAAGATATGGCCAAACGTTTTTATATTTTGCTGTATCTGTTCCTGAGCAGAACTTACAAGAACGTGGAGGTCGTTTACATCCGCCACCATACCCAGGCGAAAGAAGTCGATGAACATGAGTTTTTCTACTCGCAGGAAACGGGTGGCACCATTGTTTCCAGCGCTCTGAAACTGATGGATGAGGTGGTGAAAGAGCGTTATAACCCGGCACAATGGAATATTTATGCCGCGCAGGCGTCGGACGGTGATAACTGGGCCGATGACTCTCCGCTTTGCCATGAAATTCTGGCGAAAAAATTGTTGCCCGTTGTTCGTTATTACAGCTATATCGAAATTACCCGTCGCGCTCATCAGACATTGTGGCGGGAATATGAGCATCTGCAATCTACATTCGAAAACTTTGCGATGCAGCATATCCGCGATCAGGATGATATTTATCCGGTGTTTCGCGAACTATTTCATAAACAAAATGCAACTACTAAAGACTAAAACCATCAGCCAGGTCATTATTCCCTGGCTGATTTTTAGTTAATTGTAAATACAGTTATTTATTATCTACATTAGTTTACAAACAACTTAAATATAACAGCGTAACCTTTACAGAACTTAGTTTCATGAAACAATCATTCGGAAAAATGATTCTGTTAGCACGCTTTTCTCAATGCTATACTTTAATTCTTTTTTACTGATAATGATAATTGATCCCGGTCAAAACTCCATTTCTCTGCAATCAATAAAATTGACTACTCAGATTGCTCTCCTTTTTTATGGTTCCCATGGGTACACAAAAATTAAAAGCACACAGCTTTTTTATTTTCAGCTTACTATTGACATTAATTTTATTTTGCATTACCACCTTATATAATGAAAACGCCAATATAAAGCTCATCCCTCAGATGAACTACCTGATGGTCGTTGTGGCTTTATTTTTCCTTAACGCCGTCATTTTCCTTTTCATGTTAATGAAGTATTTTACTAATCGAGATATTTTCCCAACCCTAATTTTAAGTCTTGCTTTTTTAAGTGGCCTTGTCTATTTAACTGAAACGATCGTTATTATTCACAAGCCTATCAGCGATAGTACGCTGATCCAGACGAAATCGAATGACGTTTCCATTTTCTATCTTTTTCGCCAACTAAGTTTTATTAGCTTAGCATCGCTGGCTCTTTTCTGTTATGACCGAAACAGCATTCTGACAAACAACAAGAAAAAAACCTGCATCCTGTTGCTGGCACTAATACCTTTTATGTTGTTTCCATTACTGGCGCACAACCTGAGCAGTTATAATCCTGACTATGCCTTATATGTCGTAGATTACTGCCCGAATAATAATACTGCGAGTTGGGGTATTAACTACACCAAGATTCTGGTTTGTCTGTGGGCATGTTTACTATTTTTTATTATCACACGGACAGGTTTAGCGAGCGAACTTTGGCCGTCAATCGCGTTATTATGTCTGGCCTCACTCTGTTGTAACTTGTTGCTACTGACTCTGGATGAATATAATTACACCATCTGGTATATCAGCCGCGGTATTGAGGTTTCCAGTAAACTGTTTGTGGTTTCTTTCCTGATTTATAACATTTTTCAGGAACTACAACTTGCCAGTAAACTGGCGGTTTATGATGTACTGACCAATATTTATAACCGCCGTCACTTTTTCAACAGTGTAGAGTCATTACTCTCTCGCCCTGTTGTGAAGGATTTTTGTATCATGCTGGTAGATATTAACCAGTTCAAACGCATAAATGCTCAGTGGGGTCATCATGTGGGCGATAAAGTTCTGGTTTCAATTGTCGATATTATCCAGCAAAGTATCCGCCCCGATGACATCTTCGCGCGTCTGGAAGGTGAAGAGTTCGGTTTACTATTTACCGAATTGAATGCTGCCCAGGCAAAAATTATCGCCGATCGGGTGCGTAAAAATGTCGAACTACTGACCGGTTTTAGTAATAGATATAATGTCCCTGAACAAATGACCATCAGCATTGGCTGTGTTTTTTCCACTGGCGACACGCGTAATATCTCGCTTGTCATGACGGAAGCTGATAAAGCGTTACGAGAAGCGAAAAATGATGGTGGCAACAAAGTGATTATTCATTATATTTGAGTGCAAAATTATTCACAGCCATGCGTTTTGCGTGGCTTTGGCATACAATTTATTATCAATACCCCTAAATTTCCCCTCCCCAGCGGCGCAGAGATGAGTATAATTAGCGCCCCTGTACCAGGCCGCAATCGAACTTTATCTGGTTTTCTCGTTTCACTAACCGAAGGAGTGCCATTTATCATGAAATTGCACCATAGAATGCTCCGGCATTTTATCGCCGCAAGTGTCATTGTGCTGACATCTTCCTTCCTTATTTTTGAACTTGTCGCCAGCGACAGGGCAATGAGTGCTTATTTGCGCTATATCGTCCAGAAAGCAGATTCCTCCTTTCTCTACGACAAGTATCAAAATCAGAGTATCGCCGCACATGTGATGCGCGCGCTTGCTGCGAAACAGTCTGAGGTGTCGCCAGAACAGCGACGTGCCATCTGTGAAGCTTTTGAATCTGCCAACAATACCCATGGCTTAAACCTGACAGCCCATACTTACGCGGGTTTACACGGAACATTGCAGACTGCATCCACTGACTGCGACACGATTGTGGAAGCTGCGGCGCTCTTACCGGCATTTGATCAGGCAGTTGAAGGCAACCGCCATCAGGATGATTATGGTTCCGGTCTTGGCATGGCCGAAGAGAAATTTCACTATTATCTCGATCTCAATGACCGCTATGTCTATTTTTATGAGCCAGTCAATGTTGAGTACTTCGCGATGAATAACTGGTCCTTCCTGCAATCAGGAAGCATTGGCATTGATCGTAAAGATATTGAAAAAGTGTTTACCGGACGTACTGTGTTATCGAGCATTTACCAGGATCAGCGTACTAAACAGAACGTGATGAGTTTGCTGACACCGGTTTATGTTGCAAGGCAGTTAAAAGGTATTGTACTGCTGGATATTAATAAGAATAATCTACGAAATATCTTTTACACTCATGATCGCCCTCTCCTCTGGCGTTTTCTTAATGTCACGCTAACCGATACAGATTCGGGACGGGACATTATTATCAACCAGAGCGAAGATAACCTGTTTCAGTATGTCAGTTACGTCCACGACTTACCTGGCGGTATTCGCGTTTCGTTATCCATTGATATTCTTTACTTTATCACGTCTTCGTGGAAAAGCGTTCTGTTCTGGATTTTGACAGCGTTAATTTTGCTGAATATGGTCCGGATGCACTTCCGCTTGTACCAGAACGTGACGCGCGAAAATATCAGTGATGCGATGACCGGACTGTATAATCGCAAAATATTAACGCCTGAACTGGAGCAGCGTTTGCAGAAACTGGTGCAATCCGGTTCTTCTGTCATGTTTATTGCAATTGACATGGACAAGTTAAAGCAAATTAATGACACCCTTGGTCATCAGGAGGGCGATTTAGCGATTACATTATTAGCCCAGGCGATTAAGCAGTCGATTCGTAAAAGCGATTATGCCATCCGTCTCGGTGGCGATGAATTTTGCATCATTCTGGTCGATTCGACGCCGCAAATTGCCGCGCAACTGCCTGAACGTATCGAAAAACGCCTGCAACATATCGCGCCGAAGAAAGAGATCGGCTTCTCTTCAGGTATTTACGCGATGAAGGAAAACGATACGTTACATGATGCGTATAAAGCTTCTGATGAACGTTTATATGTCAATAAGCAGAACAAAAACAGCCGTTCATGATAATCTTCTGTGGTTATTTGGTTATAATTCCAGGAGCGTGAAATGACTGAAATGACTAAAGGAAGCGTGACGCATCAGCGGTTAATCGCTTTATTATCACAAGAAGGTGCTAACTACCGCATCGTTACCCACGAAGCGGTAGGTAAATGCGAAGCGGTGTCAGAAATTCGTGGCACCGCTTTGGGTCAGGGAGCTAAAGCACTGGTGTGTAAAGTCAAAGGTAATGGCGTAAATCAGCATGTTCTGGCGATCCTCGCAGCCGATCAACAGGCTGATCTTAGTAAACTCGCCAGTCACATCGGTGGGCTACGCGCTTCGCTGGCCAGCCCGGCGGAAGTCGATGAACTGACAGGCTGTGTCTTTGGCGCTATCCCCCCCTTCAGCTTCCACCCAAAACTCAAACTGGTTGCCGACCCACTACTCTTTGAGCGATTCGATGAGATTGCCTTCAACGCAGGCATGCTGGATAAATCTGTAATTCTGAACACCACAGATTACTTGCGCATTGCGCAACCAGAACTGGTCAAATTCCGCCGTACTGCGTAACTAGCTGGTCCGTTCAATAAGCAGAACGGACAGTACTAACACAACTGCAATGGCAAAAAACGATGACGTGATAATCAGTGTCTCAACGAGCATTTGATCGTTCATGGTTTTCCCCCAGAAGATACCTGTTTTCACGTTATTGTTAGCGTGTACAAGTGGCAATTTGATGACAATTTGCCTGATTTTTTATGCATAACACGTAATTTTTTTCTGCTTCCTTTCAGCAGCAGGCGTAAAGTAGGCGGGGTTATTATTTTTTGGCAAGGAAACCACGATGTTTGATGTCACTTTGCTGATCCTGCTCGGCTTAGCTGCGCTGGGCTTTATCAGCCACAACACCACTGTCGCCGTTTCAATTCTGGTGTTGATCATTGTCCGCGTCACACCGTTAAGCACCTTTTTTCCGTGGATCGAGAAACAGGGACTGAGTATCGGGATAATCATTCTGACCATTGGCGTAATGGCCCCTATTGCCAGCGGAACACTGCCCCCCTCGACACTGATTCACTCGTTTCTGAACTGGAAATCGCTGGTAGCGATTGCCGTGGGAGTGATTGTCTCCTGGCTTGGCGGACGCGGCGTGACGTTAATGGGCAGCCAGCCGCAACTGGTCGCCGGGCTGCTGGTAGGCACAATTTTAGGTGTGGCACTGTTTCGCGGTGTACCGGTCGGCCCGCTTATTGCCGCGGGACTGGTCTCTCTGATCATCGGGAAACAGTAGACTGTTTTCGAACTCAAAACTGGCACAACAAAAAACCAACAGCCACAAAGTGCTATAGTGACGTGGTAAATCATGCGTGAAAGGGAGAACAAACACGATGAATATTCAGTGTAAACGCGTTTATGATCCGGCTGAACAGAGCGATGGTTATCGCGTACTGGTCGACCGCCTCTGGCCGCGTGGTATCAAAAAAACTGATTTAGCACTTGATGAGTGGGATAAAGAGATCACACCATCAACAGAGTTGCGCAAAGCCTTTCACGGAGAAGTGGTCGATTTTAAAACCTTTCGCGAACAATATCTTGCTGAACTGGCGCAACACGAGTCGGAAGGGAAACGGCTGGCGGAAATCGCTCAAAAACAGCCGCTGACCCTGCTCTACTCGGCAAAAAATACCACGCAAAACCATGCACTGGTACTGGCCGACTGGCTACGCAGCTTGTGATTTTAGCATGGCATCCGGCTGTTATTTTTCACCAGCCGGATGATCCCGCCGCCATAACGCCCATTCATCAATCGTTTCACCACCCGGCAATTTGCAATTGTTACTGACCCCTTGCGGTGTCTGCACCGGAATGAGCGTACCGCCTTTCTGCTGACAGTAGACCGAAGCCGGATTCGCCATGCCAACCTGCGGCGGTTTTGGCGCATCCGGCTGAGAAGTAGTTGAACACCCTGCCAGAATTAGCAGGCAAGGCAGAGCAAAACTGAGAATTTTCATATATTGATCCCGCACATTTATCTACGCCTTAGAATATCGCGGTATCGTTTTGTTTTGCAGCACTATTTCTTTTACATTCACTTAAAATATATTACAGCTAGTTTCATCTTCGTTGATGATGTTTTATCATGCCTGTAAAGATTAAATAATCAGCATTTTACCCGCAGCATCCTGGAGTTCTTTCGTGTCAGATCAGATCATTGCCCGCGTTTCGCAGTCTCTCGCCTCAGAACATTCTCTCGAAAGTCTGGTTCGGCAGCTTCTGGAGATGCTGGAAATGGTCACCGACATGGAGTCGACTTATCTGACAAAAGTGGATATTGACGCGCGCCTGCAACATATTCTGTTCGCCCGTAATAGCCAGAAAATGCACATTCCGGAGAATTTTACTGTCTCGTGGGATTACTCGTTGTGCAAACGCGCCATTGATGAAAACTGTTTTTTCAGCGATGAAGTTCCCGATCGTTGGGGTGACTGCATCGCAGCCCGCAATCTCGGCATCACGACATTCCTGAGCACGCCGGTTCACTTACCGGATGGTTCATTCTATGGCACGCTTTGCGCCGCCAGCAGCGAGAAGCGTCCGTGGAGTGAGCGCGCAGAGCAGGTTTTACAGTTATTCGCCGGGCTGATTGCACAATATATTCAAAAAGAGGCGCTGGTTGAGCAATTACGTGAAGCCAATGCCGCTTTGATTGCGCAGTCGTATACTGACTCTTTAACTGGGCTACCTAATCGGCGGGCGATTTTTGATAACCTGAAGACGCTGTTTTCTCTTGCCCGGCATCTGAAGCGTAAAGCCATGATTGCCTTTATCGACCTGGATAACTTCAAGCTAATCAATGACCGTTTTGGCCACAATAGCGGCGATCTGTTTCTTATTCAGGTTGGTGAGCGCCTCAATAAGCTGCATCAAAATGGCGAGATTATTGGTCGTCTCGGCGGCGATGAATTTTTAGTCGTATCTCTGGTTAATGAAAACGCGGATATCCCATCACTGCGTGAGCGTATTCAACAGCAAATACGTGGAGAATATCACTTGGGCGATATTGAGCTGTTTTATCCTGGTGCCAGTCTTGGCATAGTTGAAGTGGATCCTGAAACAACCGACGCAGACAGTGCCCTGCATGCTGCCGATATCGCGATGTATCAGGAGAAAAAACACAAAGAAAAAACACCTTTTATCGCGCATTCTGACAGGCATTCCTGAGGCATATTCACATCCTTTTCTTTGGTGGTAACATGCGAATCGGTATTATCTTTCCCGTCGTAATCTTTATTACGGCAGTCGTATTTTTAGCGTGGTTTTTTATTGGCGGCTATGCGGCCCCAGGGGCATGAAGATGAAAAAAACAACGATTATCATGATGGGCGTGGCGATTATTGTCGTTCTTGGCACCGAGCTGGGATGGTGGTAACACTACGTCGGTAAAAATAGCAAAGGCTGCCTGTCGGCAGCCTTTGTGTTTTTCAGCATTAACTTTTGACTTTTCTGTAGATAAACAACACGACAAGCGCACCAATCACGGCAACAACAAAACTACCAAAGTTAAAGCCATCGACTTTGCCAAAACCAAACAGTGTACTGATCCATCCACCAACTACGGCACCGATAATTCCCAGCAGGATGGTCATAAAGAATCCACCACCATCTTTACCAGGCATGATCCACTTCGCCAGAATACCGGCAATAAGTCCAAAAATAATCCATGACAGAATGCCCATTGTTTCCTCACTTATCTGTTTTGCATTAGCGGGTTAGTCGCTGATAAAAAGCATAGCACAACATAAGAGAAGCAAGAATTGTGATGTGTGTCACAGAGGATTTTTTTTGCGATGGCGCTGAATTAGCGCCATCTGACATTAGCAATTATTACCAACCACAAACATCATGTTCGTTTTCCGTGTCATATGAACGCACGGTATTGACGAGATCTTTTATTACTTCAGCCGCCACTTCTGGCACCAGCAAGGTCATCGGCGTCTCTGTTTCGTAATCGACAGAAACACCATTACTGTTATTGGTGACGGTTACGGTATACGTTGCTTTGCCCATGATTCATTTCCCGCTATGAATGACTTTCCGTTGTTTTGCACCTTCCATCAGGACTTCAGGAGCAACGAAGAAGTCAATGTTGAAATAAGTATCGTCAGTCATGGCTTCAATATTGTGCCACTTTTCTGGCGGGAACACCGCGAATTGACCTGCTTCGATGAGGATCACCTGATCAGGTTCTG
Source organism: Escherichia sp. MOD1-EC5950 (assembly GCF_002965345.1). NCBI lineage: Bacteria > Pseudomonadati > Pseudomonadota > Gammaproteobacteria > Enterobacterales > Enterobacteriaceae > Escherichia > Escherichia sp. MOD1-EC5950. The sequence goes on from NZ_PTSR01000002.1 coordinate 232,186, forward strand.
CGCTATGTTCATCGGCGTAGCCGAGATATTTGACCGCCCCATGCATAACGGACAGGCGTGGATAAACACCCGGACGCGTTCCTTTATCAAGATGACGTTCGAATATTCCGGCAGGCGCAGTTTGTTTATTCCAGAAAGGTGTTGAGCGCGTATGAATGTAGTTCTGTGGGATTTGCAGCATCCTTTTCCCTCCTTCAGTAAATATGCTGAAAACCATTTATTTCAGCCGTTTCAGAGTACGCCTGATAATTTGCATTTTAAATACCATTTATTGGTTACTTTTTAGCATCATCAAACGGTGAATACAGATGCATTTCAGGAGGGAAGCCCGCAGCATCGCGGGCTGAAAGCATTAAGACTGCAGCGTCGCCAGTCGTGCGGCAAAACCAACAAACATCAGACCAATCAGCGAGTTGCCCACTTTGGCTAGTTTCTTCTTGGTGCGAATGTATTGCGTGACAAATGCACCTGAAATAATCAGGAAGCTCAAATAACAGAAGCTTACCAATTCCAGTGTTGTCGCCAAAATAAAGAATGAAATCCCAGTATGTGGCGCATTGACATCAATAAACTGTACGAAAAACGACACATAGAACAAAATGGCTTTCGGATTGGTCAGACTCAAAATTAATGCGCGCTTGAAGATGGCACCATATTGTGGCTCATCTGATTTAGCCTCGTTATTTTTACCTTTCAGGGTGGCGTAAAGAATTTTACCCCCCAGATAGAGCAAATAAAACGCGCCAAGATAACGTACGATATTGAATAATATCGGTGTGGTCTTAATTAAGGTTGCGACACCAGCCCACGCCAGAAACATCAATACCGCGTCACCGATGAATACACCGCAGGCCGCAAGATAACCGCCTTTCACTCCACTGCTGACGCTATTTTTAAGCACAAACAGGGTATTCGGCCCAGGCACCAACACGATAAAAATGGCACCAACCAGATAGGTCCAGTAATTCAGAACCCCATATTCTGCGAACACATTAACCTCTTTAATTCTCTTTGGATCATGCGCGATTAAAGGTGAATATGCTAACCAATCCGCAACGGCTTAGAAAGGAGAAAATCAGGTTTTAACCTGACAATAACTGGACAATTGAATTGTTATTCATGCCTGGTCCAGTGAAAAATTCGGATAGTGTTGGGAAAAATACTGGCGTAAAAACTCTACCGTTATCCGCACCTTCGCTGACATCGCCAGCCTTGATACATATACCGCCCAGACATTCGCTGGCTGGTAATATTCCGGTAGCACTTGCGCTAAATGACCACTGGCAATATTTTCACTGACATCCCACCAGGAGCGCAGCGCAATCCCCTGGCCATCGAAGCACCACTGATGCACAATTTACCCATGGTTAGACAACATCGGCCCGGTAACTTTAATCGTATGCTGCCCTTCTTTATTGCACAATTGCCAGACACCAAACCTGGCAGCGATTGAAGAAGTGATTACTCACGGGCCAAAAACACCGGATATGAAAGGCAATGCCACCACGCCACAATTTACTGACGCTATTTGCAAAATTATTTTGCGTTAAGGTCAAACCAGTTTATTTGAACCGACTGGTGTTGGATTTGTAGTTTATCCGAAGCCGGATGCAGCGCATAACGCACCTTGTCCGGCTTACGCACGTTTTATTGCGGATATTCCTGCAATAAATTGTGTAATGCTTCCGCCATCAGCGCACCACGCCAGCCGGAAATCAGCTCTGGCAAATTATTCTGTGGTTTTAATTTCCAGTGCCAGTTCAGCAGTTGGTTGATTTGCCGACGCGATGCCAGCAATTCGACGCTGATCTTGTGCGTTTCACCCACGTCAGTAATCAGCGACTTAATCGCTTTAAACGCTTTGCGATAACCTGGCATATCCATCAGGTTAAGCATCGGCTGCGGCAAGGCCTCTTCTGGCAATGCCTGCGCTTTCTCTACCAGCGCCAACAACGTCTTACCGTGGAAGCGGATTTCGCTACCGGATAAGCCCAGGCTATCCAGCTCGCCCAGACTGCCCGGCATATAACGCGCTACCGACCACAAATGCTCTTCACGCACGACAAAGTTCACCGCCAGATCGCGCTCCCGAGCCTTACGCAGCCGCCAGTCGGCTAGCAGTTGCAGACAGGCGAGTTGGCGCGTGCGTAATTGCCAGGCATTGGTGATATCACGCCATGCGTCTTCTGGCGCAACGATCTCCTGACGACGCGTTTGCATCAGGCGGCATTCATCCAGTGCCGCAGGTAGCCAACCAGAGGCTTCCGTTTCAACCATCAGCTTTGCGGCGATCGGTAACAGATACCAGACGTCCGCCGCCGCGTATTCGCATTGACGCTCGGTTAGCGGTCTGGCCAGCCAGTCGGTGCGCGATTCGCTCTTGTCGAGCGTAACGCCGGAATACTCTTCCACCATAGAGGCAAAGCCCCATGACATCGGGCGTCCACAGAATGCGGCGAGGATTTGCGTGTCAATCAGAGGTTGTGGTAACTCACCAAAGACATTGAGGAACACTTCCAGATCTTCACTGCCCGCATGGAGAAATTTGGTGATGGAAGGATCGCGCAGGATCGCTTTCAGCGGTGACCAGTCGGTGATCCCGAGTGGATCGATTAGCGCCAGATGTTCGCCATCAAAAAGTTGAATCAACCCAAGTTGCGGGTAATAGGTGCGCGTACGTACAAATTCAGTATCCAGGGCTATCGCCGGAAAGGCACGGACGGCTTCACACAAAGAAGCCAGCGCATCGTCCGTGGTAATCATTTGGTAATTCAAATTGTATTCTCTTTAGTGGGCGTCAAAAAAAACGCCGGATTAACCGGCGTCTGACGACTGACTTAACGCTCAGGCTTTATTGTCCACTTTGCCGCGCGCTTCGTCACGTAATTCTCGTCGCAAAATTTTTCCGACGTTAGATTTCGGTAACTCATCACGAAACTCCACCAGCTTCGGTACTTTATAGCCTGTGAGCTGACGGCGGCAAAAAGTCACCAGTGATTCTTCCGTGAGTGACGAGTCTTTTTTCACCACGAAAATTTTCACCGCTTCACCGCTGGAACCGGAAGGTACGCCAACAGCCGCCACTTCCTGTACACCTGGGTGCTGCATGACCACATCTTCAATCTCATTGGGGTAGACGTTAAAGCCAGAAACCAGAATCATGTCTTTTTTACGATCGACAATGCGCAGGAATCCTTCTTCATCCATCACCGCGATGTCGCCGGTGTGTAACCAGCCATTTTTGATGATTTCATCGGTAGCATCCGGACGCTGCCAGTAGCCCAGCATCACCTGCGGCCCTTTGACACAAAGCTCACCCGGTTGACCCGGCGGTACTTCGTTATCGTCGTCATCAACCAACTTGGCTTCGGTCGACGGCACCGGCAAACCAATGCTACCGCTATGATAATCAATATCATACGGGTTAACGCTGACCAGCGGTGCACACTCGGTCAGGCCATAACCTTCCAGCAGATATTGTCCGGTCAGTTTCACCCAGCGTTCTGCCACCACTTGCTGAACAGGCATCCCACCACCAGCGGAAAGATGCAGACTGGAGAAATCCAGTTGCTGGAATTCTTTATTGTTCAGCAACGCGTTGAACAACGTGTTAACGCCGGTGATCGCGGTAAACGGATATTTCGCCAGCTCTTTCACCAGCCCCGGAATATCACGTGGGTTAGTAATAAGCAGATTCTGCCCGCCCAGTTCGATAAACAGCAGGCAGTTAATGGTCAATGCGAAAATGTGATACAGCGGCAATGCCGTCACCACCAGCTCTTTACCCGGATACAACAGCGGCCCGTAGGTCGCGTTAACCTGTTCCAGATTTGCCAGCATATTGCGGTGAGTCAGCATTGCGCCTTTCGCCACGCCAGTGGTGCCGCCGGTGTATTGCAGGAAGGCTAAATCTTCCGGCACCAGTTCAGGTTTTACGTACTGCATCCGGTAACCATTATGCAGAGCGCTACGAAATGAAATGGCATCTGGCAGATGATATTTCGGCACCAGACGCTTGATGTATTTAACAACGAAGTTAACCAGCGTCCCTTTCGCCGTAGAAAGCTGATCGCCCATACGTGTCAGAATCACGTGCTGGACAGCGGTTTTATCAACCACTTTTTCCAGGGTATGGGCAAAGTTGGACACGATGACAATCGCAGATGCGCCGCTGTCGTTGAGCTGATGCTCAAGCTCGCGCGGGGTATATAACGGATTGACGTTTACGACGATCATCCCGGCGCGCAAAATGCCGAACAGCGCCACCGGATATTGCAATAAGTTAGGCATCATCAGCGCAACGCGATCGCCCTTCTTCAGCCCCAGCCCTTGTTGTAAATACGCGGCGAACGCACGACTGCGCTCTTCCAGTTTGCGGAAGGTCATCACCTCCCCCATATTCACAAACGCGGGCTTGTCGGCATAGCGCACGACCGATTGCTCAAACATATCTACCAGAGATTGATAACGGTCAGGGTTGATCTCCGTCGGAACATCCGCGGGATAACGGTTAAGCCAAACCTTCTTCAATTCTTCACCTCTAAAATGCGTGTTCGTCGTCATCGCAACCCCAAGTGATATACATATTATTAACATAATATTAACTCATCATACCAGCTTGATAATTCCCCAACGAAAAGGTTGCGAAGCGCGTCACTATTTATTTTTATCTTTACTCTAAGAATGCAGAAACAGCGGACCAGCCGCTGTTTCTTTTTCTTTAAAAACAAGCAATTATTCAGTTACAACTGTTTGTACTCTTGCAGGGCCGGGATTATACCAGCCCCATCCGCCGTAGCCATAGGGCCAGCCACGGCCACCATAAAACCACGGATCAATCGGCTGCGGCGGCATAATCACCTGCTGGGTTAAATGCCAACGCTTATAGCCCGTTACCTGCATAACCATAAATTTATAGGGTGTATTGCCGATTTTACCGTCAACCGTACCGGTGATTGGCCCGACAACCGTCACCAGTTGTCCGCGGAAATCAACTGGATCAAGAAAACCGTTCACATCGGCATAAATGCGCCCGCGAGAAGGTTCCCCCAACGTCGGCCTGGCTCCGCTATCGAGCGGTACGGTGGCAATTTCCAGACGGGTTTTCCCCTGCTGGTTTTGTACCGCGACCACTTTGCCGCCAAAGCGCGCTTCCTGACCAACATACAATTGCGGCGCGCTCATCACCCGAACTAAATCTTGTTGCGGCGTGGGACTGCTGCCTTTAATGGCATCCGGCACAGTGACACAACCGCTCAACATTAGCGCAAACGTACCTGCCAGTATGCCTTTGATAACATTCTTTTGAACCGCCATGATGCGACTCCTTTTTTTCTCAGGGCATACTCTTAAGATTCATTCTTTGCCCGGAAGTTTCTTCCACGCGACGTTGTTACGCAAATAAACCGGCTCGGCATGTTCCACTGCCACCGTTTTGCCTTCAGCAAAGAGCTGGCAGGCAATCGGCAGCATATCTTCTGCGGCGGGCAGTAACACTTCGCCATCGCGCAAAACCAGCCCGCTCTCTTTACCGAGATCCGGCCAGGCTTGCCAGCCTGTCCCCACCGTCACCCATTCACCGGAAAGCTGCTGCATCCGCTCATGAACGAGTTCTGGTTTGAGTACAGCTTCGGTTTCTTCACCGTGCCAGATACCATTTTCATCACGCTGATATTCGGCCCAGTAAACTTCGCCCATTCGCGCGTCAATGGCCGCCAGCACGCGGGTCGCGCCATTTTTGCGCCATGCCCCTTGCGCCATGGTCATTAGCGTGGAGACGCCAATCATCGGCAGCTCCGCGCCAAGCGCCAGCCCTTGTGCAATACCAATACCGATACGCACACCGGTGAAGCTACCGGGACCACGCCCGTAAGCTAATGCGTTTATGTTAGTCAGGGAGGTTCCGCTGGTGGTCAGGATATCCTGCACCATCGGTAAGATTCGTTGAGTATGTTCACGTGGGCAAAGCTCAAAATGAGCGTTGACAGTGCTGTCATCCCACAGGGCGACAGAGCAGGCCTCTGTCGCGGTATCGATAGCCAGAATTCGCATGGGTCTTCGTGCTTAGATCAATAAAAAGGCGCGCATCATACCATACTCCATCACAAATTACCTGGAGGAAGGTATCGCAAGGAAACGAACCGCACGGGCTATATCACGGGTGCGCGGCGCAGGCGGCAGGCTGGCGAGGAACGTCGCGCCGTAAGGGCGCATCACCAGCCGATTGTCGCAAATCACCAGCACACCGCGATCGTCGGCGTCGCGAATCAGTCGCCCTACCCCCTGTTTGAGAGTAATGACCGCATCTGGCAGTTGCACTTCATCGAACGGGTCGCCACCGCGCAAACGACAATCTTCCATTCGCGCTTTTAGTAGTGGGTCGTCCGGCGAGGTAAACGGCAACTTGTCGATAATCACCAGTGACAGCGTATCGCCGCGCACATCCACCCCTTCCCAGAAACTACTGGTTGCGACAAGAAGCGCGTTACCGGCACTGACAAACTGCTGCAACAATTGCCCTTTACTGGTTTCACCCTGCAACAAAACGGGAAGCGTCATGGTGGCACGGAACTGCTCGGCCAGATCGCGCATCATGGCGTGTGAGGTGCAAAGCATAAAGCAGCGCCCATTGTTGGCTTCGATGAGCGGTCGCAACATTGCTGCCAGTTGCCGTGCGGAACCCGGTTGATTAGTTTGCGGCAGGTTACGCGGCACACAGAGTAACGCCTGGCGGCTGTAATCAAATGGGCTGGGTAACAGCAACGACTCGGCCTGTTCGATGCCAAGCCGGGAGGTAAAATGATGCAGATCGTCATTCACTGACAACGTTGCCGAGGTAAAAATCCAGCTTCCGGGTTTTTGTGCCATTAACTCTTTGAATTTATCCGCCACGCTGAGCGGCGTCAGCGCCAGAGTGAAATGACGTGAGGTGCATTCGTACCAGTAACTGTAACCCGGTTGGTTAATCTCTTTCAGCCGCTTCAGACGTGTGCGATATAACGTGGCACGTTCAAATGCCGCATCCAGCAACGCGGAACGACCCAGCGACAATTTCGCCACGTCGTAACAGAGTTCAAGCGTGTCATCGAGCAGTAAAAACGCCCGCTGAATTTGCGGATTGGCTAACAATTCGCGCAGATTGCCACGATAACCCGGCTCACCGAGTTGCAGGCGAAAATCCTGCGCACTCTGAGCAAGGCGGTCGGCGCACTTTTGTAACTGTTGAGTGTCTTTTAATTCAGTGCGATAGGCGATGGTGATGTCTTTTGCCAGGTCGAGCAGTTGTCGGCTGGAAAGTGACTGACCAAAGTACTGGCTGGCAATATCCGGCAACTGATGGGCTTCGTCGAAGATCATCACGTCCGCTTCCGGGATCAGTTCGCCAAATCCGCTCTCTTTGACCACCATATCCGCCAGAAACAAATGATGGTTTACCACCACTACATCGGCGTCCATCGCTTTTTTGCGTGCTTTGACCACAAAGCAATCTTTATACATCGGGCAGTCGCTGCCGAGGCAGTTATCGTTAGTGCTGGTGACCAGCGGCCATGCCTGAGAATCTTCCGCAACGCTGACGCAGGTGCTGATATCACCATCGACGGTTTGATTGGACCAGGAGCGTAGCAGGATCACATCGCTTAAGATTTGTACCGGCAGATCGCCGCCCGCCAGCGCCTGCTGTTCGAGACGTTCGAGGCAGAGGTAGTTTGAACGTCCTTTCAACAATGCCACATTGCCGGTGTATTTCAGCGCCTTTGACACCGTCGGCAAATCACGGCTGTAGAGTTGATCTTGTAATGCTTTCGAGCCAGTCGAGATAATGACTTTCTTTTTCGCCCGCAGCGCAGGGGCAAGGTAAGCGTAGGTTTTGCCCGTACCGGTTCCCGCTTCCACCACCAGCGGTTGGCTTTTTTCTATCGCCCCGGTGACGGCTACCGCCATCTGTCGCTGTGGTTCACGCGGCTTAAAGCCTGGTATCGCTTTCGCCAACTGACCGTCTGGTGCAAAATCGTCCGTCACACTACCCCCTGTTGATTTGAACAGGGATTATGTCAGGCCAGGCTATTTTTCGCCAGTTGAAGTGATGACGGCGACTTCACATTGTGGCAGTCTTTGCAGCACAAAAATGGAATGATAATGAGGACAAAATGATGACTATCGTTCGTATAGACGCCGAAGCCCGCTGGTCTGATGTGGTGATCCACAACAACACGCTCTACTACACTGGCGTACCGGAAAACCTCGACGCCGATGCTTTTGAGCAAACGGCAAATACACTGGCGCAAATTGACGCGGTGCTGGAAAAACAGGGCAGCAATAAGTCGAGCATTCTGGATGCCACCATTTTCCTGGCCGATAAAAACGACTTTGCGGCAATGAATAAAGCGTGGGATGCCTGGGTTGTCGCGGGTCATGCTCCGGTACGCTGCACGGTGCAAGCGGGACTGATGAATCCGCAGTATAAAGTTGAAATTAAGATTATTGCGGCGGTTTAATTCCGGAAGAGAATTATCGAAAATACTGGTCGATCATGAACAAATCGACCAGTGCTTAAGCTCTTACCTTAGATGGACGGTGCCCCAGTCGGGGGCTTTATTATTTATTTTTTTGATTTCAAGTTTATTTATAAAGAAACGATATTAATCATAAAAACTAAACCACGTGTTAATCACTCAATTAACCTAACCTGTTTTCCGCTGTTGCCCTTACTTACCTGAACAACCTGGCTACGGTACTACGATTCTCTGTTAATTTCGGCACATCACTAGATAACCCGCCATGACCTGCTACCTTTAAAATACCTGAATGTCAACAGGTTAACGAATGAGATATTGTCATAATCCTTTTGATATTAGGCACAATTTAATGTCATATATAGCCTTATCGAAAACGTGGTTAATTTAAGGACAAGAATATGCCTGCTGTAATAGATAAAGCCCTGGATTTCATTAGTGCTATGGATATATCAGCACCAACCCCCAGCTCTATGAATGAAAGTACGGCGAAGGGAATATTTAAATATTTGCATGCTCTGGGTGTACCCGCGACGGCCACCGATATTACTGCGCGAGCTGAACAGGAAGGCTGGAATCCTGGATTCACGGAAAAAATGGTTGGCTGGGCAAAAAAAATGGAGTCTGGTGAACGCGTGGTGATTAAAAACCCTGAATACTTCTCGTCTTATATGCAGGAAGAACTTAAAGCCCTTGTGTGAGTCAAAACTCCAGCACTAAAAATCAATCCGGACGCTTTCATTGATCTTAGAAAAGCGTCCTTTTTTCTCGTTATCAATAAAACCGCTGAATTCAATCAAGCAAAACAGCCCCGCGTTTCTTTGGTTCAAACGCTGCAGGCCAAATGGTTCGCTTGTCATAATGCACCCCGTTGAAACAAACATTCTGAAGATCTGTCCCAGCGAAATTAGCACCTCTTAAATCGGCAGCGGTAAAATCTACCCCACAAAGTCGTGAATGTCTAAAATCAGCAGCAATGGGGCGTGACTGATAAAAATTACAATTCGTCAGATCGGCGTGATTTAGCCAGGCACACATCAGGGCGGCAGACGAGAGGTCGGCCCCAATAAGGGAGGATGTGATAAAACTGATATTACGCAGATGCGCATCATTAAACCGAGCACCATCCAGACACATGCCATCAAAAATAGCGCGATGTAAATTCATGCCGGAAAAATCCCAGCCGATGAGGCTATCCGTATCAAGATACAGAACGTCATCCGTGACGAAATCGATACGGATCATTGTGTATTATTCGTCTTCATCCTCAAAACGCGCCACAATCCGTTCGCCGGAATGGTTGGCGCGTAACTCTTCGGCTACCAGTGCGATTGCCTGACCGCTGCTCATCCCCTGTGCCATCAATTCCTGAATCCGCTCAACGGCTTTTTGCTGCTGTTCATGGGTGAGTGAAGGTAAACCTGCAAACATTGTTAACTCCTGCTAAATTGTTGGCGCTAATTATTTCATGCTACCCGGCACATAGCCAGTAGAGTCAGGACTAATGAAGACGTTATCTCCCGCTGTGATTACTTTACCCTGGCGTCAGGACGCCGCTGAATTTTATTTCTCCCGCTTGAGCCACTTGCCGTGGGCGATGCTTTTGCACTCCGGCTATGCCGATCATCCGCATAGTCGGTTTGATATTGTGGTGGCAGACCCCGTTTGCACCTTAACAACTCACGGTAATGAAACCGTGGTGTGTGAAGGAGAAACCCGTACAACGACCACTGATGACCCGTTAAAGGTACTCCAACAGGCGCTGGAGCATGCAAACATTCACCCGTTGCATAATGGTAATTTGCCATTTCAGGGTGGCGCACTGGGTTTATTTGGCTATGACCTGGGCCGCCGTTTTGAGTCCCTGCCGGAATTGGCGCTGAGAGATATCAACCTTCCTGATATGGCGGTAGGTATCTACGACTGGGCGTTGATTGTCGACAACCAGCGCCGGGTTGTTTCTTTGCTGAGTCATAATGATGTCAATGCCCGTCTGGCGTGGCTGGAAAACCAGCAAATTACACCGCAGGGTGATTTCACGCTAACCTCTGCCTGGCAATCTAATATGAGCCGCGAACAGTATGGCGAGAAATTTCGCCAGGTGCAGGAATATCTGCACAGCGGCGATTGTTACCAGGTGAATCTTGCCCAGCGTTTTCAAGCTACCTATTCTGGTGATGAGTGGCTGGCGTTCGTTAAACTCAACCAGGCCAACCGTGCACCATTTAGTGCCTTCCTGCGCCTGGAGCAAGGTGCGATTTTAAGCCTCTCGCCAGAACGTTTTATTCTTTGTGCTGATGGTGAGATCCAGACCCGTCCGATTAAAGGCACTCTGCCGCGTCTGGCCGATCCTCAGGAAGATAGCAAACAGGCAGAAAAACTGGCGAACTCACCGAAAGATCGCGCCGAAAACCTGATGATTGTCGATTTAATGCGTAATGATATTGGCCGTGTTGCCGTCGCAGGTTCGGTAAAAGTGCCGGAGCTGTTCGTGGTGGAGCCCTTCCCTGCAGTGCATCATCTGGTCAGCACCATAACGGCACGCCTTCCCGAGCAGTTGCATGCCAGCGATCTGCTGCGCGCGGCTTTTCCCGGAGGCTCAATCACCGGCGCACCGAAAGTACGGGCAATGGAAATTATCGACGAACTGGAACCTCAGCGACGCAACGCCTGGTGTGGCAGCATTGGCTATTTAAGTTTTTGCGGCAATATGGACACCAGCATCACTATCCGCACCCTGACCGCGGTTAACGGGCAAATTTACTGCTCTGCGGGCGGCGGTATTGTCGCCGATAGCCAGGAAGAGGCGGAATATCAGGAAACTTTTGATAAAGTTAATCGTATTCTGAAGCAACTGGAGAAGTAAGACGTGGAATACCGTAGCCTGACGCTTGATGATTTTTTATCACGCTTTCAACTTTTGCGCCCGCAAATTAACCGGGAAACCTTAAATCATCGTCAGGCTGCTGTGTTAATCCCCATCGTGCGCCGACCGCAACCGGGTTTGTTACTTACTCAGCGTTCAATTCACCTGCGTAAACACGCCGGACAGGTGGCGTTTCCAGGTGGCGCAGTAGATGACACCGACGCGTCAGTTATCGCCGCCGCGCTACGCGAAGCCGAAGAAGAAGTCGCTATACCGCCTTCAGCCGTTGAAGTTATCGGCGTGCTGCCGCCCGTCGATAGCGTAACGGGTTACCAGGTAACCCCAGTCGTCGGTATTATCCCGCCCGATTTACCCTATCGCGCCAGTGAAGATGAAGTCTCCGCAGTGTTTGAAATGCCGCTCGCTCAGGCATTACATCTGGGGCGCTATCACCCTTTAGATATCTACCGCCGTGGCGATTCACATCGGGTATGGCTTTCCTGGTACGAACAGTATTTTGTATGGGGAATGACCGCAGGCATAATTCGTGAGCTGGCGCTGCAAATTGGTGTGAAACCCTGACTATACTTATCTTTACATCTACAAAACACTACTTGAGACAATCATCGCAATATTAGTTAAATCGCGGTTTTTGATTAGTTTAATTCATGTGAATAGTTAAGCCGATCGCCGCGTTCCCTCTTACACTATGCGCTGTTATTAGTTCGTTACTGGAAGTCCAGTCACCTTGTCAGGAGTATTATCGTGATTAGTCTATTCGACATGTTTAAGGTGGGGATTGGTCCCTCATCTTCCCATACTGTAGGGCCTATGAAGGCGGGTAAACAGTTCGTCGATGATCTGGTCGAAAAAGGCTTACTGGATAGCGTTACCCGCGTTGCCGTGGACGTTTACGGTTCTCTATCGCTGACGGGTAAAGGCCATCATACCGATATCGCCATTATTATGGGTCTTGCAGGTAACGAACCTGCCACCGTGGATATCGACAGTATTCCCGGTTTTATTCGCGACGTAGAAGAGCGCGAACGTCTGCTGCTGGCGCAGGGACGGCATGAAGTGGATTTCCCCCGTGACAATGGGATGCGTTTTCATAACGGCAACCTGCCGCTGCATGAAAACGGGATGCAGATCCACGCGTATAATGGCGATAAAGTTGTTTACAGCAAAACTTATTATTCCATCGGCGGCGGTTTTATCGTCGATGAAGAACATTTTGGTCACGATGCCACCAACGAAGTCAGTGTGCCGTATCCGTTTAAATCTGCAACCGAGTTGCTGGCGTACTGTAATGAAACTGGCTATTCCCTTTCCGGCCTGGCAATGCAGAACGAACTGGCGCTGCACAGTAAGAAAGAGATCGATGACTATTTCGCGCATGTCTGGCAGACCATGCAGGCGTGTATCGATCGCGGAATGAATACCGAAGGCGTATTGCCTGGGCCGCTGCGTGTTCCGCGCCGTGCATCTGCCCTGCGCCGGATGCTGGTTTCCAGCGATAAACTGTCTAACGATCCGATGAATGTTATCGACTGGGTGAACATGTTTGCGCTGGCAGTGAACGAAGAAAACGCCGCAGGTGGTCGCGTGGTGACAGCGCCTACCAACGGTGCGTGCGGCATTGTTCCGGCAGTGTTGGCCTATTACGACCACTTTATTGAATCGGTCAGCCCGGATATCTATACCCGCTATTTTATGGCCGCTGGGGCAATTGGCGCGTTGTATAAAATGAACGCTTCTATTTCCGGTGCTGAAGTGGGTTGTCAGGGCGAAGTCGGCGTAGCCTGTTCAATGGCCGCCGCAGGCCTGGCTGAATTGTTGGGCGGTAGCCCGGAACAGGTTTGTGTGGCAGCGGAAATTGGGATGGAACACAACCTCGGTCTGACCTGCGATCCGGTGGCCGGTCAGGTTCAGGTGCCATGCATTGAGCGTAATGCTATTGCATCGGTGAAGGCGATCAACGCCGCACGCATGGCTTTACGCCGCACCAGTGCTCCGCGCGTCTCGCTGGATAAAGTCATCGAGACAATGTACGAAACCGGTAAGGATATGAACGCCAAGTACCGTGAAACCTCTCGCGGTGGTCTGGCAATAAAAGTCCAGTGTGACTAATACTTTTCTTTCGCCCATCTGCAACGGATGGGCGAATTTCCCCCGCTTTCTCGTCTGCTGTAAATTTCCCCACTACACTTCCACTGTTGCGTCAGGCGTTTGTTGCCATACGCTTACAGGGCGGCCCGCATGCAAAAAGCACAACGGATCATCAAAACTTATCGCCGTAATCGAATGATTGTTTGTACAATTTGCGCACTCTTTACGCTTGTGGCGACACTAAGCGTGCGATTTATTTCACAGCGTAATTTAAATCAACAGCGGGTGATACTTTTCGCCAATCACGCGGTTGAAGAGCTGGATAATATATTGCAACCCCTTCAGGCGGGACGCGAGATGTTACTTCCGTTGATTGGCCTCCCTTGCTCAGTCACTCATTTGCCTCTACGCAAACAAGCCGCAAAACTGCAAACGGTGCGTTCTATTGGTCTGGTACAAAACGGTACACTTTACTGCTCCAGTATCTTTGGCTATCGCAATGTTCCGGTTCATGATATTCAGGCCGATTTGCCCGCCCCACAGGCTCTTTTGCGCCTTACCACCGATCGCGTATTGATTAAAGGTAGTCCAGTGCTGATCCAGTGGTATCCCTCTCAATCACATACTGGCGATGGCGTTCTGGAGATGATCAACATTGACCTATTGACGACGATGTTACTGGAACCGCAGTTGCCGCAAATTAGAAACGCCAGCCTGACGGTGGCTGATCGCCATTTACTCTATGGTGACGGTCTGGTTGACGCTTTACCTCCACTTAATGGCAATGAACGTTACCAGGTTTCATCGCAGAACTTCCCTTTTACCATCAGCGTTAGCGGCCCTGGTGCGACAGCGCTGGCGTTACATCATCTTCCCAGCCAGTTTCCACTGGCGGTACTGTTGAGTTTACTGGTGGGTTACATCGCATGGCTGGCAACCGCCCATAGAATGAGCTTTTCGCGCGAAATTAATCTTGGCCTCGCGCAACATGAATTCGAGCTATTCTGTCAACCTTTACTAAACGCTCGTAGCCAGCAATGTGTTGGTGTAGAAATATTGCTGCGCTGGAATAACCCGCGTCAGGGGTGGATCTCACCAGATGTATTTATCCCTATCGCGGAAGAACATCATCTGATAGTGCCGCTTACCCGTTATGTGATGATGGAAACCATCCGCCAAATCCACGTTTTTCCAATGAGCAGCCAGTTTCACATTGGGATTAACGTCGCCCCCAGCCATTTTCGCCGCGGCGTGTTATTGAAGGATCTCAATCAATATTGGTTTAGTGCTAACCCGATTCAGCAACTCATCCTCGAAATCACCGAGCGCGATGCCTTACTGGATGTCGATTATCGGATTGCCCGCGAACTGCATCGTAAAAACGTCAAACTGGCGATTGATGACTTCGGCACCGGCAACAGTTCGTTTTCCTGGCTGGAAACGTTACGCCCTGATGTGCTGAAAATCGATAAGTCTTTCACCGCTGCAATTGGTTCCGATGCGGTTAACTCGACGGTAACCGATATCATCATCGCATTGGGGCAAAGACTGAATATTGAACTGGTGGCGGAGGGCGTAGAAACGCAAGAACAGGCGAAGTATTTACGCCGTCATGGGGTGCATATTTTACAAGGGTATTTGTACGCGCAGCCGATGCCACTGCGTGATTTCCCAAAATGGCTGGCGGGCAGCCAACCGCCGCCCGCCCGGCATAATGGGCATATCACGCCCGTCATGCCATTTCGTTAATGATTATTCGTCTTCGTCGTGCGCCAGTTGCTCTTTAACAATGCGAACCAGATCAACACGATAATCGTTAGCTTCAACAATGGTGATATGTAACGGCCCTACGTCAATCACATCGCCAGCACGCGGGATGTGACCATTTGCAGAAATCACCAGACCTGCCACCGTCGCGATATCATCGTCATCGGCAAGGTGCTCAACATCAAGCGCCTGCTGTAAGGCATGTAAGTCTGTACCGCCTTTTACCAGCCAGCCGTCGCCGTCAGTAATGATTTCCGGCGTTTCATCAGCGTCCGGGAACTCACCGGCAATGGCTTCCAGCACATCCAGAGGCGTGACCAGGCCTTGCACCACACCAAACTCGTTGGTAACGATAACAAAACTACCGCGAGCACGACGCAGCACGCCCAGCAGGTTGATCGGATCGAGGGTTTCCGGAACGATAATCGCCGGAGAAGCCGAGGCAATTGCTGCGACATCAACGCCATCTTCCAGCGCCACCAGCAGTTCTTTAGCACGCACGATACCGATGATTTCATCCAGTTCACCGCGACATACCGGGAACAGACTATGTGGCGAAGAAAGCAACTGCTCACGGATTTCATCAACACCGAGATTAGCGTCAACCCAGCTAATTTCGCCGCGCGGTGTCATAATCCCACGCAGAGAGCGAGACGCCAGTGTCAGCACGCCGTTAATCATATATCGCTCTTCTTCCGCAAACGCGCCTTCCGGCACAGGGATCGGCATCGGGTTATCGGCATCGTGCTGAACGTTCGCCTGACGTTTACCCCCCATCAAACGCAGGATGGCATCGGCAGTACGTGCACGCAGCGGTAAAGCTGACTGATGACGAATAAAGTTACGGCGCGCAATTTGGTTAAACACTTCGATGATGATCGAGAAGCCAATCGCGGCATACAGGTAACCTTTCGGAATATGGAAGCCAAACCCTTCAGCAACCAGGCTCAGACCAATCATTAACAAGAAGCTCAGGCAGAGCACCACCACTGTAGGATGCTGGTTAACGAATCTCGTCAACGGTTTCGACGCCAGCAACATGACCGCCATCGCAATCACCACCGCCGCCATCATCACCGGCAGGTGGTTGACCATCCCAACTGCGGTAATCACCGCATCCAGCGAGAAGACGGCATCGAGAATGACAATCTGCGTTACTACCACCCAGAAGCTGGCATAACCTTTACCGTGACCGGAATCATGATCGCGGTTTTCCAGCCGTTCATGCAGCTCCGTTGTCGCTTTAAACAGCAAGAATATCCCCCCGAACAACATAATCAGGTCGCGACCAGAGAAGGAAAAATCCATCACGGTAAATAGCGGTTTGGTCAGCGTGACCATCCATGAAATCAGCGACAGCAGTCCCAGACGCATGATCAGCGCCAGCGACAGTCCTAACAAACGAGCTTTATCACGTTGTTTCGGTGGCAGTTTGTCGGCAAGGATGGCGATGAAAACCAGGTTATCGATACCCAGCACGATTTCAAGAACGACAAGCGTGAGTAGCCCCACCCAAATCGAGGGGTCCATTAAGAATTCCATGACAAGCTCCTGCTTAAGGAATAGCTATTCGGCGCCAGAAATAATGCAGGCGTAACAACAAAATGCAAACAAAAGGTGCGGCAAAAAGTGCCAGAAAGGCAGGCGCTGAAAGGCCTGATGCTGAAATGACGTCGGTGACGATCCATACTGCGGGCTGCTGCCCTATACTCCTTGGTTGTTAAACGGGAGTTAAACATATCAGAGAGACCTCTGATTTGGCAAAGATTTACCTTCCTTTGCAAACAAATGTGACGAAAATATTTTCTCTTTCGGAATTTTGATAATCCAAAGTTAAATTACGGATCTTCATCACATAAAATATTTTTTTCGATATCTAAAATAAATCGCGAAACGCAGGGGGTTTTTGGTTGTAACCCTTATCTGAATCGATTCGATTGTGGACGACGATTCAAAAATACATCTGGCACGTTGAGGTGTTAACAATAATAAAGGAGGTAGCAAGTGACCATTGCTATTGTTATAGGCACACATGGTTGGGCTGCAGAGCAGTTGCTTAAAACGGCAGAGATGCTGTTAGGCGAGCAGGAAAACGTCGGCTGGATCGATTTCGTTCCAGGCGAAAATGCCGAAACGCTGATCGAAAAGTACAACGCTCAGTTGGCAAAACTCGACACCACTAAAGGCGTGCTGTTTCTCGTTGATACATGGGGAGGCAGCCCGTTCAATGCTGCCAGCCGCATTGTCGTCGACAAAGAGCATTATGAAGTGATCGCAGGCGTTAACATTCCAATGCTGGTGGAAACGTTAATGGCTCGTGATGATGACCCGGGCTTTGATGAACTGGTGGCGCTGGCAGTAGAAACAGGCCGTGAAGGTGTGAAAGCACTGAAAGCCAAACCGGTTGAAAAAGCAGCTCCCGCCCCCGCTTCGGCGGCACCCAAAGCGGCCCCAACTCCGGCAAAACCAATGGGACCAAATGACTACATGGTTATTGGCCTTGCGCGTATCGACGACCGTCTGATTCACGGTCAGGTAGCTACCCGCTGGACCAAAGAAACCAATGTCTCCCGTATTATTGTTGTTAGTGATGAAGTGGCTGCGGATACCGTTCGTAAGACACTGCTCACCCAGGTCGCACCTCCGGGCGTAACAGCACACGTGGTTGATGTTGCCAAGATGATTCGCGTCTACAACAACCCGAAATATGCTGGCGAACGTGTAATGCTGTTATTCACCAACCCGACAGATGTTGAGCGCCTCGTTGAAGGCGGCGTGAAAATTACCTCTGTTAACGTCGGTGGTATGGCATTCCGTCAGGGCAAAACCCAGGTGAATAACGCGGTTTCGGTTGATGAAAAAGATATCGAAGCGTTCAAGAAACTGAATGCACGCGGTATCGAACTGGAAGTCCGTAAGGTTTCCACCGATCCGAAACTGAAAATGATGGATCTGATCAGCAAAATCGATAAGTAACGTATTGTGTTGATTATCACTCAGTTTTCACACTTAAGTCTTACGTAAACAGGAGAAGTACAATGGAGATTACCACTCTTCAAATTGTGCTGGTATTTATCGTAGCCTGTATCGCAGGTATGGGATCTATCCTCGATGAATTTCAGTTTCACCGTCCGTTAATCGCCTGTACCCTGGTGGGTATCGTTCTTGGGGATATGAAAACCGGTATTATTATCGGTGGTACTCTGGAAATGATCGCTCTGGGCTGGATGAATATCGGTGCCGCAGTTGCGCCTGACGCCGCTCTGGCTTCTATCATTTCTACCATTCTGGTTATTGCAGGTCATCAGAGCATCGGTGCCGGTATCGCGCTGGCAATCCCGCTGGCCGCTGCGGGCCAGGTGCTGACCATCATCGTTCGTACCATCACCGTTGCTTTCCAGCACGCTGCGGATAAGGCTGCTGAGAATGGCAACCTGACGGCAATTTCCTGGATCCACGTTTCTTCGCTGTTCCTGCAAGCGATGCGTGTGGCTATCCCGGCCGTAATTGTTGCGCTGTCTGTAGGCACCAGTGAAGTTCAGAACATGCTGAACGCCATTCCGGAAGTGGTGACCAATGGTCTGAACATTGCTGGCGGCATGATCGTGGTTGTTGGTTATGCAATGGTTATCAACATGATGCGTGCAGGCTACCTGATGCCGTTCTTCTACCTCGGCTTCGTAACCGCAGCATTCACCAACTTTAACCTGGTTGCTCTGGGTGTAATTGGTACTGTTATGGCAGTGCTCTACATCCAACTTAGCCCGAAATATAACCGCGTAGCTGGTGCGCCTGTTCAGGCTGCTGGTAACAACGATCTCGATAACGAACTGGACTAACAGGTGAGCGAAATGGTTGATACAACTAAAACTACCACCGAGAAAAAACTCACTCCGAGTGATATTCGTGGCGTCTTCCTGCGTTCTAACCTCTTCCAGGGTTCATGGAACTTCGAACGTATGCAGGCACTGGGTTTCTGCTTCTCTATGGTTCCGGCGATTCGTCGCCTCTACCCTGAGAACAATGATGCCCGTAAACAGGCGATTAAACGTCACCTCGAATTCTTTAACACCCAACCGTTCGTGGCTGCGCCAATTCTGGGCGTAACCCTGGCTCTGGAAGAACAGCGTGCTAACGGCGCAGAGATCGACGACGGTGCTATCAACGGTATCAAAGTAGGTCTGATGGGTCCGCTGGCAGGCGTGGGTGACCCGATCTTCTGGGGTACGGTACGTCCGGTTTTTGCAGCTCTGGGAGCCGGTATCGCGATGAGTGGCAGCCTGTTAGGTCCGCTGCTGTTCTTTATCCTGTTTAACCTGGTGCGTCTGGCAACACGTTACTACGGCGTAGCGTATGGTTACTCCAAAGGTATCGATATCGTTAAAGATATGGGTGGCGGCTTCCTGCAAAAACTGACGGAAGGGGCGTCTATTCTCGGCCTGTTTGTCATGGGGGCGTTGGTTAACAAGTGGACACATGTCAACATCCCTCTGGTCGTCTCTCGCATCACCGACCAGACGGGTAAAGAGCACGTTACCACTGTCCAGACCATTCTTGACCAGTTAATGCCAGGCCTGGTGCCGCTGCTGCTGACCTTTGCCTGTATGTGGCTGCTG
Organism: Escherichia sp. MOD1-EC5950; assembly: GCF_002965345.1. NCBI lineage: Bacteria > Pseudomonadati > Pseudomonadota > Gammaproteobacteria > Enterobacterales > Enterobacteriaceae > Escherichia > Escherichia sp. MOD1-EC5950. The sequence goes on from NZ_PTSR01000002.1 coordinate 252,057, forward strand.
CGCAAAAAAGTTAACCCGCTGTGGATTATCGTTGGCTTCTTCGTCATTGGTATCGCTGGTTACGCTTGCGGCCTGCTGGGACTGTAATACTGTTGTACACTACCGGGGCCTTTTGGCCCCGTTTTTTTATCTGGAGGATTAATGACAATCACGGAACTGGTACTGATTCTGTTCATCGCCGCACTGCTTGCTTTTGCGATATACGATCAGTTCATCATGCCCCGCCGCAACGGCCCCACCCTGCTGGCAATTCCTTTGCTCCGGCGCGGTCGCATCGATAGCGTTATCTTTGTCGGGCTGATTGTCATTCTTATCTATAACAATGTAACCAGCCATGGCGCACAAATAACCACCTGGTTATTAAGTGCACTGGCGCTAATGGGATTTTATACTTTCTGGATCCGGGTTCCGAAAATCATCTTCAAACAAAAAGGGTTTTTCTTCGCCAATGTTTGGATTGAATATAGCCGAATTAAAGCGATGAACTTATCGGAAGATGGTGTACTGGTGATGCAATTAGAACAGCGCCGTTTGTTAATCCACGTCCGAAATATCGACGATCTGGAAAAGATTTATAAACTTCTAGTTTCAACTCAATAAGTTATCAACTTAGCCAAAGCTATGTGTAGTGTATTTTTAATAACCAGACATAGCTTAGGCTATATTACGCCGTCCCTTATTTGTTATTATTTTTAACGTTTTATTGATATATAAATCTAAATGAAAATCGTTATCAGTAATAGCAATAGAATAATATATTCTGACAGTTGTTTTATATTCTCAAAATATGTTAAGGTTGCGCCCTCATTTGGGGAGTAGCCGATTTCCAGACTCCGGAAATGTACGTGTCAACATACTCGTTGCAAAACGTGGCGCGTACGGACTGAACATTTTCAGTCAGGCGAGACCATATGCACATCAATCGCTATGCCTGCATGAGCGCTTCTTGTCGTTCGTGTGTGCATGTTTGCTGGGGGCGATGATGTGTTTTATGGATACCCCGGTCAGGACATTGTCATGAATATCACTGCTACTGTTCTTCTTGCTTTTGGTATGTCGATGGATGCCTTTGCTGCATCAATCGGTAAAGGTGCCACCCTCCATAAACCGAAATTTTCTGAAGCTCTGCGAACTGGCCTTATTTTCGGTGCCGTCGAAACGCTGACGCCGCTGATTGGCTGGGGGATGGGCATGTTGGCCAGCCGTTTTGTCCTCGAGTGGAACCACTGGATTGCGTTTGTACTGCTGATATTCCTCGGCGGGCGAATGATTATTGAGGGTTTTCGCGGTGGAGATGATGAAGATGAAGAACCGCGTCGTCGTCACGGTTTCTGGTTGCTGGTGACTACCGCAATTGCCACCAGCCTGGATGCAATGGCTGTTGGTGTTGGTCTGGCCTTCCTGCAAGTGAACATTATCGCGACTGCGCTGGCGATTGGCTGCGCCACCTTAATCATGTCAACATTAGGCATGATGGTGGGTCGCTTTATCGGTTCAATTATTGGGAAAAAAGCGGAAATTCTTGGCGGGCTGGTGCTTATTGGCATTGGCGTCCAGATCCTCTGGACGCACTACCACAGCTAATTTATTCGTTGCCAGACGTGAATATTAAAATCCGTCTGGCAATTAAATTCTTCTTTTGCTGCCAACGCTTGCCAGACCTCTGGCTTTGCGCGCCAGGCAAACGGCGTCATCTGTAACAACGCAACCGCCTCATCTCCGCGCAGGCGCATCGGATAATGTAATTCATTACTCCGCTGCAGCTCAAAACCATCCAGTTTCTCAGCATGGGGCGCATGTAGATGTACTTCGTCGTAAATTAAACCCTTCAGCTCCATTAAATGCCGTGGCCCAGGAGTAGCGGTAATGACCCACCCACCCGGTTTGACTACTCGCGCTAATTCTTCTGCTTTGCACGGTGCGTAGATACGGATAATGGCATCCATACTGGCATCAGAAAACGGCAGACGGTGGCTGGAAGCGACACAAAAGGTGACCTGCTGATAGCGTTTCGCAGCAGCTTTAATCGCGACCTTAGAGACATCCAGACCAAAAGTCGTCACGCCAGGTAAGACATCGGCAAAAGCATGGGTGTAGTACCCTTCCCCACAACCAATATCCAGTATCGCCGTTGCGTGCTGCTCAAGACATTCACACAATTGAGCGACAATCGCATCGCGAAGCGGCTGATAATGACCGGCATCTAAAAATGTACGCCGCGCTTGCATCATTTCCGCACTATCGCCCGGATCGCGAGAACGTTTATGCTGAACGGGCAGCAAATTAACATATCCCTCTTTCGCCATATCAAATTGATGCCGTTGGGGACAGATATAGCTGTTTTTTTCAAGCGCTAAAGGCTGATGACAAAGTGGACAGGAAAATGACATGACAACTCCGGCAGGATACTAAAGGCCGCAAGTGTAACGCGAATCGCACGACTGGCAAATATCCGGAGACAGGAACGAAAATAAAACAAAGTAAAAAGCCTCGCAAATTCGACGAGGCTTTATAGCGAGATTGAAGCGCGTTTACACTTCAGATCAGTGGATTCGATCAGATAGCTGTTACGTTAACAGCCGCCGGACCTTTCTGGCCGTCCTGAATTTCGAACTCAACGTTCTGGCCTTCGGCCAGAGTTTTGAAGCCATTACCCTGGATAGCAGAGAAGTGTACGAACACATCTTTGCTGCCATCTGCCGGAGTAATGAAGCCAAAACCTTTAGACTCGTTGAACCACTTAACCTGACCTTTAATCTTTGCCATTTGAAAAATTCCTTAGATTGTTTTCTTCGCCCGCAGGCATTACAGAGATAAAACTGACACATTACTGCATGAGGCACTAATATAAGGCTCGGCAGAGAAGCGGTATTCAACGACAACGTGTTTACTCAGGACTTCTTTACTGAAAATGCCACACATAAACAGAACTGTACCTCGTTTAACCCGAAACTGTTATCACATACAACGTTAATTATGGCAAGCCATTTTTAAACATGTCTCGATCAGCCGCACAAATCTCGATACGCCTTCCACTTTTTTTGCACACTTATGCAACGGAATACGTGCCGATATATCGATGCACTTAACCATACCATTACACGCAGATACTTGACCTGATGCAGTTTCTAACATAGTTCAATAAGTTCAGTTCTTCCAGAGCAGCAGTACAAGTTATTACGCAATGCGAGCGATATCACTTTTTATGATATATAACGAATAAAATGTTATATAACTTCACCCAATAAAACAGATAGTTAACAACATACACAGGTGAAATGAAGAAACCAGACTTAATGCTCATTATTAATTTAAAATAAGAAAAATTGATGAATTACTAAAAAGTGAAGGGAGAAACGTTTCGCTAATAAATAATACCGCAATTGATCACAATTCCGATGTAAACATCCCAATAGCTTAGTGCGATTAATATCTTTTTCCGATACCGCTATTATGAAATAAATAACACGATAAATAATCGAAGTCAGACCAGAGTATTAATTTGAATCAATTGCACCACTATAGTGCGGATAAGATGAGTAACCCATCAGCATTAGGGCTACTCAAATTTTGAGGAAAGATTACCGTTCCGCTACCAGGCGGATGATATCTTCATCTTCAGCCGTTTTTAGGTTCTCAGCAGTATTCGCATCCGTTTTTTCAGGTTCGTTTGCTTCGCACAAACGACGTAACAGTGCATTTTGCCGTTTTTGCTGTTCCAGCAATGCCTCAAGAAGTTCAATCTGTTCGTTAGTCCGTGAACTGGCACGGTTGATGAAAAACCACAAGATGAGCCCAATAGCGAGAATTACCACCGATACAACCAAAGACGCAACGTTCATTACGCCTGAATTTACAACTTCGTTCATTTCACCACCTCTAAGTAGAGGTGTCATTCTACCACTGCCACACAGGAAGGAAATCTACTGCTGAAAAAATGATATCACCACGGGATAAATTGATTGATGGCACAAATTCCGCTGAAAAATTGTACATCCTGATCGCACATCATGTTGAATACCTGCGCCCATAGCAGCAAGCAAGCCAGCACAGCAACAACCAGAACGACCCATCGAAACTTTTTCACTCCATTCTCCGTTTAACCTACCTTATGTCATTAAACTATCATGCGTTAGTTAAACAGCGCCTAACCATGTCGATATTCGTGCTTTTTCGGAACTATACGCTTGCTTCAGTCCATATTACCGCTACGATTAAGCGAACAAAAAAGAGAAGAGGTCATAATGCGATTCATTATTCGCACAATTATGTTGATAGCACTGGTATGGACAGGATTATTACTAAGCGGATATGGTGTTCTGATTGGAAGCAAGGAAAATGCCGCTGGGTTAGGGTTGCAATGCACCTATCTGACGGCCCGGGATACCAGTACGGTACAATACCTGCACACTAAAAGTGGTTTTTTCGGGATAACCGATTGCCCACTGTTACGTAAAAACAATATCGTCGTCGATAATGGCTAATAGATTAAGGTATAAATACCCACATTAAACTCAATGAATAAAACGTACACTTATCACCAACGTATACGATATTACGCCAGCCATCAGTAACTTTATTTAACCCCCACCAGATAAGAACCTGTCTGAATATTATACAGACAGGTTCTAACTCTAATCAGAACGGATAGTCGTGATACCCCATTTGCGAGGAAATTTTACGTGCGGCCGTATGCAACATAGCTACGTACTCCTGCAAACGCTCTTCAGAGAAACGCAGCGTTGGGAAGGAGATGCTCAGACCGGCAATAACCACACCAAAGCGGTCAAATACCGGAACCGCGATACAGCGTAGTCCTTCTTCCTGCTCTTCGTTATCTTCCCCATAACCTTGCTCGCGCACCTGGTCCAACACCGGTAGTAACGCTTCGGTACTGGTAATGGTACGATCGGTACTGCGTTTATACTCAACGCCCTCAAGGATCTGCTTCACTTCATCACGATCGCGCCAGGCCAGCAGCACTTTACCAATCGCGGTGCTGTAAAGCGGATTACGACGACCAATCCGTGAATACATGCGCAAATTGTACATAGAGTCAATTTTGTGGATGTAAACAATGCTGTCTTCGTCCAGTGCGCCAAGGTGGATGGTTTCTTTCGTCAGGCGGGAGATTTCGCGCATCTGGATATCTGCGCTACGAATGAGATCGACGTTTTGTAAGGCACGAGCCCCCAACTCAAACAATTTCAGGGTCAGAGAATATTTCTCCGACTCCCCTTCCTGCGCCACATACCCCAGGGTTTTCATGGTCTGTAAAAAGCGATAAACGGTGCTTTTTGACATCATGACGCGCTGTGACAGCTCGGTTATCCCTATTTCGCGCTCTTCGCCCAGCGCCTGTAAAATGCCAAAAACCTTCAGTACAGAAGATACAGAATCAGGCTGTTTATCCAGATCTGCGTTAGCCATTTATCACCTCATTGCGAGTGTTTTATAAAAATCAGAACTGTTTTTTATTATAATTTCGCGCCTGGGTGGTCGCAATCCATCTTTTGCCGGTTAGTTACAATTCTGCGACATCCGCCGTGAATATCAGTGCTAGAATCATAACCCTGTTGATTATCATCCAAAGATATAAAATTCCTATGCCAAAAGTTCAGGCCGATGGCCTGCCGTTGCCTCAGCGATACGGCGCGATTTTAACCATTATTATCGGTATTTCGATGGCGGTCCTCGACGGCGCTATCGCCAACGTCGCCTTGCCAACTATTGCTACTGATCTTCACGCCACGCCAGCCAGTTCTATTTGGGTTGTGAATGCCTATCAAATCGCGATTGTCGTCTCCCTGCTTTCGTTTTCGTTTCTGGGAGATATGTTTGGCTATCGACGCATTTATAAATGCGGCCTGGTCGTATTTCTGCTGTCATCGTTGTTCTGTGCCCTTTCTGATTCGCTGCAAATGCTAACTCTGGCGCGTGTAATACAAGGTTTTGGTGGCGCAGCACTAATGAGCGTCAATACTGCTCTTATCCGGCTAATCTATCCACAGCGTTTTCTGGGGCGGGGAATGGGAATTAACTCGTTTATTGTCGCCGTCTCCTCTGCTGCCGGGCCAACTATCGCCGCGGTAATCCTCTCCATCGCGTCATGGAAGTGGCTATTTTTAATCAACGTACCGTTGGGTATTATCGCCCTGCTTCTGGCAATGCGTTTTCTGCCACCTAATGGTTCTCGTGCCAGTAAACCACGTTTTGACCTGCCCAGCGCCGTGATGAACGCGTTAACATTTGGTCTGCTTATTACCGCGTTGAGTGGTTTTGCTCAGGGGCAATCGCTGACGTTGATTGGTGTAGAACTGGCGGTAATGGTTGTCGTTGGTATTTTCTTTATTCGTCGTCAGCTTTCTCTTCCCGTGCCGCTGTTGCCAGTGGATTTACTGCGTATTCCGCTTTTTTCACTGTCTATTTGCACGTCTATTTGCTCTTTCTGCGCACAGATGCTGGCAATGGTCTCCCTGCCCTTTTATCTGCAAACGGTGCTCGGACGTAGTGAAGTGGAAACAGGTCTACTTCTGACCCCATGGCCGCTGGCAACAATGGTGATGGCACCGCTGGCAGGTTATCTGATAGAACGCGTGCATGCTGGGTTACTTGGAGCTTTAGGGTTGTTTATTATGGCGGCGGGGCTTTTTTCGCTGGTTCTCTTGCCTGCTTCACCTGCCGATATCAATATCATCTGGCCTATGATCTTGTGCGGTGCCGGTTTTGGATTATTCCAGTCACCCAATAACCACACCATTATTACTTCCGCCCCGCGGGAACGTAGCGGCGGTGCCAGTGGCATGTTAGGTACGGCTCGTCTGCTTGGTCAGAGTAGTGGCGCAGCGTTGGTGGCACTGATGTTAAATCAGTTTGGTGATAATGGTACGCACGTCTCGCTGATGACCGCGGCTATTCTGGCAGTAATCGCTGCCGGTGTTAGTGGTTTACGGATCACCCAGCCACGATCCCAGGCATAAAAAAAGCGCGTCAACCTGGACGCGCTTTTTGAGTATTTATTTCATCTTACTTCAGGTATTCACCCGTGCGCAGAGCCTCAATACGTTTATCCAGCGGCGGGTGGGTCATGAACAGCTCGCTCAGCGATTTTGACTTACCGTTAATGCAGAAAGCCATCATGCTGGTTGCTTCTTGCGGTTCATAGCTGGTTTTCAGGCGCTGTAGCGCAGCAATCATTTTTTCACGGCCAACCAATTTGGCTGAACCGGCATCAGCGTGAAATTCACGGTGACGCGAGAACCACATGGTGATAATGCTCGCCAGAATACCAAACACTAACTCCAGTACCGTCGCAACTGCAAAGTAGATCAGCGGGTTGCCGTTACTCTCTTCGCCTTCGTCGCGGTTACCGCCCATGAAGCCAGCGGCCAGTTGTGCCAGAATACGGGAAATAAAGATAACAAAGGTGTTCACCACGCCCTGAATCAGCGTCATGGTAACCATGTCACCATTAGCAATGTGGCTAATTTCGTGGGCAATTACCGCCTCGGCTTCATCCGGGCTCATGTTTTGCAACAAACCCGTGCTGACAGCAACCAGAGAGGCATCCCGGCGCGCACCGGTTGCAAAAGCGTTAATGTCCGGCGCATGGTAGATAGCCACTTGTGGCATAGCAATCCCAGCCTGACGCGCCTGGGTTGCAACAGTATTGATCAGCCAACGTTCCCTTTCGTTACGCGGTTGCTCGATCACTTCCCCGCCAACAGATCGTAATGCCATCCATTTGGACATCAGAAGCGAAACGAAGGAACCACCGAAGCCGAACAGCAAGGCCATAATCATCAGCCCCTGAACGCTGCTCGACTGTATCCCTGTCAGGCTCAGTACCAGCCCGAAAACGACCATAACGGCCAGGTTCGTTAGCAGGAAGAGCGCGATTCGCATCATAATTTTCTTTTTACCTCAGTTTAACAAAACGCAATATGCGATACCCACATCGTATGGGTTACTCGACTATTTTCAAGTCTGGATAGAGCGTAAGTCACCAGAAAGACACAACTTTACATTTTGTAGCATCTGATTTACGGCATCTTGCCGCTGTTAAAAAATCAGGCACAATTTCTTGTGCCTGATTGATGTTACTTGACGGGAGCGGGCTGTTCCGCGGGTCTGGCTTTTTCCAGACGCGCCAAATCAAGCGCGATGTTCACTGTCTCATCCAGATATGGATCCGGCTCCTTATAATCTTTTGGCAGATCATCCAGTTTCTTCAATGCCGGTTTTCCTTCGCGTTTAAAGCGATCGTTCAACCGCGCCAGACGCGTCGCATCATCTTCGTTATTCTCTTTTTCACGCACGGCGTAGTTCAGAGAGACGATGTTACGCTTATCCTTCATGGCGTTGAAGCGAGCGATATCCTTCATGATATTCTGGAATTCAGGATCCTTCGCGATACGCGCATTATGTTCCTTCAACAACTCCGGCTCAAATGCCGTTAAGTCTCCTGATTTCACATAGGTTGCTGCGTCGATGCTATCCCACGGCAGCGCATTATCTTCGAATTTCTCACCCGTTTCCGTCTCTTCATTGCCCGTAGGCATGATGATATCTGGCGTTACGCCCTTACGTTGCGTACTGCCACCGTTAACGCGATAGAATTTCTGGATTGTATATTGTACTGAGCCTAACGCAGGCCATTCTGGGCGCAACATCTGATCGTAGATGCGGTTCAGAGAGCGATACTGCTGGACTGTGCCTTTACCAAATGTCGGCTCGCCCACAACCAGCGCGCGACCATAATCCTGCATTGCGGCAGCAAAGATTTCCGAAGCCGAAGCACTGAAACGGTCAACCAGCACCACCAGCGGGCCTTTATAGAAGACCTGGCCGTCGGTATCACTGTCTTCACGGACTTTACCGTTGTTATCGCGAACCTGCACAATCGGACCTGATGGGATAAACAAACCAGAGAGCGATACCGCTTCAGTCAACGCACCGCCACCATTGCTACGCAGGTCGATGATGACACTGCTGACATTTTGTTTTTCCAGTTTCTGCAGTTGAACTTTGACATCGTCCGTCAAGCCAACATAGAAGCCCGGAATATCCAGCACACCGACTTTTTCTTTGCCAACCGTCTTCACAGACATTTTAACGGCACGGTCTTCCAGACGAATGCGCTCACGCGTCAACGTCACCGTGCGGGTTTTAGTGCCTTTACCCGCAGGTAAAATTTCCAGACGAACCTTACTGCCCTTCGGCCCTTTGATTAAGGCAACAACATCATCAAGACGCCAACCGATCACATCAACCATCGGTTTACCGGTTTGTCCGACCCCGACAATTTTGTCACCAACGCTAATCGCTTTACTTTTCGCAGCCGGACCACCCGCCACCATCGAATTGATAACGGTGTAATCATCATCCATTTGCAACACTGCGCCAATACCTTCCAGCGATAAACTCATTTCAGTATTGAACTGTTCGGTATTGCGCGGGGAAAGGTAGTTGGTATGCGGATCAATTTCGCGTGCGAAAGCCGTCATTGCCAGCGAGAAAACATCTTCGCTGTTAGTTTGCGCCAGGCGGCGAATAGCAAATTTGTAACGACGCGTCAGGGTTTCACGAATTTCTTTATCCGTTTTTCCCGCCAGCTTCAGGCTTAACTCGTCGAATTTAACTTTGCTGTCCCACAGCGCGTTTAACTCAGCCTCATTTTTCGGCCAGGGCGCTTTGCTGCGGTCAAGGTTATAAGAATCATTACCGGTAAAATCCATCGGTTTTTCCAGTACCGACAACGCATACTGGTAACGTTCGAAGCGGCGTTTTTGCGCCAGATTGTAAAGATCGTAGAAAACGTCGAGTTTGCCGGAACGAAGTTCATCGCCCAACTCGGTTTTCTTTTTCGCGAATTGTTCGACATCGCTAGCCAACAGCACGTTGTGGCTGTAATCAAGCAGATTCAGGTAGCGGTCAAAGATTTTGGCCGAGAACGCCTGATCGAGGTCGAATTGTCGATAATGGGAACGGGTGAAGCGCGACGTTACGCGCTCACTCACAGTTGCATGCTGCGTCTCTTCCTTTAATACCGGAATCTGATCAGCACGCGTAATATCTTCTACAGCGAAGGTCTGGCCTGCTATTGCAAGCAGGCCAGCTAACGCGGTAAGCCTAAAAAACATGTTCATGCCTGGCCCGGCCTCCGTTTCAGAACACCAGGTGTTCTGCGCGCACAATCAAAGACATACCCGAATTCAGTTGGACGCGGACGCCGTCTTTGGTGATTTCTAATACGGTGGCATCCATCGCGTTTTGACCAGCTTTCACCTTCAGGACTTGTCCGACAGTCAGAGCTGAAATGTCAGAAACCGGGGTATGCTGTTCTTCGCGAGGTGCTTTTACTGTTTTTGGCGCTTTCTCAGCCGGTTTTTGCGCACGAGGTTTGCGCTCGGCGCATTCTTTACGGCGTTGCGCAGCAGGACGTGGTTTACGTTCACGACGTGGTGCATCTTCTTTCTCACCAGCAGCGATGGCAGCTTCGCGTTTTTTAGCTTGCTGTTCAGCACGCTGGGCCTGAACGCGCGCTTTCGCTTCTTCAAGCTGCTTGCGAGCATGTTCTACATGTTGCTCGTCCAGCTCACCGCAAGGGTTGCCGTCAAGATCGACACGCGTCGCGCCTGGTTTAACACCATACAGGTAGCGCCAGCTCGAAGTGTAGAGACGTAAAGCGGATCGCAGTTGCGTTTTGCTCAGGTTCATTTCCCCGGCAACACGATCGACCAAATCCTGAAAAATACCGATTTTCAGCGGACGCGCTTCACCTTCCGCACTGAAACAGTGGGGAAAACGTTCGGCCAGAAACGCGATTACTTCTTTACTGCTATTCAACTTAGGTTGATTTTCCATGAAATTTCCTGATTACAACGGACGTAGCCAACAAGCGCAGGCATGAACAGGCGTCATTATAATGACGCCATCAGTAAATGCTACGTTATCCGTTGATTATCCTGCGACGCTCGCAAAGAATTTTTTGTAATCCGTCGTTGCAAGCACCTTTTCAAGCTGTGCCACAAGCTGACGTAAGCCTTGTTCGTCCTCGTCGGTGAAGCGACCGAAGACGGTACTGTCGATGTCGAGAACGCCAATAATCTGATTTTTCACCACCAACGGTAGAACAATTTCAGAATTACTCGCCGCATCACAGGCAATATGCCCATCGAATGCGTGAACATCCTCGATTCGCTGTACTTCGTTACGGGCAACCGCGGTGCCACACACGCCGCGCCCGACGGGGATCCTTACGCAGGCAATTTTGCCCTGAAACGGTCCGAGAACCAACGTCTCATCTTCGAGTAGATAAAACCCCGCCCAGTTTACGTCGGCCAGACGTTCGTATAATAACGCGCTGGTATTAGCCAGTGTTGCCAGAAAACTGGTTTCTCCCGCCATCAGCGCATTAAAGTCGCGGTTTAAGTCCGCGTAAAATTCTGTTTTGTTCATTATATAATCACTTGGTTGTCTTACCTGGAACTGCCAGCCTATTAAAATAAGCATTAAATGCGTTAATGCTCAAGATCATTCCCATCATGAGTTAAGATTAGTGTTAATTCTTATTACATTTGGCGCGTCATGGCTCTTTACACCCCACAAGTTACGCCAACAAAAAAAATAACAGTGAGATCAATTGGCGAAGCGTTGCCGCGTGGTGATTACCAACGCTGCCCGCAATGTGACATGCTGTTCAGCCTGCCAGAGATAAATTCACACCAAAGTGCCTATTGCCCACGCTGCCAGGCAAAAATCCGTGACGGACGCGACTGGTCGCTAACGCGCCTGGCGGCAATGGCCTTCACAATGCTGTTGCTGATGCCTTTTGCGTGGGGCGAACCACTATTGCATATCTGGTTGTTAGGTATTCGTATTGACGCCAACGTAATGCAAGGCATCTGGCAAATGACCAAACAGGGAGATGCGGTAACGGGCGCAATGGTTTTTTTCTGCGTTATCGGTGCCCCCCTCATTCTGGTGACATCTATTGCCTGGTTGTGGTTTGGTAATCGGCTGGGAATGAATTTACGTCCGGTGTTGCTGATGCTTGAGCGGCTGAAAGAGTGGGTAATGCTGGATATCTACCTGGTCGGCATTGCCGTTGCCTCTATAAAGGTGCAGGACTATGCCCATATCCAGGCCGGTGTCGGCCTATTCTCTTTTGTAGCGCTGGTTATTTTAACGACGGTGACGTTGTCACATCTTAATGTTGAACAGTTGTGGGAGCGATTTTACCCTGAACGCCCTGCCACGCGTAGGGATAAAAAACTACGCGTTTGTCTGGGGTGTCACTTTACCGGCTACCCTGATCCGCGCGGTCGCTGTCCCCGTTGCCATATCCCGCTTCGCCTGCGTCGCCATCATAGTATTCAAAAATGTTGGGCGGCGCTGTTAGCTTCAATCATCTTGTTGTTTCCTGCCAACCTGTTACCTATTTCGATCATTTATCTGAACGGTGGTCGACAAGAAGATACGATCCTTTCCGGGATTATGTCGCTGGCGAACAGCAATATTGCCGTTGCCGGAATCGTATTTATCGCCAGTATTCTGGTGCCATTTACCAAAGTGATTGTTATGTTCACTTTATTGTTGAGCATTCATTTTAAGTGCCAACAGGGGTTACGTACACGAATAATGTTACTGCGAATAGTGACCTGGATTGGCCGCTGGTCGATGCTGGATCTGTTTGTCATTTCTTTAACCATGTCGCTGATTAATCGCGATCAAATCCTCGCTTTTACTATGGGACCGGCTGCGTTTTATTTCGGCGCAGCGGTTATTTTGACTATTCTTGCAGTGGAATGGCTGGACAGCCGCTTACTTTGGGATGCACATGAGTCAGGAAACGCCCGCTTCGACGACTGAAGCGCAAATTAAAACTAAACGCCGTATCTCACCTTTCTGGCTACTGCCATTCATCGCGCTAATGATAGCCGGTTGGCTAATTTGGGGGAGTTATCAGAATCGAGGCAATACCGTCACCATCGATTTTATGTCGGCGGATGGCATTGTTCCGGGTCGCACACCTGTTCGCTATCAGGGCGTTGAAGTCGGAACGGTGCAGGATGTCAGTCTGAGCGACGATCTGCGTAAGATTGAAGTGAAGGTCAGCATCAAGTCCGATATGAAAGATGCGTTGCGCGAAGAGACGCAGTTCTGGCTGGTGACGCCAAAAGCTTCGCTGGCAGGTGTTTCCGGGCTGGATGCGCTGGTCGGCGGAAACTATATCGGCATGATGCCAGGTAAAGGTAAAGAGCAAGATCACTTTGTCGCCCTCGATACCCAGCCCAAATATCGGCTGGATAATGGTGATCTTATGATCCATCTGCAAGCCCCCGATCTTGGTTCGCTGAACAGCGGCTCGTTGGTCTATTTCCGCAAAATCCCGGTGGGGCGAGTCTATGACTATGCGATCAATCCCAATAAGCAAGGCGTGGTGATTGATGTCCTGATTGAGCGGCGCTTTACCGACCTGGTGAAAAAAGGCAGTCGCTTCTGGAACGTTTCTGGCGTTGATGCCAATGTCAGTATCAGTGGCGCGAAGGTGAAACTGGAAAGTCTGGCTGCTCTGGTTAACGGTGCGATTGCCTTCGACTCGCCGGAAGAGTCGAAACCTGCCGATCCGGAAGATACCTTTGGTCTGTATGAAGATCTCGCCCACAGCCAGCGTGGGGTGCTCATAAAACTGGAACTGCCAAACGGAGTCGGATTAAGCGCCGATTCAACGCCGCTCATGTACCAGGGACTGGAAGTCGGGCAACTGACCAAACTGAATTTAAATCCAGGTGGCAAAGTTACTGGTGAAATGACCGTTGATCCCAGCGTAGTTACCCTACTTCGTGAAAATACTCGCATTGAGTTACGTAACCCGAAATTATCCCTCAGCGATGCCAATCTGAGTTCCCTACTGACCGGCAAAACCTTCGAACTGGTGCCAGGTAATGGCGAGCCACGCAAAGAGTTTGTTGTTGTGCCTGGCGAGAAAGCCCTGCTGCATGAACCGGATGTTATGACACTGACCCTGACCGCGCCGGAAAGTTACGGTATTGATGCCGGTCAGCCGTTAATTCTGCATGGTGTACAGGTAGGCCAGGTAATTGAACGTAAACTTACCAGCAAAGGCGTCACCTTTACCGTTGCCATCGAACCGCAGCATCGTGAACTGGTAAAAGGTGACAGCAAATTTGTCGTTAATAGCCGTGTTGACGTGAAAGTGGGACTGGATGGCGTCGAGTTCCTCGGTGCCAGCGCCTCAGAATGGCTCAACGGTGGCATCCGCATTCTGCCGGGCGAAAAAGGCGAGATGAAAGCCAGCTATCCGCTGTATGCCAATCTGGAAAAAGCCCTGGAAAACAGCCTGAGCGATTTGCCTACAACGACCGTGAGTTTGAGCGCGGAAACGCTGCCAGATGTGCAGGCGGGATCGGTAGTGCTGTACCGCAAATTTGAGGTTGGTGAAGTTATTACCGTACGTCCTCGGGCCAATGCCTTTGATATCGATCTGCATATTAAGCCGGAATATCGCAATCTCCTGACCAGCAACAGTGTGTTCTGGGCGGAAGGTGGCGCAAAAGTTCAGCTTAACGGCAGCGGCCTGACCGTACAGGCATCACCGCTTTCACGGGCATTAAAGGGGGCTATCAGTTTCGATAACCTCAGCGGTGCCAGCGCCAGTCAGCGTAAAGGCGACAAGCGAATTCTATATGCTTCCGAAACAGCCGCTCGTGCGGTTGGCGGGCAGATTACGCTCCATGCTTTCGATGCCGGAAAACTGGCTGTTGGTATGCCAATTCGCTATCTCGGTATTGATATCGGGCAGATCCAGACGCTGGATCTGATCACCGCACGCAATGAAGTACAGGCAAAAGCGGTGCTCTATCCAGAATATGTCCAGACCTTCGCCCGCGGAGGTACGCGCTTCTCGGTGGTCACACCACAGATTTCGGCAGCGGGCGTTGAGCACCTTGATACCATCCTTCAGCCGTATATCAATGTCGAACCTGGTCGGGGTAATCCTCGCCGTGACTTTGAGTTGCAAGAAGCCACCATTACCGATTCTCGTTACCTTGATGGCTTAAGCATTATTGTTGAAGCGCCAGAAGCTGGGTCATTAGGCATTGGTACTCCGGTACTGTTCCGTGGTCTGGAAGTAGGTACGGTTACCGGAATGACGCTGGGGACATTGTCAGATCGGGTGATGATTGCGATGCGCATCAGTAAGCGATACCAGCACCTGGTGCGTAACAATTCCGTCTTCTGGCTGGCATCGGGCTACAGTCTGGACTTTGGCCTGACGGGTGGTGTGGTGAAAACCGGCACCTTTAATCAGTTTATCCGTGGAGGGATCGCCTTCGCTACCCCACCAGGAACGCCACTGGCACCGAAAGCTCAGGAAGGCAAACACTTCCTGTTGCTGGAAAGCGAACCGAAAGAGTGGCGTGAATGGGGCACCGCCCTGCCTCGTTAATCTCCTCCTGCTCCGGCGTGCCTGCGCCGGAGCGTTTATGCTAAACTGCGCGCCTGTTTTTTTCCGCTGGTACATACTTGTGGCTCAACACACCGTTTATTTCCCGGACGCCTTTCTGACGCAAATGCGCGAAGCGATGCCTTCGACACTCTCTTTTGATGATTTTCTCGCCGCCTGCCAGCGCCCGTTGCGCCGCAGCATTCGCGTTAATACGCTGAAAATCTCCGTTGCTGATTTCCTGCAATTAACCGCACCTTACGGCTGGACGTTAACACCGGTTCCCTGGTGTAAGGAGGGTTTCTGGATTGAACGCGACGATGAAGAGGCATTACCGTTGGGCAGTACCGCCGAACATTTAAGTGGCCTGTTTTATATTCAGGAAGCCAGTTCGATGTTACCGGTTGCGGCGTTGTTTGCCGATGGTAACTCCCCGCAACGGGTGATGGATGTGGCGGCTGCGCCGGGATCAAAAACCACGCAGATTGCTGCGAGTATGAATAATGAAGGCGCGATCCTTGCCAATGAGTTTTCCGCCAGCCGGGTAAAGGTGTTATATGCCAATATCAGCCGCTGCGGTATCAGTAATGTAGCTTTAACGCATTTTGATGGCCGCGTGTTTGGTGCAGCGTTGCCAGAAATGTTCGACGCCATTTTGCTGGATGCTCCCTGCTCCGGTGAAGGTGTGGTACGTAAAGACCCCGACGCGCTGAAAAACTGGTCACCGGAAAGCAACCTGGAAATCGCCGCCACCCAGCGTGAACTGATTGACAGTGCATTTCATGCCTTACGTCCTGGCGGTACGCTGGTTTACTCGACCTGTACCTTAAACCGTGACGAAAACGAGGCCGTTTGCCTGTGGCTGAAAGAGACTTATCCCGATGCAGTAGAGTTTTTGCCGTTGGGCGATCTCTTCCCTGATGCAAAAAAAGCGCTGACCGAAGAAGGCTTCTTGCACGTCTTCCCACAAATTTATGACTGCGAAGGCTTCTTCGTTGCTCGTCTGCGTAAAACTCAGGCCATTCCTGCCTTACCCGCACCGAAATACAAAGTGGGCAATTTCCCGTTTAGCCCAGTGAAAGATCGCGAAACCGCACAAATTCGGCAGGCGGCTGCGAATGTTGGCTTACAGTGGGACAAAAACCTGCGTCTCTGGCAGCGTGATAAAGAAATCTGGTTATTCCCGGTGGGCATTGAAGCGTTGATCGGTAAAGTCCGATTTTCTCGTCTGGGAGTAAAACTTGCCGAAACGCATAACAAAGGTTACCGCTGGCAGCATGAAGCGGTCATTGCCCTTGCCTCACCCGACCACGCTAACGCGTTTGAGCTAACACCACAAGAAGCAGAAGAGTGGTATCGCGGGCGCGATGTTTACCCGCAGACCGCACCAACCGGGGATGATGTGTTGGTCACCTTCCAGCGCCAGCCAATCGGTTTAGCCAAACGTATTGGCTCGCGACTGAAAAACAGTTACCCGCGTGAGCTAGTGCGCGACGGAAAACTTTTTACGGGTAAAGCCTGACAGTACACAAAAAGCGCACGTTTTGACTGGCGAATCTGACTGCCTTGACTAGGCTGAAAAATGGTGCGATCGGACTGGTCGTACCACAACCAGCACTTCAATGGAGAGCACGAAGATGAAAACCAGTGTGCGCATAGGCGCTTTTGAAATCGATGACGGCGAGTTACACGGCGAATCGCCTGGTGACCGAACGTTGACCATTCCCTGTAAATCTGACCCGGATTTATGTATGCAACTGGATGCCTGGGACGCCGACACCAGCATTCCTGCCCTGCTAAACGGCGAACACTCTGTCCTTTACCGTACCCGCTACGATCAACAGTCCGATGCCTGGATTATGCGTCTTGCCTGATCCAAAAAGAACCCGTCGGCATGACGGGTTATTTATCCCGGTTATTTTCCCGTTGTAAAATCTCTCCTAAACTTAACGGTACGGCAACGCACTTCGAGGATGAAATGTTCGCGCTGGTACTTTTTGTTTGCTATCTGGACGCTGGTTGTGAAGATATTGTGGTTGATGTCTACAATACGGAACAGCAGTGCCTCTACTCAATGGACGATCAACGGATCCGTCACGGTGGCTGTTTTCCCGTTGAAGATTTTATTGATGGGTTCTGGCGGCCTGCGCAAGATTACAGTGACTTTTAATTACTGGAGTCGTTCCAACGTGAGTGTTCCACCAAAGACCGCGCCGGTATCAATATAATGCAAGTTACCGATATCTACGCGATGGCGTAATGGCGTATGACCAAACCAGAAATGATCAGCGCCGGTAATTCCCTGCCCTTTTCGGCCTTCACGCAATCGCGAGCGACTCCACAACACCTGATGCAGATCGACTTCCTTATGCCACTCATAAATATCATTGGGGTAATCCGCATGGGCGATGACATGCAGTCCGCTACTACAGCTTAATTCAATTATCCACGGCAAAGACCCGCACTTTTCCAGCGCCCTTCTCGCTTGCTCACGTTGGTGCTCTGTCAGTGCGGCAAACCAGTCGCCACCATTCATAAACCACAAAGACATCTGCTGCGATGCCAGCGCATCCATCGCCATCTGCTCATGATTGCCTCTTACCGCCCTGACCCAGCGTTGATCCAGTAATTGCAGGCAACGCAAACTCTCCGGGCCACGATCGATAACGTCACCAACCGAGATTAACAAGTCTTGCCACGGGTCAAACCGGCAGAACCATAATTTCTCTCGCAGTTGCGCCAGGCAGCCATGAATATCACCCACCAGCCAAATATGTCGCCACTGACTACCATCAATTCTCTGATAGATGTGGCCTGCCTGTTTCATCAATTCCTTACTCCCGCGCATAAGATCACATTATTTTAACAAAAATGTTAAAAAAGCCTGGACTGAAGCAGTAGAGTGTGTGTTATGGTTGATTGTGAAGTCAGTGAGGGAAAAGCAGTAATGCCATTATCAAACTGGCTTTATAGATAAAAAGAGACCGAACACGATTCCTGTATTCGGTCCAGGGAAATGGCTCTTGGGAGAGAGCCGTGCGCTAAAAGTTGGCATTAATGCAGGCTTAGTTGCCTTGCCTTTTAAGAATAGATGACGACGCCAGGTTTTCCAGTCCGCGCGTAAAGTGGTCAGAAAAAAAGCGCGTTTATCATCCTCTAAAATGTTAAAAACCGCCCGTTCTGGTGAAAGCACCCGGGCGGTTTTTTATTTAAAATCAAAAAATTACTATAGATAATTAACAGAGTCTCTCTGCTCTTTCAATAAACGGTGCCAGACTCACTTTTTCACCTGGTTTATTGGGATCATCAATCTGGATCACCGAAATGGGCTGGGCTTTAGTCTTCCCGCTGGCTACTTCCTTTTGTGCGATATCGTTTAAAGGATACTGCACCAGGGTACTTGGGTTAATGACATACAAAGCATTGCCCGGACGACAGGTCAGCATCACCTCTTCGCGATTAAACGCCCATTTGTCTTTACCCATTTCAAAACGGCTGACGGTAATCACCTGCGGAGCCGCCAACGCCGCTGCCGAACTGGTGAGTAACAGAAACGCCAGAATACTTTTTTTCATCATTTTCGTAATCCATCAAAAAGGTTCGAGAGTCGCAAGCAGGCTGATAATCACCAGCACTACCGCACCTATCGCCCATTCGAGTTTAGTCATCCACACAAACCAGGGTGCCGCACGGTCTTCGTCCTGCCCCATGCGCGGAACAAGAACATAACGATTTGCCAGCGCGATGGCCACCATAACCATTACCAGTATGACTTTAAGTAATAAAAGCTGCCCCCAGTACGTCGCAAGTGTGGGGGAAAATCCAGTGATTAACAATGTATTAAGCACACCACTGCCCAGTACACCTATCACAGCAAAATGTCCACACCGGGAAAATCGCATCAGTGCATGAATGGCCTCACGTCGCCAACGCCCTTTCACCAACTGCATACACCAGACGACCGGCAGCAAGCCACCAAACCATGCCGCCGCACAGATCAGATGTACGGCGTGATTCGTCTGATGGATTTTCGCCGTTAATCCTTCGTTTAATGTCGCGTGTCCTACTCCCGCCATCAAAATAAATTGCGCGGTAGTTAACATAAACAACAAACGAGGCATATTCCGTGGTTGCATCAGAGCCACGGTCAGCGTAACGAGGGCGAGAACGATTTGCCAAATCCAGACACCACCAAACTGTGTTTGTAACACCGACAACCAAATGTTCAACGACACCACATCCGGCCATCCCGCGCCCATCAACCCTCCCTGAACGGCGAACATCGCAGCGGCACTGCTCAAACTCCAGACGGCGGCGTGCTGTTGTATACGCAGAAAACGTTTCGTCAGTAATCGACGAATTGTTACTGGTGCCAGCCATGCTCCATACATCGCGAAGCCAAAGACCAGCATCAGGGAGATAAAATGGATAAATCGTAGTGCGACCCAGGTAAACGCCAACATGCTTTATTTCACTGTAAAGGTGTATTGCCCTTTGGTTTTATGCCCGTCCACCGAAACAACATGCCAGTTAACGGTATAACTCCCGGGCTTCAGGGCGTCGGCAAGCGGAACAATCAATTGGGTTTTGTCCTGTTCATTACGCTTCGCGGGTAACGTTTTAATATTTTCATTCTTTGAGCCAATGACTTTTGCGCCGCTGAACCCGGGTTCAATACTTTCAGAGAAGTTTAAAGTAATGGCCTGTGGAGCAGCGATAACCTCAGCATTCGCCGCAGGATACTGATGCGTCAAGTGCGCATGCGCCCAGGCAGAAGGTACTCCCAGCGAAGCTGTCAGAAATGTCAGCGCATAACGAAGGGAACGTGCAGTTGAAGCCATATTATCTATTCCTTTTTGTAATAACTTTTTTACAGAGCATAACCTTGTCTAATGATAGAGTCGAGGATCATCAATTCCGGCTTGCCATCCTGGCTAACTCTTAGTAACTTTTGCCCGCGATTAATGAGGAGACACAGCATGTTGAAGAATCTGGCCAAACTGGATCAAACTGAAATGGATAAAGTTAATGTCGATCTGGCGGCCGCCGGGGTAGCATTTAAAGAACGTTACAATATGCCGGTGATTGCTGAAGCGGTTGAACGTGAACAACCAGAACACCTGCGAAGCTGGTTTCGTGAGCGCCTTATCGCCCACCGTCTCACCTCTGTAAATCTGTCACGTTTACCTTACGAACCTAAACTTAAATAAACCTTATATTAAGTTACACTTCCTTACATGATGCCTGCTAAATTATGAGTATTTTCTTATTCTCACCAATATTTGCGGACACTGTGAAAAGGAAGTCATCATGTCATGCAGGAAAGTCGCAGCAGCACAATATGAGCCTCGTAAAGCCTCACTCACTGAGCAGGTAGCCCATCATCTGGAGTTCGTGAGGGCTGCCGCCAGACAGCAGTGTGAACTTTTGGTTTTCCCCTCGCTTTCTCTACTGGGATGTGATTATAAACGACGCCCTCTTCCTGCCCCGCCCGACCTCTCGCTATTAGACCCGCTTTGTTATGCCGCAATGACTTATCGAATGACCATTATTACCGGCCTTCCCGTTGAATATAACGATCGATTTATTCGTGGAATTGCCGTATTTGCACCGTGGATGAATGCGCCAGCAATTTATCATCAAAGTCACGGAGCATGCCTGGGGCGACATTCCAAAACCATCACGGTGGTGGATGGACAACCTGAAGGTATTGATATGGACCCGAGCTGCTCACTCTTTACCACCGGTCAGTGCATCAGCGAGCCAGATTTATTGACTTCTACTCGCCACTTACAATTTTTCTCACATCAATATTCCATCGCTGTTCTAATGGCTAATGCCCGCGGTAATAGTGCATTGTGGGATGAATATGGTCGCCTCATCGTCCGCGCCGATTACGGTTCGTTATTGTTAGTTGGTCAGCGTACATCGCAGGGTTGGCAAGGCGATATCATTCCATTACGCTAGGCGTTTTCGACCCGGAGTTTTGCCATGTTGCGTATTATCGATACTGAAACCTGCGGTTTACAGGGAGGGGTCGTGGAGATTGCCTCTGTTGATGTTGTTGACGGGAAAATCGTTAACCCTATGAGCCACCTGGTTCGCCCCGACCGCCCTATCACTCCGCAGGCTATGGCGATCCACCGTATTACTGAAGCCATGGTTGCTGACAAACCGTGGATTGAAGACGTGCTCCCACACTACTACGGTAGTGAATGGTATGTCGCCCACAACGCCAGCTTTGACCGCCGTGTACTGCCTGAAATGCCCGGTGAGTGGATCTGCACGATGAAATTGGCCCGTCGTTTGTGGCCGGGGATCAAGTACAGCAACATGGCGCTGTATAAAACACGTAAGCTCAATGTGCAAACGCCGCCGGGGCTGCATCACCACCGTGCGCTGTATGACTGTTACATCACCGCGGCCTTACTTATCGATATTATGAACACATCCGGCTGGACGGTAGAACAAATGGCGGATATCACCGGGCGTCCGTCATTGTTAACGACATTCACGTTTGGCAAGTATCGCGGCAAAGCGGTATCAGAAGTTGCAGAGCGCGATCCGGGCTATCTGCGCTGGTTGTTTAATAACCTCGACAGTATGAGCCCGGAACTGCGTTTAACCTTGAAGCACTATTTGGCGGATGCTTAAGCCGCTGGCTGACCAGGTAATGTTCCCTGCGCCAGCGCGACCAGAAAAGCATATTCCATTGCCACACCTTCGTAAGATTTAAAGCGACCGGATTTGCCGCCATGCCCCGAGTCCATGTCGGTACATAACAGCAACAGATGGTCGTCTGTTTTAAGCTCGCGCAATTTAGCCACCCATTTTGCCGGTTCCCAGTATTGCACCTGTGAATCGTGTAAACCTGTCGTCACCAGCAAATGTGGGTAAGCCTGCGCCGTGACATTGTCATACGGGCTGTAGCTTTTCATGTACTCGTAATATTGTAGATCCTGCGGATTCCCCCACTCTTCAAACTCGCCCGTAGTGAGCGGAATCGACTCATCAAGCATCGTCGTCACCACATCGACAAACGGCACCTGGGCAATAACGCCGTGGAACAATTCTGGTCGTTCATTGATAGCGACCCCCATCAACATGCCACCCGCGCTACCACCCATCGCATAACAGAGCGAAGGAGAACCGTAACCCAGCTTTAACAGTGCGTCGCAGGCATCAAGATAATCATTGAAAGTATTTTTCTTTTTCAGGAATTTGCCATCTTCGTACCACTGCTGCCCCAGTTCACCACCGCCACGAACATGCACAATGGCGTAGACAAAGCCGCGATCCAACAAACTCAGGCGACTAAAACTGAAATCGGCATCAATACTTGCGCCGTAAGAACCATATCCGTACACCAGCAGCGGGTTGTGCCCTTTGCGGAAATGTTTGCGATGATAAACCAACGAAACCGGAACTTCGACGCCATCACGGGCGGTGATCCACAGGTGTTCACTACGGTAATTCTCTGCATCAAAACCGGGCACTTCAGTTTGTTTTAATACGCGGCGTTCACCGGTGTCCATATCCAGTTCAAACAGCGTGTCTGGCGTGGTCATGGAGGAATAGCCGTAACGCAATCGCGAAGTTTCAGGTTCCGGATTATAGGCAATCCAGGTGACGTAAGCCGGATCGTCAAAAGCAATACCGATAACTTCCCGCGTTTTGCGATTGATTTGCCGCAGACTGGTTAACCCACGCTGGCGCTCTTCAACCACCAGCCAGTCGGTAAACAGCGTAAATCCTTCCAGCATGATGTTATCGCGTGGCGGAATTAACTCTTCCCACTGCTGCTCTTCACGCATTCGGGTACGATATAAACCAAAGTTTTTGCCGTTACGGTTAGAGCGTAGATAAAAGCGGTGCTGATAATGATCGAGACTGTATTCGTGATCTTTACGCCGCGGCAAAAAGACAAACGGTTCTGCATCGGCCAGCTCGGCATCCAGCAGACGAACTTCACTGGTCGTGGCGCTGGCAAGGTGAATAACCACATAGTGTTTTGATGTCGTTTTATGCAAACTGACATAAAAAGTATCGTCTTTTTCTTCGTAGATCAGTTTATCTTGCGATGCCGGAGTCCCGATGGCGTGCCGCCAGACCTGATAAGGCAGCAGAGTTACCGGATGCTTACGCACATAATAAAAAGTCCATGAGTCATTCGCCCAGACAAAGCTGGGTTCCACATTATCCAGCAGTTCGGGATACCAGTTGCCCGTTTCAAGATTGCGAAAACGGATGCCGTACTGGCGTCGGGAAAGGAAATCTTCTGCCAGCGCCATAATGGTGTTATCGGGCGTTATAGCCATGCCGCCCATAGAATAAAATTCACTGTGTGCCGCCCGCTTGTTGGCATCAAGCAACGTTTCCCATTCGTCCCACTCTTCAGTGAATGCAGACTGGCGTTGATAAATGGCATATTCACTGCCGGGTTCATAAATATGCCGGTAACGATAACCGTTTTTAATATAAGGCGCAGAGACTTCTCTTTGCGGGATACGCTCAATGATTTCTTTTAGTATCCGATCCTGCAGGGCTTGTTGCGAAGCCATCACCTGGTGCCCGTAACTATTTTCCTGTTGCAGGTAATTCAGTACTTCCGGCTGCGAGCGCGTGTCGTCCCGCAACCAGTAGTAATTGTCGATACGCGTATCACCATGAAGCGTCATGGCATGGGGAATTCGAGCAGCTTTTGGTAGCATGTTATTGTTCTTTCTGGTTGAAGCATCTTATAAGGGTGGCAAAACTCACCCGGGATGCAAGCGAAACAGGACAGTCATTGCAGCGATGATGACACGTTATGAAGTGAAAATCGAAAGGTAGCAGGCAGATAAAATCAGTCGGTTCAACTAGCTGTGCGAGTTTGTATAGCCCGAAAAACGTAAATATAGGGCTATACAGAGAGAAGGATTATTCAGACAAAGTACGCTTTTGCTGTTCGAGATCGCGTTCGATCCCTTCGCGAACATCCTGGGGAATTTTCAGCGCGTCGCCCAGTGCATTCAGGTAACTACGCTCCATAAAATGGTCAATATCAATAGCTGCACAGCTCAGGAAATAGATTTCCAGCGCCTCTTCTTCGTTTCGAACCCCCAGGGCCAGACGCTGAGGATCCAATGGCTGTTCGATTGCCTGCTCGATAAGAACACGGCCCTGCTCTTCCACACCCGCTTCACGCAATTGCTGATCGATAGCCGCACGCTCTTTGGCATCAATATGACCATCACTTTTAGCGGCAAATACCAGCGCGAGGATCAAACGTTCCGTGCGCTCATCCAGCGGCGTGCTCTGGGTGCCGAATTGCGGTTCGTTCTGGTGCGCCGCGCGAATTTTATCTTTGTATTTGTTCCACAGCACCGTACCAGCCACCGCGCCACCGCCTACCAGCAACGCGTTCGTGCCATACTTCGTTAAAAGTTTACGTGCTGATTTATTCGCTACCAGTAACCCAGCCAGCCCGCCTAATGCGCCCGGCACTAAAAGTTTGCCCAATCCCTGATCCGTAGACGAGGAGGTAGAAGAACTGTTTTGCCCGAGAAGGGATTGCAGTTGATTTAACCAGTTAGCCATGTTTGCTCCTCAATAACCATTTTAATGCCTGTAGCATAGCGGATGAGGATGTCAGAAAGTGTATATTGAGGCAAAAGATGCGCAAATTAGCGGACAGCAAGGAAGCCAGCCACGGAAAATGGTGATCGGGTTATTTAGGGTAATTGCGATGGTAGAGGTTTGTAGCCGTAATTGGAGTTGCCTTATGCTGATTGCCTGATGCGACGCTGTCGCGCCTTATCAGGCCTGCGGGATCTGGTGCGTTATAGAGCGGATAAGACGCTCGCGCCGCATCCGCCAGGGGTTATGTGCAATGACTGACAGCAATTAACGACGCTGGTAATCCGCCATTCCCGCTTTACAGTCCACATTAACCAGATAATGAATATCAGCGCTTTTACCACGCACTGTCAGCGGAACTGACCATTTATCATCTTTACCCTGAATATCCTGCACACTGACCCACGCTACCGGATCGGCCTGACCAACGATTTTTTGATCGTCTGCCCAGCGCGCGACGCGGTTTTGTTGATAATCGCGTTTTACACTCGCAGCGATTCCGGCAGCATCCAGACCTTCACACTTTGGGAAAGTGACCGACTTGCTGGTTTCGTTATTTGCAGCGAAAACTGATGCACAGGCAGAAAGCAGTAACAGCCCCAACAACGCCCCTCTTTTTTTCATGTTTTTCTCCATAGCACAATGATTCAGGAGAAAGCATGGTACAAATTATCAGGAGCGCAAGTGGCTTCAGGCGGCGTGTGTCTCATCTGCCACATCAGAGCGACTACCGACCACCTGGGGAGACGGTAATTTACCAGTTTTCAGAATCGTGCTAAGCACATCTTTCTGTTCTGCCAGCCACAGCGAAAGCGCTTCACGTTGCTCGTCTTCCATTTGTACTGGAGAATTTGTCAGCCAGGTGTCGAGCAGATCCGCCGTATCAAGCATTTTGTCATAAGCATCGGCTTCCTTTTTGCTGGTAAACGACATCTTCTCTTCGCCCTCACGAATGACTACGTATTTAATTTCAACCGCCATTTGCAGCCTCTCACAATAACTGTAATTTTATACAGTATAATTCTTTTCGGTCTTGAAATCAACACGAGCAATCAAGCAATAAAGACATAAGCAAACGTTTTCGTTTATACTGCGCGCGGAATTAATCAGGGGATATTCGTTATGACGTTATTAGGCACTGCGCTGCGTCCGGCAGCAACTCGCGTGATGTTATTAGGCTCCGGTGAACTGGGTAAAGAAGTAGCCATCGAGTGCCAACGCCTCGGTGTAGAAGTGATTGCGGTCGATCGCTATGCCGACGCGCCAGCCATGCATGTCGCGCATCGTTCTCATGTCATCAATATGCTGGATGGCGATGCGTTGCGCCGTGTGGTTGAACTGGAAAAACCGCACTATATCGTGCCGGAGATCGAAGCTATTGCCACCGATATGCTGATCCAGCTTGAAAAGGAAGGGTTGAATGTTGTCCCCTGCGCTCGTGCGACTCAGCTAACGATGAATCGCGAAGGGATCCGTCGCCTGGCGGCAGAAGAACTTCAGCTTCCCACTTCAACGTATCGTTTTGCCGATAGCGAAAGTCTTTTCCGCGAGGCGGTTACCGCCATTGGCTATCCCTGTATCGTTAAACCGGTCATGAGTTCTTCCGGCAAGGGGCAGACGTTTATTCGCTCTGCCGACCAGCTTGCTCAGGCGTGGGAGTACGCCCAGCAAGGTGGTCGCGCCGGGGCGGGCCGCGTGATTGTTGAAGGCGTGGTTAAGTTTGACTTTGAGATTACCCTACTAACCGTCAGTGCGGTGGATGGCGTCCATTTCTGTGCACCAATAGGTCATCGTCAGGAAGATGGTGACTATCGCGAATCCTGGCAACCGCAGCAAATGAGTCCACTGGCTCTGGAACGTGCGCAGGAGATTGCCCGCAAAGTGGTGCTGGCGCTGGGCGGCTATGGTCTGTTTGGTGTGGAGTTGTTTGTCTGTGGCGATGAGGTGATTTTCAGTGAAGTCTCCCCTCGCCCGCATGACACCGGGATGGTGACGTTAATTTCTCAGGATCTCTCGGAATTTGCCCTGCATGTACGCGCGTTCCTCGGACTGCCTGTTGGCGGGATTCGTCAGAATGGCCCTGCCGCTTCTGCTGTTATCCTGCCGCAACTGACCAGTCAGAATGTCACGTTTGATAATGTGCAGAATGCCGTTGGCGCAGGTTTGCAGATTCGTTTATTTGGTAAGCCGGAAATTGATGGCAGCCGTCGTCTGGGTGTGACGCTGGCTACAGCGGAGAGCATTGATGAGGCAATTGAACGCGCGAAGCACGCCGCCGCACAGGTGAAAGTACAAGGTTAAGTCCGTCAGAAACACGCTGCAAAAATGCCCGATCATGGATCGGGCATTTTGACTTTTACAGCTTCGCGCCTTCTACTGCTTCACGTGCCAGCTTAGTGATGCGGTCGTAATCGCCTGCTTCCAGCGCATCCGCCGGAACCAGCCATGAACCACCGATACACAGCACGCTTTTCAGCGCCAGGTAGTCACGGTAGTTAGCCGGAGAAATACCACCAGTCGGGCAAAAACGAACCTGGGAGAACGGGCCTGCGATCGCCTGCAGTGCTTTCACGCCGCCATTAGCTTCCGCCGGGAAGAATTTGAACTCTTTCAGGCCGTAGTCCATACCCAGCATCAGTTCAGAAACAGTGCTGATACCTGGAATCAGAGGAATGGAGCCTTCAGTCGCTGCTTTCAGCAGTGGTTCAGTCAGACCCGGGCTAATGGCGAACTGTGCGCCTGCTTCGGTCACTTCTGCCAGTTGCTGTGGGTTCAGCACAGTACCAGCACCCACAATCGCTTCCGGTACTTCTTTGGCGATTGCACGGATAGCATCAACTGCACACTCGGTACGCAAAGTCACTTCCAGAACGCGCACGCCACCAGCAACCAACGCTTTTGCCATTGGCACCGCGTGTTCCAGTTTGTTTACCACAATAACCGGTACAACCGGGCCAGTGGTCAGGATTGATTCTGCACTTGTTTTCCAGTTTTTCATCAGAGTTTTCTCTCGCCTGATTACAAATTTTGTCGTCTTAAAAAGTGATACAGGTTGCGCCCTGTTCGGCACCGGACAGTTTTTCACGCAAGGCGCCGAATAATTCACGTCCTGTTCCTACGCGTGACGCGCTCAGGTCAGGAATGTGTGGTTCGCGAGCAGCCAGTTCCGCTTCGTCTACCAGCAACGTCAGTTCGCCTGTCTGTCCATTCACACGAATGATGTCTCCATCGCGCACTTTCGCCAGTAACCCGCCATCGTAGGCTTCTGGTGTTACGTGGATAGCTGACGGCACTTTACCTGAAGCACCGGAGAGGCGTCCATCGGTAACTAACGCAATTTTGAAACGCCGGTCCAATAATACACCAAGTGGCGGCATGAGTTTATGTAATTCTGGCATTCCGTTCGCTTTTGGCCCCTGATGACGAACAACAACCACACAATCACGGTCCAGCAAACCCGCTTCAAAGGCTGGCATAACGTCATGCTGGCTCTCGAAAACAACCGCAGGCGCTTCAATTACCTGGTTTTCAACGGGTACAGCGGAGGTTTTCATAACCGCACGGCCCAGGTTACCGCTTAACACTTTTGTCCCACCATGATGAGAGAAAGGTTGTTCGAAGGAAGCGATCACATTGCTGTCGAGCGATTTTTCTGCACCTTCTCGCCAGTCCAGCTCACCGTTATTCAGCCACGGCTCGAGGGTATAACGAGAAAGACCAAAACCCGCTACCGTATTCACATCTTCATGCAGCAGACCCGCCTTGAGCAGTTCACGCACCAGCACCGGTACGCCTCCCGCCGCCTGGAAGTGATTAATATCGGCCGGGCCGTTCGGGTAGAGACGCGCCATCAGCGGTACGACATCAGAAAGATCAGAGAAGTCATCCCAGTTAATCTGAATACCCGCCGCACGCGCCATCGCCACCAGGTGCATTGTATGGTTAGTGGAACCACCTGTTGCCAGCAGCGCCACGATACCGTTCACCACCACTTTCTCATCGATCATCTTACCGATTGGCATCCATTCATTACCATTGCCGGTCATGCGTGTAACCTGGCGCGCAGCGGCTGCAGTTAATGCATCACGCAGTGGAGAGTCCGGATGAACAAAAGAAGAGCCTGGCAACTGCATCCCCATAAATTCAACCACCATCTGATTGGTGTTGGCTGTACCGTAAAAAGTACACGTACCCGGCGCATGATAAGACGCGGCTTCTGACTCCAGCAGCGCCATACGATCCACTTTTCCTTCAGCATAAAGCTGGCGAATGCGAACTTTCTCTTTGTTTGGCAAACCACTTGCCATCGGGCCTGATGGCACAAATACCGCAGGCAGATGACCGAACGACAGTGCAGCCATCGTCAGCCCTGGGACAATCTTGTCGCACACGCCGAGGAACAGCGCGCCATCAAACATGTTATGAGACAGCCCCACCGCCGCCGACATGGCAATCACTTCGCGGCTTAACAGCGACAGCTCCATTCCGTCCTGCCCCTGGGTGACACCATCGCACATTGCCGGAACACCCCCCGCCACCTGGCCGACCGCGTTAGCTTCATGCAGTGCTTTACGAATGATCTCTGGATAATGTTCATAAGGCTGGTGGGCAGAGAGCATGTCGTTGTAGGAGGTGATAATGGCGATATTGTTACGCAACATGCTTTTCAGGGAGGCTTTGTCTTCTGGCTGGCAAGCGGCGAAACCGTGTGCCAGATTACCGCATGCCAACTGCGAACGATGAACGGTCGAGGTTTTCGCTTGTTCGATCCGGGCGAGATAAGCAGAACGAGTCGCGCGAGAACGTTCAATAATTCGATTTGTTACGCGTAACAATTGTGGATTCATAAAGGCTCCTGAAATTGAGTTGTCAGAGCAGGGTGATTCACAATGCGTTTCACTCAAGAAAAATATGACTGAAACGCCTGTAACCGGAGCTCATAGGGCAGAAACGTTTCAGTGAGTGTAATAAAAAAAGCCTCGTGGGTGAATCCACACGAGGCTCAAAAGTGTAAAAATTACTCTACAATCTGTGCAAGATCATGTTACCGGTAAAATAACCCGTAAGGATAAGTCGAGATATTACTCAAACTCATTCCAGGAGCGACCGTCACGGGTAATCATCGCCACCGAGGCAACCGGGCCCCAGGTTCCGGCCTGATACGGTTTCGGCGCATCGTTGTCCATCGCCCATGCTTCAGTAATGGAATCTACCCATTTCCACGCTTCTTCCACTTCATCGCGACGCACAAACAACGCCTGAATACCGCGCATCGTTTCCAGCAACAGACGCTCATAAGCATCAGCCAGATGCGTCTGATTAAAGGTTTCTGAATAGCTCAGATCCAGTTTGGTGATTTGCAGATTATGTTTGTGATCAAGACCAGGGACTTTATTCAACACCTGGATATCCACGCCCTCATCGGGTTGCAGACGAATAGTCAGTTTGTTCTGCGGCAGATCCTGCCACGACTCTTTGAACAGATTCAGTTCTGGTGTTTTGAAATAGACCACAACTTCAGAGCATTTTGTCGGCAGACGTTTACCTGTTCGCAGGTAGAACGGCACGCCAGCCCAACGCCAGTTATCGATGTCGACGCGGATAGCCACGAAGGTTTCCGTGTTACTGCTTTTATTCGCACCCTCTTCTTCCAGATAGCCTGGTACTTTTTTGCCCTGAGCGAAGCCTGCGGTGTATTGCCCGCGTACTGTTTTTTCACGCACATTGGTGCGGTCAATTCGACGCAATGACTTCAGTACTTTCACTTTTTCATCACGGATGCTGTCGGCGCTCAGGTCGGACGGCGGAGACA
This sequence comes from Escherichia sp. MOD1-EC5950, assembly GCF_002965345.1. NCBI lineage: Bacteria > Pseudomonadati > Pseudomonadota > Gammaproteobacteria > Enterobacterales > Enterobacteriaceae > Escherichia > Escherichia sp. MOD1-EC5950. The sequence goes on from NZ_PTSR01000002.1 coordinate 282,959, forward strand.
TCGCAATCATGCAAAGAATTTGCAGCAGGTGGTTCTGGATCATATCGCGCATCTGACCGGCTTTATCAAAATACCCCCAGCGCCCTTCGATTCCGACCTCTTCTGCCACCGTGATCTCAACATGATCAATGGTGCGATTGTCCCAGTTGTTCACAAACAGAGAGTTAGCAAAACGCAGCGCCAGCAGGTTCAGTACCGTTTCTTTACCCAGATAGTGGTCGATACGGTAAACCTGGCACTCCTCGAAATATTCGCCTACCTGATCGTTAATTTCACGCGAAGTCGCCAGTGATGTTCCCAGCGGTTTTTCCATGACCACGCGAGCAGGTTTAGCATTCAGTTTTGCCTCACCCAGCCCTTTGCAGATCGCACCAAAGGTGCTTGGTGGCATGGCAAAGTAGTTAATGGTGATACGATTTTTTTGATCCAGCATCGCGCCAAGGCGGTTGAATGCGGCCGTGTCATTGACATCAAGATTACAAAAATCCAGACGCGCACTCAGGGTATCCCACAGACCTTCATCAATGGTTTCTTTCATGAAGGTTTCAAGCGCCTCGCGGACAACTTTGGTATATGCCGCTTTATCCCAGTCAGCACGCCCTACGCCGATAATCCGGGTGTCCGGGTTGAGCTGACCGGCTTTTTCCAGTTGATACAGGGAAGGCAGCAATTTACGACGCGCAAGGTCGCCTTTCGCGCCGAAAATGACCAGGTCACAGGCCTGGGCTGTTTGCGTTACCGCCATGTCATTCTCCTTAAGTTAACTAACCCGGTACTTAAGCCTGGGTATATTTGTAATTTTCTTACGGTGCACTGTACTGCTTTTACGGGCTTGCGAAAACTGTAAACGCTTATCCACCCGTGCGATTACAGCAAAAGCGCGCAAAGTGCGGCAAAACTGATAAAAAAACCATCGTTTTCCATTGGGTAAAAATCTGACACTGATCATGTTATGAAAAAAAATAACAACTTTTTTATCTGCTTTTGTCATTAACCCAGCACACAGGCGTAATATCTGACAAAACTGCATTTCGATTTCTTTCAGTGCGGAAATCGTCATTACCCGTGAGTCTCTTTACATCATGAATATGCTGGAAAAAATCCAGTCTCAACTGGAACATTTGAGCAAATCAGAACGCAAAGTTGCCGAGGTCATTCTTGCTTCGCCCGACAACGCGATCTATTCGAGTATTGCTGCTCTGGCGCTGGAAGCCAATGTTAGCGAGCCGACGGTGAATCGTTTCTGTCGCAGCATGGACACTCGCGGTTTTCCTGATTTTAAACTGCATCTGGCGCAAAGTCTGGCGAATGGCACTCCTTATGTTAATCGCAACGTCAATGAAGATGACAGCGTTGAATCATACACAGGGAAAATATTTGAGTCGGCAATGGCTACTCTTGATCACGTCCGTCACTCGCTGGATAAATCCGCCGTCAATCGTGCCGTTGATCTCCTCACCCAGGCGAAGAAAATTGCCTTTTTTGGATTAGGTTCTTCCGCTGCCGTTGCCCACGATGCGATGAATAAGTTTTTTCGCTTCAATGTTCCGGTGATCTACTCGGACGATATCGTACTGCAACGAATGAGTTGTATGAATTGTAGTGATGGTGACGTCGTTGTGCTGATTTCCCACACCGGCAGAACAAAAAATCTGGTTGAACTGGCGCAACTGGCGCGAGAAAACGACGCAATGGTGATTGCCCTCACCTCAGCGGGAACGCCACTCGCCCGGGAAGCAACGCTGGCAATTACCCTCGATGTACCGGAAGATACTGACATTTATATGCCCATGGTCTCTCGACTTGCACAGTTGACCGTGATAGATGTGCTGGCAACAGGATTTACTTTGCGACGCGGAACAAAATTCAGAGATAACTTGAAGCGGGTCAAGGAAGCTCTCAAGGAATCGCGTTTTGATAAGCAGTTACTTAATTTAAGTGACGATCGCTGAAACGATAGTCACTGTTCTATCCTTATACGACATTCGCATGTGTTTAATTTAGAACCGTTATCGTTTTAATTTATGCGAATTTCATGTTCAAGCAACACCTTGTTGTTTCAGTCAACGGAGTATTACATGTCCAGAAGGCTTCGCAGAACCAAAATCGTTACCACGTTAGGCCCGGCTACTGATCGCGATAATAATCTTGAAAAAGTTATCGCTGCCGGCGCAAACGTTGTACGTATGAACTTTTCTCACGGCTCGCCTGAAGATCACAAAATGCGCGCAGATAAAGTTCGTGAAATTGCCGCAAAACTGGGGCGTCATGTGGCTATTCTGGGTGACCTTCAGGGGCCAAAGATTCGTGTATCTACCTTTAAAGAAGGTAAGGTGTTCCTCAACATTGGGGACAAATTCCTGCTGGATGCTAACCTGGGTAAAGGTGAAGGCGATAAAGAAAAAGTCGGTATCGACTATAAAGGTCTGCCTGCTGACGTCGTGCCTGGCGACATCCTGCTGCTGGACGACGGTCGCGTACAATTAAAAGTGCTGGAAGTTCAGGGCATGAAAGTGTTCACCGAAGTCACTGTCGGTGGCCCTCTCTCTAACAATAAAGGGATCAACAAACTCGGCGGCGGTCTGTCGGCTGAAGCACTGACCGAAAAAGATAAAGCTGATATTCAGACTGCAGCACTGATTGGCGTGGATTATCTGGCAGTTTCCTTCCCGCGCTGTGGCGAAGATCTGAACTATGCCCGCCGTCTGGCACGCGACGCAGGTTGTGATGCGAAAATTGTCGCCAAGGTTGAACGTGCGGAAGCCGTTTGCAGCCAGGATGCAATGGACGACATTATCCTCGCCTCTGACGTGGTGATGGTCGCACGCGGTGACCTCGGCGTTGAAATTGGCGATCCGGAACTGGTCGGCATTCAGAAGGCGTTGATCCGTCGTGCGCGCCAGCTTAACCGTGCGGTAATTACAGCGACCCAGATGATGGAGTCAATGATCACCAACCCGATGCCAACCCGTGCAGAAGTTATGGACGTGGCAAACGCCGTGCTGGATGGTACTGATGCCGTGATGCTGTCTGCAGAAACCGCTGCGGGCCAATACCCTTCAGAAACAGTTGCTGCGATGGCGCGCGTTTGCCTGGGTGCTGAAAAAATCCCGAGCATTAACGTTTCTAAACACCGTCTGGACGTTCAGTTCGATAATGTGGAAGAAGCAATCGCCATGTCCGCGATGTATGCAGCTAACCACCTGAAAGGGGTTACCGCTATCATCACCATGACCGAGTCTGGTCGTACCGCGCTGATGACCTCCCGTATCAGTTCCGGTCTGCCAATTTTCGCCATGTCTCGTCATGAGCGTACCCTGAACCTGACTGCGCTTTATCGTGGTGTCACGCCGGTCTATTTTGACAGTGCAAGTGATGGCGTAGTTGCGGCCAGCGAAGCGGTAAATCTGCTGCGCGATAAAGGCTATCTGATGTCCGGCGACCTGGTCATCGTCACCCAGGGCGACGTAATGAGTACCGTGGGTTCTACCAATACCACGCGTATTTTAACTGTTGAGTAAGTAAGTTGCCGGATGCGGCGTAAACGCCCTGTCCGGCCTACAACACCTTGATAATTCAAAAGATTACAAATCGTCTGTAGGCTCGATAAAATTACTCATCAGGCAAACTTGAACTTATCAACTAACGGAAGCCTCTCCTCGTGAGAGGCTTTTTTTATTTGATGGGATAAAGATCTTTACGTTTATACGGCTGGATTTCACCAGGCTTCCGGGTCTTGAGCAATTTTAAAATCCAGGTGTATTGTTCTGGTCGCGGACCAACAAAAATCTCGACTTCTTCATTCATCCGCCGCGCAATCGTATGATCATCCGCTTCTGACAAGTCGTCCATCGGCGGGCGCACCTGAATCGTCAAACGGTGCGTCTTGCCATCATAAATCGGAAACAGCGGTACGACGCGCGCACGACACACTTTCATCAAACGACCAATCGCGGGCAGCGTCGCTTTATAGGTTGCAAAGAAATCAACAAATTCGCTGTGCTCCGGGCCATGATCCTGATCGGGTAAATAATAGCCCCAGTAGCCCTGACGAACCGACTGGATGAACGGTTTAATGCCATCATTTCTCGCGTGAAGACGTCCGCCAAAACGACGACGCACGGTGTTCCAGACATAATCAAAAACTGGATTGCCCTGATTATGGAACATTGCCGCCATTTTCTGTCCTTGCGAGGCCATCAGCATGGCGGGGATATCCACTGCCCAGCCGTGCGGCACCAGAAAGATCACTTTCTCGTTGTTACGCCGCATCTCTTCGATGATCTCCAGCCCCTGCCAGTCGACGCGCGGCTGAATTTTCTCCGGCCCACGTATCGCCAGTTCCGCCATCATCGCCATCGCCTGGGGCGCTGTGGCAAACATCTCATCAACAATCGCTTCGCGTTCGGCTTCGCTACGTTCCGGAAAACAGAGGGACAGGTTGATCAACGCACGACGGCGCGAGCTTTTTCCCAGTCGTCCGGCAAAACGCCCGAGTCGCGCCAGAATGGGATCGCGGAATTTCGGAGGTGTTAAAGCAATACCGGCCATCGCCGCCACGCCCAACCAGGCTCCCCAGTAGCGCGGATGGCGAAAGGATTTATCAAACTCAGGAATGTATTCACTATTATTTTTTTTCGTTTCCATGCTTTTCCAGTTTCGGATAAGGCAAAAATCAATCTGCTGATAGTGTAGCGGCGCAATTTGCCCCGCACCAAATAAAAAAGCCGGTACTGACTGCGTACCGGCTGCGAATGGATGTTAATTAATCAAACAGTAGCTGCGGCACAATCTCTTTGGCCTGCGCCAGGAACTCGCGACGATCGGAACCTGTCAGCCCTTCGGTACGCGGCAGTTTCGCCGTCAGCGGGTTTACGGCCTGCTGGTTGATCCATACTTCATAGTGCAGGTGTGGTCCGGTTGAACGCCCGGTGTTACCGGATAGCGCGATACGATCGCCACGTTTCACCTTCTGCCCCGGTTTCACCAGAATCTTACGCAAGTGCATATAACGCGTGGTATAGCTACGACCATGACGGATCGCAACATAATAACCTGCAGCGCCACTGCGTTTGGCTACCACCACTTCACCGTCACCCACCGAAAGCACCGGTGTACCCTGTGGCATCGCGAAATCAACACCTCTGTGTGGTGCAACACGACCAGTTACCGGGTTCAGACGACGCGGGTTAAAGTTAGACGAGATGCGGAACTGTTTCGCCGTCGGGAATCGCAAGAAACCTTTCGCCAGGCCAGTACCGTTACGGTCATAGAACTTGCCATCTTCAGCGCGGATTGCGTAATAATCTTTGCCTTCAGAACGCAAACGCACGCCCAGCAACTGGCTTTGCTCACGTTTGCCATCAAGCATTTCACGCGACATTAATACAGCAAATTCATCGCCTTTTTTCACCTTCCGAAAGTCCATCTGCCACTGTAGCGCTTTGATCACTGCGCTCACTTCAGCGCTGGTCAAACCAGCATTTCTGGCGCTGGCAACAAAGCTCGACCCAACGGTGCCTTTCAGTAGATTATTAACCCACTCCCCTTGCTGCATTTCGCTGGTCATTTTAAAACCATTAGCAGCAGTGCGATCATAGGTACGGGTTTCGCGGCGAGAAACTTCCCAGGTCAGACGCTGTAAATCGCCCTCTGCGGTTAATGTCCAGGAGAGTTGTTGACCAATTTTCAGGTTACGCAGATCTTTATCCGCAGCAGCCAGTTGGGTGATATCACCCATCTCAATACCATATTGATTGAGGATGCTACTTAGCGTATCGCCTGTGGAAACGACATATTCATGCACACCCGCTTCACCAGCGGTTTTGTCGTCCAGTTCGTCCTGCGGAATGGCTTCATCTTCTTGTGCGGTTTGATCAATCGGTTCACTGGCTTCAGGTAAGAGTGAACGGATTTCGTTCTGTTCCAGCTCAATTGTTTTGACAATTGGCGTGGCGTCGCGGTGGTAAACATAGGGCCGCCAGACAGCGACGGCCAGGGTAAGAACGGTGAGCGACCCCAGCATAACGCGGTGTGGTCGCGGTAAATTATTAAACGCCAGGGCGACAGAGCGGGCTATCTGTTGCACGTAATCACTTCCTCATTAATCTCCTTTCAGGCAGCTCGCATACTGGTTGGCTAATTGATTCAGAAACTCTGAATAACTTGTTTTACCCAGTTTGATATTCGTCCCAAGGGGATCCAACGTTCCCATACGAACGGATGTCCCTCGTGCGACGCTTTCAACGACCGCTGGCCTGAACTGTGGCTCAGCAAAAACGCAGGTTGCTTTTTGCTCAACCAACTGTGTTCTTATTTGATGTAAACGCTGCGCGCCCGGTTGAATCTCTGGGTTAACGGTAAAATGACCAAGCGGTGTCAGTCCGAATTGTTTTTCGAAGTAGCCATAAGCATCATGAAAAACGAAATAACCTTTTCCCTTGAGCGGCGCGAGCTCATTACCAACCTGTTTATCGGTTGCAACTAATTGTGCCTCAAAATCCTTCAGGTTGGCGTCAAGTTTGGCTCGACTTTGCGGCATAAGTTCCACTAATTTTCCATGGATTGCAACCGCTGTAGCCCGCGCTATCTCTGGGGAAAGCCAAAGATGCATGTTGAAATCGCCGTGATGGTGATCTTCGTCACTTTTTTCCGCGTGGTTATGATCATCATCATCGTCGTGAATACTTTTCATCAGCAGCGGTTTTACATTCTCAAGCTGCGCAATCGTTACCTGTTTCTCCTCTGGTAATTTGCTCACCGGCTTTTGCATAAACGCTTCCATCTCCGGGCCAACCCAAACGACTAAGTCCGCGTTCTGTAAGCGTTTTACATCCGATGGACGCAGTGAATAATCGTGTTCAGAAGCACCGTCCGGAAGTAATACCTCGGTCTCTGTTACCCCATCAGCAATGGCGGAAGCGATGAATCCGACAGGTTTAAGCGAAGCAACAACGGCGGCATTTGCGGCCTGTGTTGCGCCCCCCCAGAGAGCAGCGGATAATGCTGCGAAAAGAAGCGTTTTTTTATGTAACATAATGCGACCAATCATCGTAATGAATATGAGAAGTGTGATATTATAACATTTCATGACTACTGCAAGACTAAAATTAACATGACAAGTCTGGTTTCCCTGGAAAATGTTTCGGTCTCTTTTGGCCAACGCCGCGTCCTCTCTGATGTGTCGCTGGAACTTAAACCTGGAAAAATTTTGACCTTACTTGGGCCGAACGGTGCCGGTAAGTCGACGCTAGTGCGGGTTGTGCTCGGACTGGTAACACCTGATGAAGGTGTTATCAAGCGCCACGGAAAACTGCGCATCGGATATGTGCCGCAGAAGCTGTATCTCGACACCACGTTGCCACTAACTGTAAACCGTTTCTTACGCTTACGCCCCAGTACACATAAAGAAGACATTCTGCCTGCACTGAAACGCGTTCAGGCCGGGCATCTGATTGACGCGCCAATGCAAAAGCTCTCTGGTGGTGAAACGCAGCGTGTATTGTTGGCACGCGCGTTGTTAAATCAACCGCAATTATTAGTGCTGGATGAACCTACTCAGGGCGTGGATGTGAATGGTCAGGTTGCGCTGTACGACCTTATTGACCAACTGCGCCGCGAACTGGATTGCGGCGTTTTAATGGTGTCTCACGATCTGCATCTGGTGATGGCCAAAACCGATGAAGTACTTTGTCTGAATCATCACATCTGTTGTTCCGGCACACCGGAAGTCGTTTCCCTGCATCCGGAATTTATTTCGATGTTCGGACCTCGGGGTGCTGAACAGCTAGGTATCTATCGCCATCATCATAATCACCGCCACGATTTACAAGGGCGAATTATTCTGCGTCGGGGAAATGATCGCTCATGATTGAATTATTATTTCCCGGTTGGTTAGCCGGGATCATGCTGGCCTGTGCTGCAGGTCCGCTGGGTTCGTTTGTTGTCTGGCGTCGTATGTCTTATTTCGGTGACACGCTGGCTCATGCGTCTTTACTGGGAGTCGCGTTTGGTTTGTTACTGGATGTGAATCCTTTCTATGCGGTGATTGCGGTTACGCTGCTGCTGGCGGGCGGCCTGGTATGGCTGGAGAAGCGCCCACAACTTGCGATCGATACGTTATTGGGAATTATGGCGCACAGTGCATTGTCGCTGGGTCTGGTCGTCGTCAGCCTGATGTCTAACATTCGCGTTGACTTGATGGCATACCTGTTCGGTGATTTGCTGGCAGTAACACCGGAAGATCTTATCGCTATTGCGATTGGCGTGGTTATCGTGGTGGCGATTCTGTTCTGGCAATGGCGTAATTTACTGTCGATGACGATTAGCCCGGATCTGGCGTTTGTTGATGGTGTGAAATTACAGCGTGTGAAATTGTTGTTGATGCTGGTGACCGCATTGACGATTGGCGTAGCAATGAAATTTGTTGGCGCGTTGATTATTACCTCGCTGTTGATTATTCCTGCGGCTACTGCGCGCCGTTTTGCCCGCACGCCGGAACAGATGGCTGGTGTCGCTGTTGTAGTAGGAATGGTTGCTGTAACGGGCGGTTTAACATTTTCCGCGTTTTACGATACGCCAGCAGGCCCCTCGGTGGTGTTGTGTGCAGCGCTGTTGTTCATTCTCAGTATGATGAAAAAGCAGACCAGCTAAGTTGCGACTGGCACTATACAGTGCCAGTTTCATCAACCAGGCCACCACATTGCGGACATAATCAAAAAAAACATACCGTTAAGAACGATCGAACAGTGAGAACATAAATCTGTATATGTTCTGAATGAGACCCGCGTTCGGGTTCGACGAATTAAACGGCTATATTAGCAAATCTCCTTTTACAGCTATTCTCCCTCTCAAAAAAGCGAAATCAGATCAAACCCCTCTCACTTGTGAGGGATATTATCGTCTCTCTGGAAAATGCCCGTACAGGCAGATACATAATCTCTGGAAACTGGTAATAAATACAGTAGTGTGGCACGGCGAAATATATGTATTAGCAGGGGAAATATTTATACAAAAAATGGATAATTACCATCAAATGCAATCTTGCGATTAAAGATCATTTCACATCATCAGAAACAGAAAGCGGTATACGGATGATCAATCTTAGGCAGGCCGTTATTAATGTGCTGATAATTCAGATGGCTTTTACCAGAATAGGTAAATAACCTTATATTGAGGTTCATCTTCGTTCCTCACTTGATGGCAAGAAATAACAAAGGTGGTAAACGGCATGCACCTGGCTCATTTGGTGCTAACTGAAACAACATTCTAAAAAGAGCAGCTATGTGTTTGTAACGTGTACAAATCAAGGCGCACATTTGCTTGTAGAGCACTAAGCGCAGGTCATTGCTGCACAAATGGGGCAGATTTCTGCTCAGATGGGTGTCAGACAATAATGGCAATCCACTGGCAATTCTGGATGCTAATTTCAGTTCTGATGCACCAACAATGCCCCATGCACAAAACAAGTAATCCCTTCGGTTTCAGTTGCTCACTGTGCCCAGTCAGGTTTATTGAGTATATGATCCTGCCAGTCGATCACTTCTGATTCTTTCACCGCGATATGACGTACGGAGATTCGCTCACCATGCATTGCCGCTTTCGAACCGGTAATCAGTGGGTGCCACCCTGGCAATGCCTTCCCTTCCGCCAGCAACCGATAAGCACAGGTCATCGGTAGCCATTCGAATGTTGGCAGATTCTCACGGGTTAATTTAATGCAGTCAGGTTCAAACTCGAAGCGGCGTTCGTAGTTACGACATTGACAGGTTTTAATATTAAGCTGACGGCAAGCGACGTTAGTGAAGTAGATTTCGTCAGTATCTTCATCCATCAGTTTATGCAGACAGCACTGACCACAACCATCACACAACGACTCCCATTCTGCATCGCTCATTTCATCCAGGGTTTTACTTTGCCAGAAAGGTATATCGCTCATCAGGTGTTCCGCCATTACGTTAAAACGCACCTTATAACCAGTCTGGCACAGCGTTGCAAGTATTGCCGCCTCTTTCAGGCGGCAAAAAGTATTACAAAACGCGAGTTGTCAACGAATGACTACCGAAAGTGATGATCAGTTCATCACCGCTGTGTAGTGGTCCAACACCATCAGGCGTGCCTGTTAGTACAACGTCACCAGGCTTGAGGGTAAAAAACTTGCTCATATAAGCAATCAGCGGAACGATTTTATGGATCATATCTGCCGTTGTACCCTGTTGACGAACGACACCATTTACACTTAAGCCTAGCGACGTATTTTGTGGATCGCCAGTGAACTCTGCAGCGGGAATAAACCCGGACAGTGGGCAAGAGTTATCAAACCCTTTAGCTTTTTCCCATGGCTGCCCGGCTTTCTTCATCTTTCCCTGAACATCACGTAATGTCAGATCGAGCGCCACACCATAACCGGCAATGGCTTTGCGTACATGCTCTTCCGTGGCCTGGCGTAGCGTCGCGCCGATCAACACCGCCAGTTCAACCTCATGATGAACCGCACCGAAATCAGAGGGGATGGCCAATGGCTGGCGCAGATCGCACAGTGCCGTTTCGGGTTTAATGAACAACACTGGCTCTTCAGGCACTTCACTCCCCATCTCTTTAATATGTTTGGCATAATTACTGCCAACACAGACCACTTTACTCACCGGATAATCCAGCAGCGCACCTTGCCAGTTGTGATGTTGATACATAACGTTCCTCTCACTTCATCGTGGTTCTTAAAACCCGCTCCGACAAATATGGTGCCACCGCCGGATATCGGTTATTTTTTAGTGCTGTCTGTATTTTTCGCCATCACAGAAAGATGTTGCTTCAGCAAATCCTCGGGAGGTGGTGGCAATTGAAGATAATAGCCATGCTCAGCTAATGCCTGTTTAACTTTCTCAATATCGGCATTTACCAGTTTCTTTCTCCCGTCCAATGGAAGAATCATCGCAAGTTGAGGTTGACCAAAACCTTTCATCAGCTCCTCTGGAACACGCGAAAAGTCGTCTTTTTTTTCAACATATAAATAGGTCTGGTCACGTTTGCTACTTCGATAGATCACACAAAACATAATTTTACTCTGAATAAATGGGGGGGTGACTTGCCTCAATATAATCCAGACTATAACATGCCTTATAGTCTTCGTAATATCATCGCACGCTGATGATGATGGTAATTAGCTAATTGAGTAAGGCCAGGATGTCAAACACGCCAATCGAGCTTAAAGGTAGCAGCTTCACCTTATCTGTGGTTCATCTGCATGAGGCAGAACCTAAGGTTATTCATCAGGCGCTGGAAGACAAAATCGCTCAGGCTCCCGCATTTTTAAAGCATGCCCCCATCGTACTCAATGTCAGTGGCCTCGAAGAACAGGTCAACTGGTCTGCAATGCATAAAGCTATCTCGGCAACGGGCTTGCGGATCATTGGTGTCAGTGGCTGCAAAAATGCGAAACTGAAAGCTGAAATCGAAAAAATGGGGTTGCCAATCCTGACTGAAGGAAAGGAAAAAGCGCCGCGTCCAGCTCCTGCCCCCCAGGCTCCTGCGAAAAATACAACGCCGGACACAAAAACGCGCTTAATAGATACCCCAGTGCGTTCCGGTCAGCGCATTTATGCGCCACAATGTGATCTGATTGTTACAAGTCATGTTAGCGCAGGGGCAGAATTGATCGCAGATGGTAACATTCATGTCTATGGCATGATGCGCGGTCGTGCGCTGGCGGGGGCAAGTGGTGATCGGGAAGCACAAATATTTTGTACGAGCCTGATGGCAGAACTGGTCTCTATCGCAGGTGAATACTGGCTGAGTGATAAAATCCCAGCAGAATTTTATGGCAAAGCGGCACGGCTGCAATTAGTCGAAAACGCTTTGACCGTTCAATCGTTAAATTGATCCCTTTTTAACAAGGAATTTTTATGGCACGCATTATTGTTGTTACTTCGGGGAAAGGGGGCGTTGGAAAGACAACCTCCAGCGCGGCCATCGCCACTGGTTTGGCCCAGAAGGGAAAGAAAACTGTCGTGATCGATTTTGATATCGGCTTGCGTAATCTCGACCTGATTATGGGTTGCGAGCGCCGGGTCGTTTACGATTTCGTCAACGTCATTCAGGGCGATGCAACGCTAAATCAGGCTTTAATTAAAGATAAGCGTACTGAAAACCTCTATATTCTTCCGGCATCACAAACTCGCGATAAAGACGCCCTTACCCGCGAAGGGGTCGCCAAAGTTCTTGATGACCTAAAAGCAATGGATTTTGAGTTTATTGTTTGTGACTCACCGGCGGGTATTGAAACCGGTGCATTAATGGCGCTCTATTTCGCAGATGAAGCTATTATAACCACGAACCCGGAAGTCTCATCAGTTCGTGACTCAGACCGTATTTTAGGTATTCTGGCGTCGAAATCCCGTCGAGCAGAAAACGGTGAAGAACCGATTAAAGAGCACCTGCTATTAACGCGCTATAACCCAGGCCGCGTTAACAGAGGCGACATGTTGAGCATGGAAGACGTACTGGAGATCCTGCGCATCAAGCTCGTCGGCGTGATCCCAGAGGATCAATCAGTATTGCGCGCCTCTAACCAGGGGGAACCGGTTATTCTCGATATCAACGCCGATGCGGGTAAAGCCTATGCTGATACCGTAGAACGTCTGTTGGGAGAAGAACGCCCTTTCCGCTTCATTGAAGAAGAGAAGAAAGGTTTCCTCAAACGCTTGTTCGGAGGATAAGTTATGGCATTACTCGATTTCTTTCTCTCACGGAAGAAAAACACGGCCAATATTGCAAAAGAACGGTTGCAAATTATTGTTGCTGAACGCCGGCGCAGCGATGCAGAACCGCACTATCTGCCGCAGTTGCGTAAAGATATTCTTGATGTCATTTGTAAATACGTACAAATCGATCCCGAGATGGTGACTGTTCAGCTTGAGCAAAAAGATGGTGATATTTCCATCCTTGAGCTTAACGTGACCTTGCCGGAAGCAGAAGAGCTGAAATAAGCCGTATTAGCTCAGACCTGATCTGACAGTTACCGGTGATTTATACAGGTATCTGTCAGATTACATCCGATTTAAGTTTTTCTCTGCCTGGCTACCCCCTTCCCCGCCAAACAGATTCACATTACTGCCGCCAGAAGATAATCACTTACATTACGTTTTCTGATAAATATTGTTCACATATAAATTACACAATAATATTGATATTTCAGATCACCTTACCTTTACAATACCACGTTAACATTTGATGACATTTCTTGAATAAACATTTCAAATCAATGAGTTAATTATTATTTAAGATTATTCCCATTCAAGCAAAAACCATAATTCTTATTATACAAACCGCGCTCATTTTGAATTATCTGAATAATAGAGAGCGTTCTTTAGTTAAGCTGTTCTTAATTGAAGACGAAATTATTGTGTGTGCAACTTACTAAATACCGGACATCTAAGTTGAAGAAAAAAATACTCGCCTTAGGGCTTATCTCAGCATTGCTCTGCTCCGCGCCAGCGATGGCGGATATGAATCGCACCACGAAAGGTGCACTGTTAGGCGCAGGCGTTGGTTTACTGACTGGCAATGGTGTTAATGGCGTACTGAAAGGTGCTGCAGTGGGCGCTGGCGTTGGTGCAGTAACAGAAAAAGGCCACGATGGTAAAAATGCCCGTAAAGGCGCAAAAGTGGGTGCCGCCGTTGGCGCGGTCACTGGCGTTCTGACCGGCAATGGTCTTGAAGGCGCAATTAAAGGTGCCGTAATTGGCGGTACGGGTGGTGCAATTCTGGGTAAAATGAAATAAGGAATGATGATGAAAAAATTTGCTTTACTGGCGGGGCTGTTCGTCTTCGCACCAATGACCTGGGCTCAGGACTATAATATTAAGAATGGTTTGCCAGCAGAAACCTATATTACCTGCGCAGAAGCCAACGAAATGGCAAAAACTGACAGCGCACAGGTTGCAGATATCGTTGCGGTAATGGGTAACGCCAGCGTTACCAGCCGTGATTTAAAGATTGAGCAATCACCGGAACTGAGTGCCAAAGTGGTAGAAAAACTGAATCAGGTTTGTGCCAAAGATCCGCAAATGCTGTTAATTACCGCAATTGATGACACCATGCGTGCCATCGGTAAAAAATAATCGATAATGTAGCACCGCGCCGATTGATTCGACGCGGTGTATTTTTAGCGGGTGAACAGACTTACAGACAATACTGAAGCACTGATTATTTATTTTGGTGATTTTATTGATTTAGTTTTTTATTCTTCACAAAAACTATTTCCCTGCAATCATATTCGTATACGCGTTACTCACCGCTAAAGCAATTCCTCAAATTAAACCCGGATAGTTTTTCAGTTTTAACGATTAATTATTCAATGATTGGACTTATAAACACGCCTGATCAAATATTCTATAAGTCCAGATTATCAAAATATAATGAAAAAGATTAATGTTGATCCCTTTGACTTACAAACTTTTCTCTTAATCGGTTAAGTAAATTGATCACCAACCAAACAAGTGCATTGATTAAATTTATGGTAACCAGCACTTCTCCCAGCCAGATGCTGGGTTTGGCGAACAGGATCACCAGAATGGTGATCAGCATAAACGCGATGGAGAAGATGATATACAAAGTGAAATAATCCAGGCTATTACTATTGTTCATGCTACTGACGGCGATCCTGAAAACAATTTCAGATAATTATAGCAAACAAAATAATGAACAATAGTAACAAGACGCAACGAGCTAATTATCTGTCTACAATTGCACCACCACAGAGTCTTTTCGATCATTTTTTAGCCAGACATCATCATGCTACGTGAATTAGTACATATTTACTCAACAACCACCTTCACCCTCGGTTTTGAGAGAATAATTTTGACTAACTCAATATACGTCACCGGTTTATAGAAATAATACCCCTGCTGAAACGTGATATTATTTTTGTTCAGGTAATCGAGTTGCTCCTTCGTTTCGACACCTTCGGCAACAATACTGATAGAAAGTTTGCGCGCCAGATCCAGCACACAGTCCAGAATTCGGGTGGAATCTGGATCTGCGTTGACCCGACCAACGAAACTGTGATCAATCTTAATATAATCGATGTGCAGATCATGGAGATAAGAAAGTCCCGAGTACCCCGTACCAAAATCATCCAGCGCAATGACAAAGCCATTTTCATGCAGAATATTTAGTCGCTGGACAAGGTTTTCATCAACATGCAAAGCTTCACGCTCAGTAACCTCAAGAACGAGATTCAAATCATGGCGCGTGAAGCTGTCCCGGTATTTCAGACACTCTTCAACAAACGTAGGCGAAATAATATGTGAGGCGCTAAAATTAATCCCTACATGGAAACCTTCCGGCAGTTTACTTGCGATCGCGTTCATTTGTGTGGCGACCTGGTTCATCAGACTTTGGGTGAGCGGAACTATCAACCCTGATTTTTCAGCAAGTGGAATAAATGCTGCGGGTGAAATATATCCTCCGCGAGGATGTTTCCACCTGGCAAGTACTTCTACGCCGCGTAACGTCCCTTCCCGGCCATTAACCACGGGTTGGTAAAAAGGTACAATTTCACCATTGCTTATTGCTCTACGCAGGATCTCTTCAGGCGTGTCACTCTTGTTAAAATATTTATCAAGCAAAAAATCAGCAGAACAGGAGATTAACAGGCTGAATATCAAAATACCCAAACCTTTATCGATAAGTCTGGTGAAATTAAATAGCGGCGGTTGGTTATAGATAATACTGAAATGATATTCTGTGGAATTTACCCGTCCAGAAAATTGATGGCTGCCATTGAGAGTTGTCACATCTCCTGACGGTCCAATAATGCTATTCCCCACGCGCAAAGTATATTTCACCCCCTTCAACGGCACATTGAGCGCCCCGCGGATATGCTGGTCACTAATTGTCACCAGGATACGCGTATCAGCGAATTGAATCTGATAAAGGAGGATGGGTAATCTATTTACGGTGTCGATCGCCGGAGCCAATAGCAAATTGTTGTCAGATATAACAGGAATACGGGATAGCAGAACCCGATTACCTGGTAGCGATGTACACCAGACTGCACCTTGTTTGAGAATGATGATCGTCCGCAGATGTGGTTTCAGCGCAGCCTCTGTACCTAGTTGGTATTGTTCATCCAGATCACACCTCTTCTCGGCAATTTTCATTGCCGTTCGAGTCGCCTGTGACGCTTCCTCAAGAATATGATTAATGTTGTTAGCGGCGTACCTCGCCCCCGCCAGGCTCTCTGCTTTTGCGGAATACCAGAGCTGAAAATTCAAAATAGACACACCAGTAAGAAACAAGCACACCGCAACGAGGATGGGGATAAGTGTATTGCGCATTTGCGTGTCCCGGGGCCATTATTTTGTGTTCATTCGCTCAATCTGGCGTCTACAAAGAGCATGGTAGAGAGAACCAGAAATATCCATACTCTTGATGAAATTTTGCCCTCTATGCCGTAACTTAAAGCAGAGAAAAAGCATTGGACAACAAAACGGAACAAGAATATTGGTCAGGCAAAGTTCTCTGTGTCCCCTTCACTTTTATACATAAGCTATCAATAAGTAAGGATATGATGAACTGGCACAACGTCGATGGGGCCTCGCTGGTAAGGTGGGTGTTAATTTTCCAGTACGTGCCCCCGCGTCTTTTCTTCGATAGCGGCGGCTCCAGATCATAAGATGGAGATGCCAGACCATGTCGCTCAATAGCCACATCCCAAATCAGCACCAATACATACAGCAAAATCACTAGAATGAATGTGAAACACGGATAGCAGTAATATAAGCCTTACACGTTAAAACAAGAAAAATAACTTTTTCTGATGAACTTACCTAACCAATTAGAATTAAAAAGAAATCACTAATCGCTATATTTAGCAAGTCGGACTATAGGGACAATATAATACAGACTCTGGTTACATAAGACGTTCACTTTTCACAAACCACCACGTTACAAATTGTAAAGATTAACTCTTCCAGTTTGCATTCAACTTGTCTGGTCATATCTAAATAGATATGTAAAATTGATAACGGCTGGTAATCATTCAATACTCGCACTATAGAAAGTTCGCCAGCCTGCCGCAGGCACGTGCTTTCATATGACGTGTCTGCGGTTTCGTTGTGATATTTAAATAGTAGTACTGGTGAATTATGAGCAATCCGAATCCATGCATGACGTGTGGTGCCTGTTGTGCATTTTTCCGCGTCTCTTTTTACTGGGCCGAAGCTGATGATGCAGGCGGCACCATACCGGCTCATCTGACTGAGCAGATATCCCCTTACCACCGATGTATGCGCGGTACTAACCAGAAGAATCCACGCTGTGTTGCCCTGGCTGGAACGCCTGGAAAAAACGCCTGCTGCACAATATACAAGAATCGCTCATCCACATGTAGAGAATTCGCCATGTCTGGCGAGCATGGAGAAATTAATGAGGCATGTAATCGCGCCCGAGCTAAATATGGGCTACCGCCAATTTAAAACCGCGCATCCTTAATAAGGCATTCAGGTGTCAAAATCAACCATACCGCGACATTATTGTTGCGGTTTAATTATTAACAATGAAAAATGAAATCATAAAATAACGCATCGACAATAATTAACATCGTTAAAATTAAATATCCTTGCGTGAAAATAGAATATTTTATATTCCCATAGACGAATTTTTTCATGTTATGATATAATATAATACGATGAAAAAACACAAGTTATCAACTTGTCGGTAATGTAAATAAATTTCGAGGAGATCATTCCAGTGGGACGTAAATGGGCCAATATTGTTGCTAAAAAAACGGCTAAAGACGGTGCAACGTCTAAAATATATGCAAAATTCGGTGTAGAAATCTATGCTGCAGCTAAACAAGGTGAACCAGACCCTGAATTAAATACATCTTTAAAATTCGTTATTGAGCGTGCGAAGCAGGCACAAGTTCCAAAACACGTCATTGATAAAGCAATTGATAAAGCTAAAGGTGGCGGAGATGAAACGTTCGTACAAGGACGTTATGAAGGTTTTGGCCCCAATGGTTCAATGATTATCGCCGAAACGTTAACTTCAAATGTTAACCGCACGATTGCTAATGTTCGCACAATTTTCAACAAAAAAGGCGGAAATATCGGAGCGGCAGGTTCTGTCAGCTATATGTTTGACAATACTGGAGTGATTGTATTTAAAGGAACAGATCCTGACCATATTTTTGAAATTTTGCTTGATGCTGAAGTTGATGTTCGCGATGTGACCGAAGAAGAAGGAAATATCGTTATTTATACTGAGCCTACAGACCTTCACAAAGGAATTGCAGCGCTAAAAGCAGCCGGAATTACTGAGTTCTCAACAACAGAATTAGAAATGATTGCTCAATCAGAAGTTGAGCTTTCACCAGAAGATTTAGAAATCTTTGAGGGACTTGTTGATGCCCTTGAAGATGATGATGATGTTCAAAAAGTATATCATAACGTTGCAAATCTCTAATTATGAATTTAAGAAATCTGCCTTTATGGCAGATTTCTTCACCTTATCTTAGATTTACCTAAAAACTCCGCATTAAATCCAGTACCTCTACCGCTCCCGGCATGTTAAGGCATTAGCGCTTTCTGATTTCAGTGATGTAGGTAATGGCAGCATGTTCAACAAAATTGGACACGTCGTCATAGGCTTCTTTACCGACGGGAGAATTGAATGCTGCGATAGCGTCTTCAAGTGAGTCGAACCACAGTTCGGAGAAACCGTCGACGGGGGAATCGGGATATTTTTCCCGATCGATGGGGTTGAGTACATAACCTCTTAAGCCGGGGAGTCTGAGCGCTATCGCTGTATGTACCTCATCCCAGTATTTAACAAAATCGTCGAAGCTCTGTCCTTTTTTACGGGTAAGAAAGCCCACATGTTTGAAACCGTTAGCAGATGACATCATATTCTCCTCTGTATTAATTCATGTTTTTGTAAAACTGGCCGGCGAAATCCGGCATCGTCTTGCAATTTAGATGAAGCGTAATAGAGAAGGTGACTATGGCTGTTTTTCTTCGTGCGATAAACACGCTTTCACTCGTCTCTGAGTAGACATAGATTCTACAAATCGTTTTCAATTTATTGTAAAATAAATCTATATATACAGGGCTAATACCTCTCACGGACAATTATGAGAAGAACAGATCATCTGGGGGGAATTACGGCTTTTGTCGCCACAGCCCAGCAAGGAAGTTTTACGGCAGCAGCGGAAAAGCTGGGGCTGACAAAGTCTGCCATAGGAAAAAGCGTCAGTCGTCTGGAAGACCGCCTCGGGTTGAAGCTTTTTCAACGTTCCACCCGTCGGTTGAGCCTGACGCCTGATGGCGAGCGTTTTCTTGCCAGTTGCCAGAGCGCAATAGATATCCTGGAGCAGGCTGAGGCGGAACTGACGTCACATACCTGCCAGCCCTCCGGGCGCCTGCGGGTAGATTTACCTGCAGCCTTCGGACGACAGCGCATCCTTCCTATCCTGCTTGATATCACCCGACGCTACCCCGAACTGGCGTTGACCGTTACGTTCAGCGAGCGGTTCGTTAACCTGATTGATGAGGGGATCGATCTTGTCGTTCGCATTGGTGAGCTGTCAGACAGCAGTGGGCTGGTTGCCAGAAGACTGACAACCCAGAAGCTGGTGATCTGCGCCTCTCCAGATTATCTGTTCAACCACGGCGAGCCTGTCAGTATCGATGACCTGAATCACCATCAGTGCGTTGTCGGCTTTCGCCGTAACCAGCCTGTTTCGTGGTTGCTGAAAGAGGGGGATGGCCAAATCAGCCGCTTTGTCCCTCCGCCGACCCATGAGTTTGCCGATGGTGACGCGATGCTCGCTGCTACCCTGGCGGGAGGGGGATTGTCGCAACTCCCCCTCTGGTTGGTGGGCAGATATCTCGACGAGGGTAAATTGCGGGAAGTGCTGCCCGGACACTCCGGCGGGGAGATGCCTATCAGCGCGCTGTGGCCAAAAAGCCGCCAACTGCTGCCCAAAATCCGCTATGTAGTGGATACCCTGGTCAGGGCTGCGGAAGACGGCCTGCTTGATTAATTATTCCCTGCTATCGGACCAGAAGGGGTAATCTGTATAGCCTTTTTCATCTCCGCCGTACATCGTTGCCCGGTTAACGTCATTCAACGGCCAGTCATTAACCATTCGTTCCACAAGATCCGGGTTCGCAATGTAAGGCCGACCAAAACCAATCAGGTCAGCTTTCCCCTCCTGGAGATATGCTTCGGCACGCTGCTTATCAAAGCCACCGGTAATAATCAAAGGTCCGGAATAAGCTGCACGAAATTTTTCAATAAACCCGGCAGGGATGGCCTGTTCTCCCAGTGTTTGCTGGTCGCTCAGATGAACATACGAGAGAGAACGGGCGCTGAGTTTATCAGCAAGCATCAGCCAGGTTTCTTCCTCGCCATCAAAAGGACGCATGTCAAACAGACGCCCGAAGGGAGCCAGGCGGATACCCGTTTTACCTGAGCCGATGGCCGTAGAGATTGCGTCAGTCACTTCCAGAACAAAGCGCAGGCGATTGTCAGTATCCGCGCCACCGTACTCATCCTTGCGAGTATTCAGCCCACCATTAATAAACTGCTCAAGCAGATAGCCATTGGCGGCGTGGATCTCAACACCATCAAAGCCCACCCGAATAGCATTTTTAGCGGCCAGAACGTAATCCTGCACCACGGCTTTAATCTCGGTGATCGACAGCGCACGGGGTTCCGATACCGGAACCGGACCGGGTTTGCCGTTTTCGTCGCGTGCGTAGCAGGTGGAATTATTGGCTTTAACTGCCACCGAACTGACGGGGGCCTGTCCATTAGCCTGCAAACTTGTGTGAGAAATTCGCCCGACGTGCCAAAGTTGAATATAAATTTTTCCGCCAGCGTCGTGGACCGCTTTTGTAACTTTTCCCCATCCCTGCACCTGAGCATCGCTGTAGATTCCGGGAGTGAAAAGATAACCCTGTCCCTGGACGGAGATTTGCGATCCTTCTGTAATAATGAGCCCTGCAGATGCGCGCTGCTGATAATATTTTGCAGTCAGTTCATCTGGAGTATCGTCTGAAATTGCCCGTGAGCGGGTCATTGGTGCCATAACGACGCGATTTGCCAAGTTAGTGTCACCGGCCTGAAACGGGGTAAATAATTTTTCCATTTTTATCTCCTTTACTGGAGGAAGTATGATGGTCTCAACGACGTAATAAAAAAACAGCACTCTGGTCCGAACTAAGTAGACATAATTTCTACATTTAGTGTTCTCTCAGTATTAAGCCGTCATATTTTTGTTTTTAGGTGATGTCCCACGTGGAGATAAAGCCTGCCGCAAAGTTGATGAAGGCTCAGTACATCTGCTTCTGGCACATAACAGTCTTCCAGACAGCGGTCGATATATTCACTCGGCCCCGTATCAGTTCATCCAGTGCGGTTGCTTTGTTCATGGCTTTGATGATGTCCCGTTTCAGGAAATCAATATGCCGGTTATCCAGCTCAAGAAAATGCTGCTGCACCACAGGGGTATTCCGTCGAGAATACTGGCAATTTCACCTGCAATCCGTGAAAGCACAAAAGTACAAAATGCGGTTTCCACCACTTCAGCAGAGTCTCTGGTATTTTCAGCTCCTGTGCGTCGGTCTGCGCACGTGTAAGTTCTGAATAGTACGGACATTCGCACCAAAAATGTCAGCCGACTGCTTTTTGTTGACTTCCATTGTTCATTCCACGGAAAAAACAGAGAAGGAAGCGGCAGAGGCCAAAAAGCCCATTTTCAGTAACTGTCGTTTTCTTTCTTTTTAGGCGGTGTTTTAAATAAAAACATTAAGTTACTGTGAAGAAGAACGAAACGCCTTAAACCGGAAAATTTTCATAAATAGAGAAAACCCGCGCGCCTTCCCCCCCCGTAGTCTGCCGGATTGCCGGAAAGGGCCTGCAAAATTTTAGTCACCAAGTCCAGTTATAAGAGGAGCATTCCTGTCTCATATTCTCTTTTTCTGCTCCTCACTCTGAGGGAAATAACGATTTTTGGAAGTAATAGCAACCGCAACAGTCTTGCGTAATGATGGCGGCATCATTCATCTCTCGCAGTCTTACGCCTCTCTTCTTTAATCTTGAAATGTGACGGAGTTCCGGCAATGCCCAGAAACCAGCATTACAGGCCGATGTGCCACAGGCGACGCCAGTTGTTATTATCAATGGATTTCATATCCTCCCCCCGATGTGCGCGAATGGTGCAGTATGTTTGAAAAGATCGGAGTCTACGGGTTAGTTTTTACAGCAAACATTGTTCACAACAACACTAAAAAACAGAAATTTAAAATAATAGGGTTAAAAACCATGTATTAAATAATAATGCGCGATATGTTTTGTTATTTAGTGTATTGTATACGACCATTTACACAGGAAAAGCCTATGTCAGAACGTAAAGACTCAAAATCACGCCGTAATTATCTCGTTAAATGCTCCTGCCCAAACTGCACCCAAGAATCAGAACACAGTTTTTCCAGAGTACAAAAAGGTGCCCTTTTAATCTGCCCTCATTGCAACAAAGTATTCCAAACAAATCTTAAAGCTGTTGCCTGATTTTTGATTACTTATCAAGAGCTTTGATATTTTAATAATATATTTAAATCAGATAAGAAAAAACCCGCCTGAGCGGGTTTGAGATTGTGGTGCTTTTTGTGGGAGTCACCCACTTACGCACTTTGTTTTACTATGCCAGCAGTTAGCTTCTGCTATTAAACTATTCATACAGCAGACCTGTACTTCACCACAAAATGGGATTCTATATCCATTACTCTATCTGCATCTCTACTCAGGCATCAGCCATCTTCGTTATCGTATACAGTCGAGTCCTGGATTTTAATCGGTAATTATAACATTTGCTGCCGCAGGACCTTTAGCACCACTCTCTACAGAGAAGGTAACCTTTTGACCTTCAAATAAGGTTCGATAATTATCATTCTGAATCGCAGAAAAATGCACAAACACATCTTTACTACCATCAACAGGAGAAATAAAGCCGAAACCTTTATCAGCGTTAAACCATTTTACTAAACCAGTCATTTTATTTGACATTCTACATTCCTTAACTTGAGCCTTTCGGCATAAATGGTTTGTATAACAGAAACGACTTCGTACTTAATTGGAGAGACTCAAAGAAGGAATAAGTGAATAACACCTGAAATGAGAACTGCTTTAGTAAACTACTTCGTATATCGTCTGTTCTTCAAACCGACGCAATCATTAACGCATAGTTGTACACATAGAAGCAATGTTTATTTTAGACATCCAGCCACCCCCTCCAATTTAAAACACAAAAAACTCTCATTAGCGGGTTTTCTACTTTTTCTCAACACCGGATATACAAAGCCCATCGTTGAGAAAATCTCACCCATGTTTTTTGAAGCAAAAAGCAAGCATCATGCCGCCATCTTCGCTGAAAATTATTTATATTGTCAATTTCCTTAACTGCACCTCACATACGCTTCTTCCTGCCAGCACTTTGTAACCAGTTTATCAATAACGTCAGCATATCCTTTATCCCATTGATAATCCGTCATGTCTGGAACCAGCTTCTGGACATGACATCGCACCTGGGGGGCGGTAAACGACTAAACCAATTTCCATTGCAACGTCCGCACATCTTATAAACAGGCACGCCATGAAGCCGGATTCTTTTTTATCCAGGACAATACCTTTACCCTTACACCCTCTGCTCACCGTGCTGACTTCTCCCTTGCCATGACAATACTGACATAGTTTCTTCTCCCACCAGGTTGACGGTATATCCGAGCAGCGTTGGCATTTCGGATAACTTCAGCTCAGGTTTACGCTTCACCTCCACAGAGGTCAAACGCTGGATACAAAAAATTGTATGTGCGCATAAACGTCCCTGTTTAGCGCAGAAGCCACCGGAGTTGTTCAGGCTCCGATAGGGTAATTATGCCGTTTTGATTTCCCAAAAACATCGATACAGTTAAAATACTTTTACTCTCTGGAAGCCTTTCTTAGCTCTCTTGGTGTTATCTTAAAACGATTATGGAATCTTTCAGTAAAACGAGAAGGACACTTATAACCATTTTCTCTGGCAATCTCGCTTATGGATTTTATAGTCGTTTGTATAGCAGACAACGCATTATTTAACCTCACATCGTCCAATATACTTTGAAAACTTACCCCCTCGTTTGCCAGACGGCGATGTAATGTGGAAACAGAAATGTAGAGATATCTCGCAACCTTGTTTGCTGTCCATTTTGCTCCTGGTTCGGATAGCAGCAGGTTATAACAATGACTTATCAGTGATTGTTTACTATCTGATAAAAGTAAATAATTAGCATGATTTACTCCTAACGAAAGTAGAACAGCCATTGCTAAATGCTCCTGAATTTGAGTTGAGAAACCTCGAAAAATAGATATTTTTATCTGCTCCCAACAATATATTAACTCAGGATTCTGAGGTAAACAGAACCCTGTTTTGTTACGTGTTTGATCAGTTACCGCAAAAAAATTTTGAATTTTTCAATTAGTTCAATGGAAAAGCAAAGCATTTCTGCAAGATAAAGACCTGCTTCTGGATAATTCGCAATATAAAACTCATGTCCACATGGAAATAACATTATTTGATTATTATCAACAGTCAAACTATGCGTCTACCAATTGATAATTTTTTCCCTGACGGATACGGCATAAAGCTGGCATAATAGCCCTAACCCTATGAGTCTCATGATGTTTATGCATCCGTATTTCTTCAATCTTTAGGTTGGTCTTACCTTTTGCCAGCATACTCTCACCCTACTTTATCTCATAAACTGGTGTTATCTCAGCGGTTGTGATTTTATTGGCATTAAGCATATAACCAACTAACGCTCCGCTGGAATTAGAATCTACAGGAATCTTGTCAGTTTTCAGAGCCCATACTTTAAACTGGTAATGATGCGGTTTATCCCCTTTCGGAGGACATGCACCACCAAATCCGGCATAGCCAAAATCATTTCGGCCTTGAACAGCACCTGTCGGCAGTTTTGTACCATCACGTCTTCCTGCATCAGCAGGCAAATATGTTACTGTTGCTGGAATATTAACAACAGTCCAGTGCCACCAACCACTACCAGTAGATGCATCTGGATCATAAACAGTTACGGCGAAACTTTTAGTGCCCTCAGGGGCACCAGACCAGGTTAATGAGGCGATATATTGCCACCTTCACACCCAAATCCGGAAAAGATATGAGACTTTGTAAGTTGTTTTCCTGTTTTTATTTCACTACTTGTGACCTGAAACTCTGCGGCCTGCGCAGAAAATGTGATGAATACCAATACACTTGAAACGATAAGTTTTTCATAAAAACCTCTTTGTTATGACCTATCGTTATTTTATTTGATATTCCTTTATCTCATTATGCATAAAGACGCAATGTTCATGCAAAAGCAATCATAATTATAAAATAGACCCCAGCATTAGCCATAATATGCACGAATCATATTGATGTTATCTAAATAGATTTTAGGTTTATTATTAGTCATGTTGGCATAAGTTAGTATGATTTATAGACGGCTATTTTTGAACCAGAATACGCGCAATTTCACTGACAAGGATTTTTTGCATCTTGTTGAGTTTCCTAAGATGCCTCCTGTTGTACGACTCTTAAGTTGCCGTTAAATTCGCTAAGAAAATTTCATCCGATAAGTCAAGGCATGTAAAATATGAAAATTAACAAAATACTATCATCCGCAACATTATTGTATGGTATGTCAGTAGTCATATCGGTCGGGAATTGTTCAACAACTGTCCAGACTAATCTTCCTGGTTACACCCCTGGTGCAGATGTCATTAATGTTTCATCGACCAGAAACCAGGTCGATCTTATTGGTGATGTTGTTTATTCCCAGATAAAAGGGACCCGTTCTGTCAGACAGCTTCACATGTCAGTTCTTGTCCCGCGAACAAATGATTTGAAACCAGCCATTATTTATTATCCTGGCGGCGGATTCATGTCTTCTGAACATGACAAATTTATTGAAATGAGAATGGCTCTGGCAGAAGCTGGTTTTGTTGTAGCCGCTGTAGAATACAGAACAATTCCTGATACATTTCCAGCGCCAGTTGAGGATGGAAAAGCTGCAATACGTTACCTGAGAGAGCATGCCAGCGATTATGGGGTTGATCCTCAAAGAATCGGAGTTCTGGGTGACTCTGCCGGTGGATGGCTTGCCCAGATGATGGGAACTACAAATGGTGACAAAACCTTTGATAAAGGTGACTTTCTTCAGCAATCATCAGATGTTCAGGCAGTTGCCACACTTTATGGGATTTCTGACTTGTTGAATATTGGTGAGGGGTTGCCTGAATCAGTGCAGGAGGTTCATCGATCTCCTGCCGTAACCGAAGCTTTAATGATCAATGGCCCTGCATTCAGAAATTTTGCGGGAGCCCCCATCACAGCGTCAAAAGAAAAAGCGCTAAACGCCAGCCCAATCGGACATATGAAAGGAGTAAAACCCCCATTTCTTATTATGCATGGTAGCAAAGACACTCTGGTTTCACCGGAGCAAAGTGCCAAACTATTCAGAATGTTGAAAAAGAACGGCAATAATGCTGAGTACGTGCTGGTAGAAGGGGCTGAGCATGGAGATAATACATGGTATCAGCCAATTATTATAAACAGGGTTGTTGAGTGGTTTACTAAAAATCTGGGAGTCCCTATGAAAACCACCACCCAACAACAAACCCCAAACGCTAACCTGTAAAAAGCAGCCCGCATTTACATGCGGGCTGACATATTCCATTTGATTAAAAAGAAATTATTTTTAATGTGGTGCGCTTCGTGACAACAAGTTAATTACCAACACTCCGGCACAAATCAATATCATGCCTATAATGGCTGGCAGATCCAGACGTTGGCCGAAAAATCCCCAGGAAAGTAAACTAATCAGGACTATACCGACTCCTGACCAGATAGCATAAGCAATCCCTGTAGGAATATAAGCCAATGTTTGAGATAATAACCAGAATGATGCACAGTAACAAATAATTGTACCAACAGAGGGCCATAACCGTGTAAAGCCATCTGAATACTTCATTAAGGTTGTACCAATCACCTCTGCAAATATTGCACCACCAAGATAAATATAAGGATTCATAGCATAGTCTTTCCTGTTAATACCGGAGAGAATTGTACTACAGTTTGAACTTAACTCACCGGTTTCATCCCGGTGCATTCATTGATGTTCGTTTATATACCATCGATAACCTGAATTCCTGTCTGCGCCACTTTAGCCGCTGCCTGATTTATACTGGTTACTGAAACAGAAAGCCACAGAGCAGAAGGTGGCGTCATGGCACCGGACATTATCCTGCTGCGTACCGGGATCGACGTGAGGGCTGTCAAACAGGGAGATAATGCGTGGCACAAATTACGGCTCAGCGTCATTACCGCTTCTGAAATTCACAACGTGATAGCAAAACCCCGTTCAGGAAATAAGTAGCCTGACATGAGAAGTACATGCCGAGTTTTGACGAGATGGTGCCGGAGTTCATCGAAAAAATGGACGAGACATTGGCTGAAATTGGTTTTGTATTTGGGGAGCAATGGCGATGAAGCATACTCACGATAATATCCGCGCAGGCGCGATCACTTTCGTCAAACCGATCGTTATCATGATGATTGAGGTAAAGAATGGCGCAAAGTAGCGTTGTGAAAATTTAAACGTCTCAACGCCTCCTTGAATTTCTCACCCCACATGAAAAAGAACCAAACAGCCCGCTTTGAGCGAAAAACGAACTATGATATTAGCAAGAAAGCATCACTGTTAATATTCGAACAATTAATGCTCAGCTATTTCTCTATTATTTACAATCAGAAAGGACGTGTAATGGGTAAGGTTGATGAACTAAAGATGAAATATCCGGACGCGAATGCCTGGCAAATGGGCGACAGCCCTGAACTGGCTAACGAGCTTGCAGCACTTATAGAAAAAGGGATTAAAACGGCCTCCTGTGGCTCTTATGCCTCTTATCAGAAGGAAGAATTTGCCCCAAGGATTGGGAGCTATAACATCATCCTTGACGGCCAGGATGTACCGGTATGCGTGACCAGGCTGGTGTCGATGCAACTGGTGTGTTTTTGTGATGTTACTGCCGAGTTAGCTCGCAAGGAAGGTGAAGGCGATTTGAGCCTTGAATATTGGCAGAGAGAGCATCAACGATTTTTCACCCAGGAAGGTCATTTTTCTGAAGATATGGAGTTGATTATGGAAGAGTTTGAAGTTGTTGAGGTTCTGTAAGATGAGATAAACGAGCTGACGTTATATCAATTGGCATTTATAACAATGTCCGCACCTGACACATAGCGGATCTAAATATTAACGAGCGTCCACCAAATAGAGGAATGTCTAATAGGAACCTGGCAGTAGAACTGTCATCTGACTGACCAACCGACCCCAAACAACTAAGAGGTTTTGATAACTTATTTTGATAAAATTTTGATAACCGTTAGCAAACTTACATAAAACAACGGGCGTGTTATACGCCCGTTACAATATTTAACACATGTAGTGATTACATGTTTTTGATGATCGCATCACCAAACTCTGAACATTTCAGCAGTTTAGCGTCTTCCATCAGACGCTCGAAGTCATAGGTTACGGTCTTGGCGTTGATCGCGCCTTCCATACCTTTAACAATTAAGTCAGCCGCTTCAACCCAACCCATATGGCGCAGCATCATCTCCGCGGAGAGAATGATAGAGCCTGGGTTTACTTTGTCCTGACCGGCATATTTCGGTGCTGTACCGTGGGTGGCTTCAAACAGTGCGCATTCGTCACCGATGTTTGCACCAGGGGCGATACCGATACCGCCAACCTGTGCTGCCAGTGCGTCAGAAATGTAGTCACCGTTGAGGTTCATACAGGCGATAACGTCGTATTCAGCCGGACGCAGCAGGATCTGTTGCAGGAATGCGTCAGCAATCACGTCTTTAATGACGATCTCTTTGCCGGTGTTCGGGTTTTTGACTTTCAGCCACGGGCCGCCGTCGATCAGTTCACCGCCAAACTCTTCACGCGCCAACTGGTAACCCCAGTCTTTAAACGCGCCTTCGGTGAACTTCATGATATTGCCTTTGTGCACCAGGGTCACTGAGTCACGGTCGTTGGCAATTGCGTATTCGATTGCTGCTCGTACCAGACGTTTGGTGCCTTCTTCAGAACACGGCTTAATGCCGATACCGCAATGTTCCGGGAAGCGAATTTTCTTCACCCCCATCTCTTCACGCAGGAATTTGATCACTTTCTCAGCGTCAGCAGAGTCAGCTTTCCATTCGATACCTGCATAAATGTCTTCCGAGTTTTCACGGAAGATGACCATATCAGTCAATTCAGGGTGTTTAACCGGGCTTGGAGTGCCCTGGTAGTAACGAACCGGGCGCAGGCAGATGTAGAGATCCAGTTCCTGGCGCAGTGCTACGTTCAGAGAACGAATACCGCCACCAACCGGAGTAGTCAGCGGGCCTTTGATGGCAACGCGATATTCACGAATCAGATCAAGGGTTTCAGCAGGTAGCCAGACGTCCTGACCATAAACCTGGGTGGATTTTTCACCGGTGTAAATTTCCATCCAGGAGATTTTACGCTCGCCTTTATAGGCTTTCTCGACTGCAGCGTCGACCACTTTCAGCATGGCTGGGGTTACATCTACACCGATTCCATCACCTTCAATGTAAGGGATAATCGGATTTTCAGGAACGTTGAGTTTGCCGTTTTGCAGGGTGATCTTCTTGCCTTGTGCCGGAACAACTACTTTACTTTCCATTCACCTCTCCTTCGAGCGCTTCTGGTTTGCTCGTCTGCCACCACGTTGCACATGCGTTTGCGTCCTGCCACACGGATGCATTAGAGCAATTTTTTGTTAATGATTTGTAATTGGCTTGTCAATACTACCCTATTGTTTGTCGTCATGAAAGATGCGCGTTATTAGGCTATAATGCGGCAATTCATAAACCCTGAAAATACCATGCAAAAAACTTCTTTTAGAAATCACCAGGTTAAGCGATTCAGCTCGCAACGTTCCACCAGGCGCAAACCTGAAAACCAGCCCACGCGCGTGATCCTGTTCAATAAACCCTACGATGTTCTTCCGCAGTTCACCGATGAAGCCGGGCGCAAAACATTAAAAGAATTCATCCCTGTTCAGGGCGTTTATGCGGCAGGTCGTCTCGACAGAGATAGCGAAGGGTTACTGGTGCTGACGAATAATGGCGCGTTACAGGCGCGTTTAACCCAGCCGGGCAAACGCACCGGAAAAATCTATTATGTGCAGGTGGAAGGCATTCCCACGCAAGACGCACTTGAAGCCTTGCGCAATGGCGTAACCTTAAATGATGGCCCTACCCTGCCCGCAGGTGTGGAACTGGTTGAAGAACCGGAGTGGTTATGGCCACGTAATCCACCAATTCGTGAGCGTAAAAGTATTCCTACCTCCTGGCTTAAGATCACCTTATATGAAGGACGTAATCGCCAGGTGCGCCGCATGACCGCCCATGTTGGTTTCCCCACGCTGCGACTGATTCGCTATGCGATGGGTAATTACACGCTGGATAATCTTGCCAATGGCGAATGGCGAGAAGCGACAGAATAAGGACGCAAAATGTTTAAACCGCACGTTACCGTTGCCTGCGTGGTGCACGCAGAAGGCAAATTTTTAGTCGTTGAAGAGACGATTAATGGTAAAGCGTTATGGAACCAACCCGCCGGGCATCTGGAGGCGGATGAAACATTAACAGAAGCAGCGGCGCGTGAGCTGTGGGAAGAAACCGGCATCAGCGCGCAACCGCAATATTTCATCCGTATGCATCAGTGGATTGCGCCGGATAAGACGCCATTTTTGCGCTTCCTGTTTGCCATTGAGCTTGAGCAAATATGCCCAACACACCCTCATGACAGTGATATCGACTGTTGCCGTTGGGTCAGTGCTGAAGAGATTTTACAGGCACCAAATCTGCGCTCGCCATTAGTGGCAGAAAGTATTCGTTGTTATCAAAGCGGGCAACATTATCCGCTGGAGATGATTGGCGAGTTTAACTGGCCTTTTACAAAGGGTGTCATCTAAAAGGCTGCGTGATAGAATACGCCGCCTTGAAGTTCAATGTCGTGAGTAATCCAATGTCTGAAACCGCAAAAAAAGTGATCGTCGGCATGTCCGGCGGCGTCGATTCCTCCGTTTCTGCCTGGCTGTTGCAACAACAGGGATATCAGGTCAAAGGCCTGTTTATGAAGAACTGGGAAGAAGACGACGGTGAGGAATATTGCACGGCGGCAGCGGATCTGGCTGATGCCCAGGCTGTCTGCGATAAGCTCGGCATTGAACTGCACACTGTCAACTTTGCAGCCGAGTACTGGGACAACGTCTTTGAACTGTTCCTTGCTGAATATAAAGCGGGTCGCACGCCGAACCCGGATATTCTGTGCAACAAAGAGATCAAATTTAAAGCCTTCCTCGAATTTGCCGCCGAAGATTTAGGTGCCGATTATATCGCTACCGGCCATTACGTTCGTCGTGCAGATGTCAATGGCAAGAGCCGCCTGCTGCGTGGTCTGGACAGCAACAAAGACCAGAGCTACTTCCTTTATACACTTAGCCATGAGCAGATAGCGCAAAGCCTGTTCCCGGTTGGCGAACTGGAAAAACCGCAGGTACGTAAGATTGCGGAAGATCTCGGTCTGGTCACCGCGAAGAAAAAAGATTCTACCGGGATCTGCTTTATCGGTGAACGTAAATTCCGCGAGTTTCTTGGCCGTTATCTCCCGGCGCAACCGGGAAAAATCATTACTGTCGATGGTGATGAGATTGGCGAGCACCAGGGGCTGATGTATCACACCCTCGGACAGCGTAAAGGCCTGGGCATCGGTGGCACCAAAGACGGCACTGAAGAGCCGTGGTACGTGGTGGATAAAGACGTCGAGAACAACATTCTGATTGTTGCGCAGGGTCATGAACACCCACGTCTGATGTCTGTCGGATTGATTGCCCAGCAACTGCACTGGGTCGATCGCGAACCTTTCACCGGCACTATGCGTTGCACGGTGAAAACCCGCTACCGCCAGACTGACATTCCATGCACCGTCAAGGCGCTGGATGATGATCGCATTGAAGTGATTTTCGATGAGCCGGTTGCGGCCGTCACTCCAGGTCAATCCGCCGTCTTCTATAACGGTGAAGTGTGCCTCGGCGGCGGCATCATTGAGCAGCGTCTGCCGCTGCCAGTCTGATTATTTTCTTACTTAAAACAAGGAAGCAGTGAACGTGGCAAAGAATTACTATGACATCACCCTCGCCCTGGCCGGTATTTGTCAGGCGGCACGCCTGGTACAACAGCTTGCTCACCAGGGGCATTGTGATGCCGATGCGCTACACGTCTCACTCAACAGTATTATCGATGTGAACCCCAGCTCCACGCTGGCGGTTTTTGGCGGCAGCGAAGCCAACCTGCGCGTCGGGCTGGAAACCCTGCTCGGCGTGCTCAATGCCAGCAGTCGCCAGGGCTTAAACGCTGAGTTAACCCGCTACACCCTTAGCCTGATGGTGCTTGAGCGCAAACTCTCGTCTGCCAAAGGTGCGCTCGACACGCTGGGTAACCGGATTAACGGTCTGCAACGCCAGCTCGAACATTTCGATTTACAGTCGGAAACGCTGATGAGCGCAATGGCTGCTATTTATGTTGATGTTATCAGCCCACTTGGCCCACGTATTCAGGTCACCGGTTCCCCTGCCGTACTGCAAAGCCCACAGGTGCAGGCGAAAGTTCGCGCTACCCTGCTGGCAGGCATTCGCGCCGCCGTGCTCTGGCACCAGGTTGGCGGCGGACGTCTACAACTGATGTTTTCTCGTAATCGCCTGACCACTCAGGCAAAACAAATTCTTGCTCATTTAACCCCGGAGTTGTGATCTATGGAATTATCCTCACTGACCGCCGTTTCCCCTGTCGACGGACGCTACGGCGATAAAGTCAGCGCGCTGCGCGGGATTTTCAGCGAATATGGTTTGCTGAAATTCCGTGTACAAGTTGAAGTACGTTGGCTGCAAAAACTGGCCGCGCACGCAGCGATCAAGGAAGTTCCTGCTTTTGCTGCCGACGCAATCGGTTACCTTGATGCAATCGTCGCTAATTTCAGTGAAGAAGATGCGGCGCGAATCAAAACCATTGAGCGTACCACTAACCACGACGTTAAAGCGGTTGAGTATTTCCTGAAAGAAAAAGTGGCTGAGATCCCAGAACTGCACGCAGTTTCTGAATTTATTCACTTTGCCTGCACCTCAGAAGACATCAACAACCTCTCCCACGCATTGATGCTGAAAACCGCGCGTGATGAAGTGATCCTGCCGTACTGGCGTCAACTGATTGACGGCATTAAAGATCTGGCTGTTCAGTATCGCGATATTCCGCTGCTATCCCGTACCCACGGTCAGCCAGCGACACCGTCAACCATCGGTAAAGAGATGGCTAACGTCGCTTATCGTATGGAGCGCCAGTTCCGCCAGCTTAATCAGGTGGAAATCCTCGGCAAAATCAACGGCGCGGTCGGTAACTATAATGCCCACATCGCCGCGTATCCGGAAGTTGACTGGCATCAGTTCAGTGAAGAGTTTGTCACCTCACTGGGTATTCAGTGGAACCCGTACACCACCCAGATTGAACCGCACGACTACATTGCCGAACTGTTTGATTGCATCGCGCGCTTTAACACCATTCTGATCGACTTTGACCGTGACGTCTGGGGTTATATCGCCCTTAACCATTTCAAACAGAAAACCATCGCCGGTGAGATTGGTTCTTCCACCATGCCGCACAAGGTTAACCCAATCGACTTCGAAAACTCCGAAGGTAACCTGGGGCTTTCCAACGCGGTGTTGCAGCACCTGGCCAGCAAACTGCCGGTTTCCCGTTGGCAGCGTGACCTGACCGACTCTACCGTGCTACGTAACCTCGGAGTGGGCATCGGTTATGCGCTAATTGCTTACCAGTCCACCCTGAAAGGCATGAGCAAACTGGAAGTGAACCGTGACCATCTGCTGGATGAACTGGATCACAACTGGGAAGTGCTGGCTGAGCCGATCCAGACAGTTATGCGTCGCTATGGCATCGAAAAACCGTACGAGAAGCTGAAAGAACTGACTCGCGGTAAACGCGTTGACGCCGAAGGCATGAAGCAATTTATCGACGGTCTGGCGCTGCCGGAAGAAGAGAAAGCGCGCCTGAAAGCGATGACCCCTGCTAACTACATTGGTCGCGCCATCACAATGGTGGATGAGCTGAAATAACACCCATATCAATGCCGGATGGCGATGCTGTCCGGCCTGCTTCTTAAGCTGATCTTTTCCCGTATTATCTCCCCTACCCGCTGGTTTAATTAATGTTTACTCCCATAAACACATAATCGCGTTACACTATTTTAATAATTAAGACAGGGAGAAATAAAAATGCGCGTACTGGTTGTCGAAGACAATGCGTTGTTACGTCACCATCTTAAAGTTCAGATTCAGGACGCTGGTCATCAGGTCGATGACGCAGAAGATGCCAAAGAAGCAGATTATTATCTCAATGAACATTTGCCAGATATTGCAATTGTCGATCTCGGTTTGCCTGACGAAGACGGTCTGTCACTGATCCGCCGCTGGCGCAGCAATGATGTTTCACTGCCGATTCTGGTATTAACCGCCCGTGAAAGCTGGCAGGACAAAGTCGAAGTATTAAGCGCCGGCGCTGACGATTACGTGACTAAACCGTTTCATATTGAAGAGGTGATGGCGCGGATGCAGGCATTAATGCGTCGTAATAGTGGTCTGGCTTCACAGGTTATTTCGCTGCCACCGTTTCAGGTTGATCTTTCCCGCCGTGAACTATCGATTAATGACGAAGTGATCAAACTGACCGCGTTTGAATACACCATTATGGAAACGTTGATTCGTAATAATGGCAAAGTGGTCAGCAAAGATTCGTTGATGTTACAACTCTACCCGGACGCCGAATTGCGGGAAAGCCATACCATTGATGTACTCATGGGGCGTCTGCGCAAAAAAATTCAGGCGCAATATCCGCAAGAAGTGATTACCACCGTTCGCGGCCAGGGTTATTTGTTCGAATTGCGCTGATGAAAAAATTACTGCGTCTTTTTTTCCCGCTTTCGCTGCGGGTACGTTTTCTGTTAGCGACGGCGGCGGTAGTACTGGTGCTTTCGCTGGCCTACGGAATGGTCGCGCTGATCGGTTATAGCGTCAGTTTCGATAAAACCACGTTTCGCCTGTTACGCGGCGAGAGCAATTTGTTCTATACCCTCGCAAAGTGGGAAAACAATAAGTTGCATGTCGAGTTACCAGAAAATATCGACAAGCAAAGCCCCACCATGACGCTAATTTATGATGAGAACGGGCAACTTTTATGGGCGCAGCGTGACGTTCCCTGGCTGATGAAAATGATCCAGCCTGACTGGCTGAAATCAAATGGCTTCCATGAAATCGAAGCGGATGTTAACGACACCAGCATCTTGCTGAGTGAAGATCATTCGATACAGCAACAGTTACAGGAAGTACGAGAAGATGACGACGACGCAGAGATGACCCACTCGGTGGCGGTGAACATCTACCCGGCAACGTCGCGGATGCCGAAGTTAACCATTGTGGTGGTGGATACTATTCCGGTGGAGCTTAAAAGTTCCTATATGGTGTGGAGCTGGTTTGTCTACGTGCTCTCAGCCAACCTGCTGTTAGTGATCCCTCTGTTATGGGTCGCCGCCTGGTGGAGTTTACGCCCCATCGAAGCCCTGGCAAAAGAAGTCCGCGAACTGGAAGAACATAACCGCGAATTGCTCAACCCAGCCACGACACGAGAACTGACCAGTCTGGTGCGTAACCTGAACCGGCTATTAAAGAGTGAGCGTGAACGTTACGACAAATACCGCACAACGCTCACCGACCTGACGCACAGCCTGAAAACACCACTGGCGGTACTGCAAAGTACGCTGCGTTCTTTGCGTAGTGAAAAGATGAGCGTCAGTGATGCTGAGCCGGTAATGCTGGAACAAATCAGCCGTATTTCACAACAAATCGGCTACTACCTGCATCGCGCCAGTATGCGCGGTGGAACGCTGCTTAGCCGCGAACTGCATCCCGTTGCCCCGTTACTGGACAATCTCACCTCGGCGCTGAACAAAGTGTATCAGCGTAAAGGGGTCAATATTTCTCTCGATATTTCGCCAGAAATCAGTTTTGTTGGCGAGCAGAATGACTTTGTCGAAGTGATGGGCAACGTACTGGATAACGCCTGTAAATACTGTCTTGAGTTCGTGGAAATTTCAGCGAGGCAAACCGAAGATCATCTCTATATTGTGGTCGAGGATGACGGCCCGGGAATTCCATTAAGCAAGCGTGAAGTCATTTTCGACCGCGGCCAACGTATAGATACTTTGCGTCCCGGACAAGGTGTTGGTCTGGCTGTCGCCCGTGAAATTACCGAGCAATACGACGGAAAAATCATCGCCGGAGAGAGTATGCTCGGCGGCGCACGAATGGAGGTCATTTTTGGTCGCCAGCATTCTGCACCAAAGGGTGAATAAATATGCCCTTTCTTCACGCATTACGTTAAGCATCCGTTATAATCGGTTGCAGATACCCGCCTATGGACGCTTAATATGGAATACCAACTTACCCTTAACTGGCCCGATTTTCTTAAACGCCACTGGCAGAAACGTCCGGTGGTGTTAAAACGCGGCTTTAATAATTTTATTGACCCGATCTCTCCAGACGAGCTGGCAGGTCTGGCAATGGAAACGGAAGTCGACAGTCGGCTGGTCAGTCATCAGGATGGCAAATGGCAGGTCAGCCACGGTCCATTCGAAAGCTACGATCATCTCGGTGAGACCAACTGGTCATTGCTGGTGCAGGCAGTGAATCACTGGCATGAGCCAACCGCCGCGCTGATGCGTCCGTTCCGTGAATTACCAGACTGGCGCATTGACGACCTGATGATCTCATTTTCCGTACCTGGCGGCGGCGTCGGTCCACATCTCGATCAGTACGACGTTTTTATTATTCAGGGCACCGGTCGTCGTCGTTGGCGGGTGGGTGAAAAGCTGCAGATGAAGCAACACTGCCCGCATCCGGATCTGCTACAGGTCGAGCCGTTTGAAGCAATTATCGACGAAGAACTGGAGCCAGGCGATATTCTTTATATTCCGCCAGGATTCCCGCACGAAGGCTACGCGCTGGAAAATGCGATGAACTATTCTGTCGGTTTTCGTGCACCGAATACGCGGGAACTGATCAGCGGTTTTGCCGATTATGTTCTGCAACGTGAGCTGGGCGGTAATTATTACAGTGATCCGGATATCCCTCCTCGCGCCCATCCGGCGGACGTTCTGCCGCAGGAGATGGATAAACTGCGTGAGATGATGCTTGAATTGATCAACCAGCCAGAACACTTTAAACAGTGGTTTGGCGAGTTTATCTCCCAGTCACGGCATGAACTGGATATCGCTCCGCCAGAACCGCCTTATCAACCGGATGAAATATACGACGCGCTGAAACAAGGTGATGTACTGGTACGTCTGGGTGGTCTGCGCGTGTTGCGTATTGGTGATGAAGTATATGCTAATGGTGAAAAGATCGATTCTCCACACCGTCCGGCGCTGGAGGCACTCGCCAGCAATATTGCTCTGACCGCCGAGAATTTTGGCGATGCGCTGGAAGATCCATCGTTCCTCGCGATGCTCGCGGCGCTGGTCAATAGCGGGTATTGGTTCTTCGAAGGATAAGTTTGAATCTAAGCCGGATGCGGCATCACATGCCGCATCCCTTTTCGCTTACTTCCGTTGTGCCGTTAACTCGGCAATACGCACGATCACCTGTACCGCTTTTTCCATTCCTTCCAGGGTCACAAACTCATGTTTACCATGATAGTTATAACCGCCAGTAAACAGGTTCGGGCACGGCAATCCCATAAATGACAACTGTGCACCGTCGGTGCCGCCACGGATCGGTTTCAGATCCGGTTCAATATCGCAATCGCGCATCGCCTGCTGGGCGATATCAAGAATATGCGGATGCTCAACGATTTTCTCGCGCATATTGTAGTAGCTGTCTTCAATCACCAGTTCAATGTAGCAGTCAGGGTGTAGCCCTTTGCCCACTTTCTTGGCAATTTCCATCATCTTACGTTTACGCGCTTCAAACTGTTTACGGTCGAAATCACGAATGATGTAGTGCATATCGGCACGCTCAACGGTGCCTTTCATGCTCGTCAGGTGATAAAAACCTTCATAACCTTCGGTAGTTTCCGGGCTTTCATCCGCCGGAACTTCCGCATGAATGCGTGCTGCCAGTGACAGGGCATTAACCATCACGCCTTTTGCCGAGCCAGGGTGAACGTTGTTGCCGACTATTTTGATATTCACCGATGCGGCATTAAAGTTTTCAAACTCCAGTTCACCTACGCCACCGCCATCAACGGTATAAGCCCAACGAGCATCAAAGGCTTCAACATCAAAGTGTTTTGCCCCTTTGCCCACCTCTTCATCTGGCGTAAAGGCGATACGAATATCGCCGTGTGGAATGTTTTTCTGCTGCAATACTGCCAGCGCGGTCATGATTTCTGCGATACCCGCTTTATCATCTGCACCTAACAAGGTTTTACCATCGGTGGTGATCAACGTCTGCCCCAATAGTTGATGCAGAACCGGGAACATCACCGGTGATAAGACTTCATCACCGATACCCAGCGCGATGTCACCACCGCGATAGTTTTCAACAATTTGCGGATTTACATTTTTACCGCTGCAATCCGGAGAGGTATCCACATGAGAAATAAAGCCAATCGCCGGAATATCGCCTGGAACGTTAGCCGGTAACGTCGCCATCAATGTGCCCTTCTCACTTAAGGTCACATTGATAAGCCCCATCTCTTCAAGCTGATCTTTCAACAGATGCAATAACTTCCACTGGCCTTCCGTGCTGGGAACCTGTCTCACCCCCGCTTTTGATTGGGTATCCAGAGACACGTAGTTCAAAAAACGCTCAAGTAGTTTATCCATGTAGTCACCCTCACTTTTCGTGACAACATTATTAAGAAGCAAGAAAAGACAAATATTGCGTCAGGTCACTTTTACCCCTGCAAGCGGGAATATTTATCAACATTACCTTAATCAATATAAAGCTAAGCCAGTAATTCACAACAAGGATTGGCGATTACGATGGTTTGCCGTAGAATTACCGCCCTCATTAAGAGTCACCAAGGTGGTTAACCACAAACCCCGCATCGGTAAGCCATCCGTTGCGTTTACATGGGACAGAGTAAAAAATTGAATAAACAACCGAGTTCGCTTTCACCGCTGGTGCAATTGGCGGGAATTCGCAAATGTTTTGATGGTAAAGAAGTCATTCCGCAGTTGGATCTGACTATCAACAATGGCGAGTTCCTTACGCTGCTTGGCCCTTCTGGCTGCGGTAAAACAACCGTTCTTCGCCTGATTGCAGGTCTGGAAACTGTTGATTCTGGACGCATCATGCTGGATAACGAGGACATCACCCACGTTCCGGCGGAAAACCGCTATGTGAACACCGTTTTCCAAAGCTACGCGCTATTCCCCCACATGACCGTGTTCGAAAATGTGGCCTTTGGCTTGCGTATGCAAAAAACCCCCGCTGCTGAAATTACGCCTCGCGTGATGGAGGCTCTGCGGATGGTGCAACTGGAGACCTTCGCTCAACGCAAACCGCATCAACTCTCTGGCGGTCAACAGCAACGCGTAGCCATTGCCCGCGCGGTGGTTAACAAGCCTCGCCTGTTGCTGCTGGATGAATCGCTCTCCGCGCTGGATTACAAACTGCGTAAACAGATGCAGAACGAGCTGAAAGCTTTACAGCGTAAGCTTGGCATTACTTTCGTTTTCGTCACCCACGATCAGGAAGAAGCGCTCACCATGTCGGACAGAATTGTGGTGATGCGCGATGGTCGCATTGAACAAGACGGCACGCCGCGTGAAATTTACGAAGAGCCGAAAAACTTGTTTGTTGCCGGATTCATTGGCGAAATCAATATGTTCAACGCCACGGTGATCGAGCGTCTCGACGAACAACGCGTACGAGCCAACGTTGAAGGCCGCGAATGTAATATCTACGTTAACTTCGCTGTTGAACCAGGGCAAAAGTTGCATGTTTTGCTGCGCCCGGAAGACTTACGCGTTGACGAAATCAACGATGACAACCACGTCGAAGGGCTGATTGGCTACGTTCGCGAACGCAACTACAAAGGTATGACGCTGGAATCAGTTGTCGAACTGGAAAATGGCAAGATGGTGATGGTCAGCGAATTCTTTAATGAAGACGATCCTGACTTTGACCATTCTCTCGACCAGAAAATGGCCATTAATTGGGTAGAAAGCTGGGAGGTTGTACTGGCTGATGAAGAACACAAGTAAGTTCCAGAATGTAGTGATTGTCACTATTGTCGGTTGGCTTGTGTTGTTTGTCTTTCTGCCCAACCTGATGATCATTGGCACCAGCTTTTTGACCCGCGACGACGCCAGTTTCGTCAAAATGGTTTTTACGCTGGAGAACTACGCCCGTCTGCTCGATCCGCTCTATTTTGAAGTGCTGCTGCACTCACTGAATATGGCGCTGATCGCGACTATAGCCTGCCTGGTGCTGGGCTACCCGTTTGCCTGGTTTCTGGCTAAACTGCCACACAAGGTGCGTCCGCTGTTACTGTTTCTGTTGATTGTGCCGTTCTGGACCAACTCACTGATTCGTATCTATGGCCTGAAAATTTTCCTCAGCACCAAAGGCTATCTCAACGAGTTCTTGCTGTGGCTGGGCGTTATTGATACCCCAATTCGCATCATGTTCACCCCCAGCGCGGTGATTATCGGTCTGGTATATATCCTGTTGCCGTTTATGGTGATGCCACTTTATTCCAGTATTGAAAAGCTGGATAAGCCATTACTGGAAGCGGCTCGCGATCTCGGTGCCAGCAAGTTGCAGACTTTTATCCGCATCATCATCCCACTGACCATGCCGGGGATTATTGCCGGATGTCTGTTGGTGATGCTGCCAGCAATGGGCCTGTTCTATGTTTCTGACCTGATGGGCGGTGCGAAAAACCTGCTGATCGGTAACGTCATCAAAGTGCAGTTCCTCAACATTCGCGACTGGCCGTTTGGTGCCGCGACCAGTATTACCCTGACTATCGTAATGGGTCTGATGCTGCTGGTTTACTGGCGCGCTTCTCGTTTGCTGAACAAGAAGGTGGAACTCGAATGATCGGTCGACTGCTCCGCGGCGGTTTTATGACCGCTATCTATGCGTACCTGTATATTCCAATCATCATTTTGATTGTGAACTCCTTTAACAGCTCGCGCTTTGGCATCAACTGGCAGGGTTTTACCACCAAATGGTATAGCCTGCTGATGAACAACGATAGTCTGTTACAAGCAGCGCAACATTCACTGACGATGGCGGTGTTTTCAGCGACATTCGCTACGCTTATTGGCTCACTGACGGCTGTTGCGCTGTACCGCTATCGCTTCCGCGGTAAGCCATTCGTTAGCGGGATGCTGTTTGTGGTAATGATGTCGCCAGATATCGTGATGGCGATTTCCCTGCTGGTGCTGTTTATGCTGCTGGGTATTCAGCTTGGCTTCTGGTCGCTGCTGTTCTCACACATTACCTTCTGCCTGCCATTTGTGGTGGTGACGGTGTATTCGCGTCTGAAAGGCTTTGATGTGCGGATGCTGGAAGCAGCGAAAGATCTCGGTGCCAGCGAGTTCACCATTCTGCGGAAAATCATTCTGCCACTGGCAATGCCAGCGGTGGCGGCGGGTTGGGTGTTAAGCTTTACCCTGTCCATGGACGATGTGGTAGTTTCGTCGTTTGTCACCGGGCCGAGCTATGAAATTCTGCCGTTAAAAATTTATTCGATGGTCAAAGTCGGCGTATCGCCGGAAGTTAACGCGCTGGCAACCATTTTACTGGTGCTGTCGCTGGTGATGGTGATTGCCAGCCAGCTTATTGCTCGTGATAAAACGAAAGGTAACACAGGGGACGTTAAATGAAAAAATGGTCACGCCACCTGCTCGCGGCGGGTGCTCTGGCACTGGGCATGAGCGCCGCTCACGCCGATGACAACAACACGCTGTATTTCTACAACTGGACCGAGTACGTACCGCCAGGACTGCTGGAACAGTTCACTAAAGAAACCGGCATTAAAGTTATCTATTCGACTTATGAGTCGAATGAAACCATGTACGCCAAGCTGAAAACGTACAAAGACGGTGCTTATGACCTGGTGGTTCCTTCAACCTATTACGTCGATAAAATGCGTAAAGAAGGGATGATCCAGAAGATCGACAAGTCGAAGTTAACGAACTTCAGCAACCTCGATCCAGAAATGCTCAACAAGCCATTTGACCCGAATAACGATTACTCCATTCCGTATATCTGGGGCGCGACGGCGATTGGCGTTAACGGTGATGCGGTTGATCCGAAATCCGTGACGAGCTGGGCCGATTTGTGGAAGCCTGAATACAAAGGCAGCCTGCTGCTGACCGACGACGCCCGTGAAGTGTTCCAGATGGCACTGCGTAAGCTGGGTTATTCTGGCAACACCACCGATCCGAAAGAGATTGAAGCCGCGTATAACGAGCTGAAAAAGCTGATGCCAAACGTAGCGGCGTTTAACTCCGATAACCCGGCTAACCCGTACATGGAAGGCGAAGTTAACCTCGGCATGATCTGGAACGGTTCTGCTTTCGTTGCCCGTCAGGCAGGCACGCCAATTGACGTGGTCTGGCCGAAAGAAGGCGGCATTTTCTGGATGGACAGCCTGGCTATTCCGGCAAATGCCAAAAACAAAGAAGGCGCGCTGAAACTGATCAACTTCCTGCTACGTCCGGATGTGGCAAAACAGGTTGCGGAAACTATTGGTTATCCAACACCAAACCTCGCCGCACGTAAACTGTTAAGCCCGGAAGTGGCGAACGACAAGACCCTCTACCCGGATGCCGAAACCATCAAAAATGGCGAATGGCAGAGTGACGTTGGCTCAGCCAGCAGCATTTATGAAGAGTATTATCAGAAGCTGAAAGCAGGACGTTAATTCAGCAAGCGGGCGGAGTTATTACCGCCCGCTTTTTTATTAAGCAAGGATGTTGCTTATGAGTCAGGACAATCAAATTTTATCCCGCGTTTTCCCTGGAGTCGGTCTGATACTCCTCCTTATTTCTATTGTTATCTTTTATAACCAGTTCACCTACAGCAAAAATACTGTACATACCGAAGGGATCATTGTTGATACCGTCTGGCACAATTCACGCCAGATCGGTAATGATGGTTCATGGCATCCTGTTGTCGCATTTCGTCCTACGCCAGACTACACGCTCATTTTCAATTCGAGTATCGGTAGTACT
This sequence comes from Escherichia sp. MOD1-EC5950, assembly GCF_002965345.1. Lineage (NCBI taxonomy): Bacteria > Pseudomonadati > Pseudomonadota > Gammaproteobacteria > Enterobacterales > Enterobacteriaceae > Escherichia > Escherichia sp. MOD1-EC5950. The sequence goes on from NZ_PTSR01000002.1 coordinate 326,404, forward strand.
TTTTATGAAGACAGCGAAGGCGATAAAGTTAATGTTTATTATCCTCCAGGACATCCTGAAAAGGCTGAAATAAATAACCCGTGGGTTAATTTTTTCAAATGGGGATTTATCGGCATGATGGGCGTTATTTTTATCGCCGTCGGTTTATTAATCAGTATGCCCTCCTCTAAAAAGACGCGCAGGAAAAGGAAATCCCGCCAATGAAAAAGTTATTTATATTGCTTTACTTACTGATTTTTCTGCCACTGGCGGGAATAAGCCAGCCTGTAATACCCGTAATGAAAACATTCTTTACGGATACCACTGGCACCGTTCCCGATGGCGAGGATATCGCGCGTAAAGCGGAGATCTTTCGTCAACAAACCGGGATTGCGCCATTTATCGTGGTTGTTCCTGACATTAATGAAACCAGTCTCAGGAAAAATGGCAAAGCGATGCTGGTGCATGCGTCATCTTCATTGACTGATGTAAAAGGGAGTGTTCTGTTAATCTTTACTACCCGGGAGCCACGGTTAATTGTGATAACCAACGGCCAGGTTGAAAGCAGTATGGACGATAAACATCTGGGACGGCTGATAGAAAATTACACACTGGCTTATTTAAATGCTGATCTCTGGTATCAGGGTATGAATAATGCACTGGATATTTTACAAGCACAGATATTAAAACAACCGACGCCGCCACTGACATATTATCCGCATCCCGAACAAAAGCATGAGAGTGATCCGCCAGGCAGCACCTCGACATTAGGTTTTATCTCCTGGGCTGCAGCGTTTGTCTTATTTTCCAGGATCTTTTACTACACGACACGTTTTATTTATGCGCTAAAATTTGCAGTAGCTATGACTGTTGCCAATATGGGCTATCAGGCTTTATGCCTGTGTATCGATAATAGCTTTACGATTGCCAGAATATCGCCGCTCTGGGCGGTGCTGATTGGTGTCTGTACGTTTTTTGCCGCGCTGTTATGGCCGAGTAAAAGTTAAAAGAGGTCGGTAAAATGCGCGTGTATTATGCCGGATGCGGCGTGAACGCCTTATCCGGCCTACAAAACCCACAAATTCAATTAATTGTGCCCTTTTATAGGCCTGATAAGCGTAGCGCATCAGGCAATGACTTCTGCTTTATAAGCCCTTCAGCAACTTCTCAACAAACTCTGGCACGACCTGACTTGCCGGGCCGTAATATTTCTCGGCAAACTCATTGCCAACCTGGCTCGGTTCAAGGTTCAGTTCAACCGTATGCGCGCCATGCAGCTTCGCTTCGTGGACAAATCCTGCTGCCGGATAAACATGCCCGGACGTGCCAATAGCAATGAAAATATCCGCCATCGATAACGCCATATAGATTTCATCCATACCGAACGGCATTTCACCAAACCACACCACGTGTGGGCGCAGCGGTGCCGGAAACTGGCAGCAATGGCATTTATCTTCTGGCGTGACATCGCCCGTCCAGTCGAGCACCTGCCCGCTTTGCGTACAGCGTACTTTCAGCAATTCCCCATGCATATGAATCACATTGGTATTGCCCGCGCGTTCATGCAGGTTATCGATATTCTGCGTCACCAGCAAAAAGTGATCGCCCAGGGCGTCTTGCAGTTTTGCCAATGCAAGATGCGCAGCGTTAGGTTGAATTTCTGGCTGCTGTAGTTGACGGCGACGGGCGTTATAAAATGCCTGTACCAGTTCAGGATCGCGGTTAAAGCCTTCTGGCGTCGCGACATCTTCAACACGATGTTCTTCCCACAGGCCGTCTGCAGCGCGAAAGGTACGAATACCTGATTCCGCAGAAATGCCTGCCCCTGTCAGTACGAGTACTCTTGGTTTTTCCATTGCTTCCGGCACCACTTTATCTCTGAAAAAAATACGCTGACGCAAACGCTCGTGCAGGCGGCGTTTGTTTTTACGAAAACGACTTAACCGATGACCCCGACGCGACAGCATAGCAACCTCTATTGATTAATCGGTAAGATGTAAGAAGGCAGCTCCACGCATTCCTCCTGCATCCCCGTGACGCGCACGCTCAATGCGTGGGACACGAGCTACAGGTAAGAGATGACGAGGCAACCTGTCCGTTAGTTGCGTTGTGATTGCCGGGAAATTGGATAACCCGCCACCAATGACCAGCAAATCAGGGTCAATGATAGTCAGGATATTTCCCAGACAAACCGCTAATAAATCCAGATAACGCTCAACGTGCGCCCTTGCCTGCTCATCGCCTTGATCGTAAAGCGCAATAATCTCTGGAGCCTGCAACGGTTGATGATAATAATGTTGATACAGCCACGCAAAACCGCGACCAGAAAGATAATTCTCGATACAGCCATGCTGGCCACAACCGCAACGGCGTAACGGGAAATCCAGTCCCATCATGGTTAACGCATCGACCGGCAGACGCATATGCCCAAACTCGCCGGTAATATAGCGTTTTCCCGTCACCGGTTTACCGTTGAATACCAGCCCGCCACCAACGCCAGTACCAAGAATTAACCCCATCACCAACGGATATTGGGTAAATTCCTCATCCCAGGCTTCAGAAAGGACAAAACAGTTGGCATCGTTATTAAGGCGCACATCGCGATCAAGACGTGCGCTCAGGTCGGCACGCAGCGGTTTACCGCTGGCAGCAGGAACATTGACGGCATACAAAGTGCCATCTTCCGTTTCCGGCATTCCAGGAATGCCAATGCCAACAGAACCTTTACAGCCAAAACGCAGGTCAGCTTCGGTCACCAACTCGCACACCGCATCTAAAAATGCGTCATAGCTGTCACGCGGCGTCGACCCCCGCTTTTCCCATTGCAGTTGCCGATTGTTATCAAACACGCCAAGCGCAATTTTCGTCCCACCAATATCAAACCCGTAATACATTGCCACTCCTTGTTTTAATGTACTGCCTTACTGGCCGCTAAGGACTCGCGCAGGGTCAATATTACTGGCGCGCCGCGCCGGATACCAACTTGCCAAAAGACTCAGCAACAATGCTGTGACCAGTACGTAGAAGACGTCCAGCCAGTGTAATTCCGATGGCAGAAAGTCAATAAAATAGATGTCACTGGAGAGGAACTGATGACCGATCAGACCTTCAATCCACTCAATAATCGGAGTAAGTTGCAGCGAAACCACCACGCCGATAACCACGCCACACAGGCTGCCAAACAGCCCCGCCAGTAGTCCATACCAGACGAAAATAGCGCGAATTAAACCGTCTTTAGCACCCAGCGTTCTCAATACTGCGATATCGCCGCTCTTGTCTTTCACCGCCATCACTAATGTGGAGACGATGTTGAAACAGGCTACGCCAATCACCAGTACCATTGCCAGATACATAATGGCGCGGATCATCTGGATATCCCGATACATATAGCCGTAAGTACCGATCCAGCTCTTGATATAGACATAGCTGTTGGTCACTTCACCCGCATCGCGTACCAACTTGTTGGCGTTAAAAACATCCGTCATTTTAAGGGCAATACCTGACACACTGGAACCCATATCAAGATATTGTTGAGCGTCCGTCAGCGGGATCATGGCAAAACTGTGATCAAGTTGACCGCTTAGCTGCAAAATTCCGGTAATTTGCAAGCGCACACGTTTCGGCTGCATCAGCTTATGCTCAGGGTTTGAGTTCGGGATCATGATCGACACCCAATCGCCCTGCTTCACTTTCAACGCATCCGCCACGCCTTTGCCGATAATAATCTGCTGTTCACCGGCTTTAAAATTGTTCCAGGCATCTCCCTGGACAAACGATGGCAGCGCGCTCAGTCGCTGTTCCTGCTGTGGGTCAACACCTTTTACCTGCAGAGCGCGCAAATTTGCACCGCTCTCCACCAGCCCCGTGAAATTGATATATGGCGCAGCGGCGGCAATACCCGGCACTTTCTGCACTTTATCCAGTGCTTCTTGCCAGTTCGTCCACGGCTGATTCACCGCTTCAATTTCACCATGCGGCACCACTGCCAGAATGCGGTTGTTCAGTTCACGTTCGAAGCCGTTCATCGCACTTAAACCGACAATCAATACTGCCACGCCCAGGGCAATGCCAATGGTAGAAATAACGGAGATCAGCGACACCATGCCGCCGCGTCGCCGTCCGCGACTAAAACGCAAGCCAATTAATAACGATAAAGGCATCGCCATTACTCCGCCCCCATCAGGCTCAGTTCCGCCGTCAGACGACCATCACGCATTTCCAGTTGACGGCTCATACGTTTCGCCAGTTGCAGATCGTGAGTAACCACCAGAAAGGCAGTGCCCTGCAAGCGATTCAATTCTCCGAGCAACTGGAAGATGCTGTCAGCGTTACGCGCATCGAGGTTACCAGTAGGTTCATCCGCCAGCACCAGACGCGGGTTATTAACCAGCGCCCGGGCAATCGCCACACGCTGACGCTCACCGCCAGAAAGTTCTGACGGGCGGTGATTCGCCCGGTGCTCCAGCCCCACAGCTTTTAACATTTCCAGCGCCCGACTGTTAATTTCAGCAGGCTTTTTCTTGCCAATCAGCAGCGGCATAGCGACGTTTTCCAGCGCGGTAAAGTCCGGCAGCAGGTGGTGGAACTGATAAATAAAGCCCAACTTCTGGTTGCGCAGTTCCGCTTTCGCCGCCGACGACAGTTTGCTCATCGGCTGACCGCTAAAAATCACATCACCGGAGGTTGGCGTATCCAGCCCGCCCAGTAAATGCAGCAAGGTACTTTTGCCAGAACCGGAGCTACCGACAATGGCCATCATTTCGCCTTCGCCCACGCTGAAACTGACATTGTGCAGCACGTCGGTTTGCACACTGCCTTCCTGATAGCGTTTGCACAGGTTGTCGCATTGCAACAGGATCTTATTCATAACGTAAAGCCTCAGCGGGTTGAGTGGCGGCAGCGCGCCAGGAAGGGTAAAGCGTAGAAAGCAGCGCGATAGCCATCGCCACCAGCGCAATAACAATGACCTGTAAAGGTTCGATAGCGACCGGTAACGCCGCGCCATCAAGCAGGACGCCGATTATCGGCATCAGATTATTTAACTGGCTGGCAAGCAGTGCACCAAGCGCAGCGCCCAGGATCGCACCGATAACGCCAGCGCTGGCTCCTTGTACCATAAAGACCATCATGATTTGTCGTGGAGTTAAGCCTTGTGTCTGTAGGATCGCCACTTCGCCCTGCTTCTCCATTACCATCAGCCCCAGCGATGTAATAATGTTAAACGCTGCAACGGCGACAATCAGACTCAGCAGCAGGCCCATCATATTTTTTTCCATGCGCACGGCCTGGAACAACTCGCCTTTACGATCGCGCCAGTCCTGCCACTTGCTGCCTTCTGGCAGTTTTTGCTGGCTTAAAGAGTCGACTTTCAGCGGCTCATCCAGCCACAGACGCCAGCCGGTGATATTACCCGCCGGGTAACGCATCAGACGCGAGGCATCCTCAATATTCACCAGCATTTCATAGCCGTCGACTTCACTGTTGGCAGCAAAAGTGCCAATCACATTGAACAGACGCTGACTTGGAATACGCCCCATCGGCGTAAACTGGCTGGCAGACGGCACCATCACACGGATTTGATCGCCGCGATTGACACCTAACTGTGAGGCAAGTTGTTCACCGAGGATGACATTATATTTCCCCGGTTCGAGGTCGGCTTGCTTCACATTGACCAGATACGGGGTTAGCGGATCTTTTTGCGCCGGGTCGATACCCAGCATCACCCCGACCGCCACGCTGCGCGCGCTTTGCAGCACCACATCACCTGTAGTGAGAGGCGCAATACGATTTACGCCGTCAAGTTTGACCGCAGTCTCCGGGAGTTGTTGCGGGTTAAGGGAGCCATGCTCCGAAGAGAGAATTGCCTGTGGCATCAGGCCAAGGATGTTGTTTTGCAGTTCGCGCTCAAAACCGTTCATCACTGACAATACCGTGACCAGCGCCATCACCCCGAGGGTAATGCCGATGGTAGAAAGCCAGGAGACGAAACGACCGAAGCGATCCGCTGCACGCCCACGCATGTAACGCAGGCCAATAAATAGAGCGACAGGTTGGTACATGAAATCCGTCTGGTTGCTGTTAGCAAAGACACGAGTATATAAGCGAAAGCAGGATGGGTAAACGCCTGAACTGTAAGTGATCGTCAGGGCTAATCTGAAAAGTATCAGTAAATCAATCGGCTAAAGTGTCTCGTTTTCTCATCTGCCTTGTAACCTGATCTTTATCTGAAAAATAACCAAATACAGACAGATACGCATTACACCACGCCGCTCACCCCGCAGGATCAACGGCATGTTAAATTTTATGAGCGCGTTGTCCTGATGAAACAAAAAGAGCTATGGATTAATCAGATCAAAGGGTTATGTATTTGCCTGGTGGTGGTTTATCACTCGGTTGTTACCTTTTATCCGCATCTGACCACTTTCCAGCATCCGTTATCGGAAGTCTTGAGCAAATGCTGGATCTATTTCAATCTTTACCTTGCACCCTTTCGGATGCCGGTCTTTTTCTTTATATCCGGCTATTTGATTCGCCGCTACATCGACAGCGTGCCGTGGGGTAATTGTGTCGATAAACGCATCTGGAGCATCTTTTGGGTGCTGGCGCTTTGGGGCATTGTCCAGTGGCTGGCGTTGAGCGCGCTCAACCAATGGCTGGCACCAGAGCGCGATTTAAACAATACCGCCAATGCTGCTTATGCCGATTCCACCGGCGAGTTCCTGCATGGGATGGCCACCGCCAGCACCAGCTTGTGGTATCTGTATGCCTTAATCGTCTATTTCGTGGTGTGTAAAGCTTTTAACCGCCAGGCTCTGCCGTTATTCGCCCTGTTTGTACTGATGAGCGTGGCTGTTAATTTCGTTCCCACACCGTGGTGGGGGATGAACAGTGTGATCCGCAATTTGCCTTATTACAGTCTTGGCGCATGGTTTGGCTCAACGTTGATGACCTACGTTAAAGAGGTGCCGCTACGTCGCCATCTGTTGATAGCAGTGCTGCTGGCTGTTCTGGCGATCGGAGCCTGGTTGTTGAACGTGTCGCTACTACTGTCGCTGGTGTCGATTGTGGTGATTATGAAGCTGTTTTATCAGTTCGAGCAGCGCTTCGGTCTGCGTTCCCTCAGCCTGTTGAATGTGATTGGTTCCAACACCATCGCCATCTACACCACCCATCGCATTCTGGTAGAGATATTCAGCTTAAGTCTGATTCCGCAAATAAACGCGGCGCGCTGGTCGCCGCCAATCGAACTGGCGCTCCTGCTGTTTTATCCCTTTGTCAGTTTGTTGATTTGCACACTGGCTGGCTTGCTGGTGCGAAAATTTTCACAACGCGCATTCAACGATCTGTTGTTCTCCCCGCCTTCTCTGCCTGCAACCAGTTACTCTCGCTAAGCCATCGCCCCAGCCGGGGCGATTCAATTTGCTAAACCATGTCGATTCCGGATAATGAACAGCATTGCTTATCAGAGATATGCCCCCATATGTTGAGGCATATCCTAACGAGACTCTGACAACTGTTATGCCTGAACAATATCGTTATACGCTGCCCGTCAAAGCGGGTGAGCAGCGTCTGCTGGGCGAGTTAACCGGAGCTGCCTGCGCGACGCTGGTAGCCGAAATTGCCGAACGTCACGCCGGACCGGTGGTGCTCATTGCACCAGATATGCAAAATGCCCTGCGTTTGCACGATGAAATCAGCCAGTTCACCGACCAGATGGTGATGAACCTGGCGGACTGGGAAACCCTCCCCTACGACAGTTTTTCGCCTCATCAGGACATTATCTCCTCGCGTCTTTCCACCCTTTACCAGTTACCATCAATGCAGCGTGGCGTATTGATTGTTCCGGTGAATACGCTTATGCAGCGCGTTTGCCCGCACAGTTTTCTCCACGGCCATGCGCTGGTAATGAAAAAAGGTCAGCGGTTATCGCGCGATGCATTGCGTACCCAACTGGACAGCGCCGGTTATCGCCATGTTGATCAGGTGATGGAGCACGGCGAATACGCCACGCGTGGTGCGTTGCTGGATCTTTTTCCAATGGGCAGCGAACTGCCTTATCGTCTTGATTTTTTTGATGATGAAATCGACAGCCTGCGGGTATTTGACGTCGACAGCCAGCGCACGCTGGAAGAAGTGGAAGCCATCAACCTGCTGCCCGCACATGAATTTCCGACCGATAAAGCGGCGATTGAGCTGTTCCGCAGTCAGTGGCGCGATACTTTTGAGGTGAAACGCGATCCGGAACATATTTACCAGCAAGTGAGTAAAGGCACGCTGCCTGCCGGGATCGAATACTGGCAGCCGCTGTTCTTCAGCGAACCGCTGCCGCCACTGTTCAGTTATTTCCCGGCCAATACGTTGCTGGTGAATACCGGCGATCTGGAAAACAGTGCCGAACGTTTCCAGGCTGATACGCTGGCGCGTTTTGAAAGTCGCGGCGTCGATCCGATGCGACCGCTATTGCCGCCACAATCGCTCTGGCTGCGAGTGGATGAACTTTTCTCGGCGTTAAAAAACTGGCCTCGCGTGCAGCTTAAAACCGAGCATTTACCGACGAAAGCAGCGAATGCCAATTTAGGTTTTCAGAAACTGCCAGACCTGGCCATTCAGGCGCAACAAAAAGCGCCGCTGGATGCGCTGCGTAAATTTCTCGAATCCTTCGATGGCCCGGTGGTGTTCTCGGTAGAAAGTGAAGGCCGCCGCGAAGCACTCGGGGAACTGCTCGCCCGAATCAAAATTGCCCCGCAACGCATTATGCGTCTCGATGAGGCCAGCGAGCGTGGACGTTATCTGATGATCGGTGCTGCCGAACATGGTTTTATCGATACAGTACGTCATCTGGCGCTGATTTGTGAAAGCGATCTGCTCGGTGAACGTGTTGCCCGTCGTCGTCAGGACTCTCGTCGCGCCATCAACCCAGACACGCTGATCCGCAACCTCGCGGAGCTGCATATCGGCCAGCCGGTTGTTCACCTGGAACATGGCGTCGGGCGCTATGCCGGAATGACCACGCTGGAGGCTGGCGGCATTACGGGCGAGTATCTGATGCTCACCTACGCCAACGACGCCAAACTGTATGTTCCGGTGTCATCGCTGCACCTGATTAGCCGTTACGCCGGTGGCGCAGAAGAAAACGCTCCGCTGCATAAACTTGGCGGAGATGTGTGGTCACGGGCGCGGCAGAAAGCGGCGGAAAAAGTGCGTGATGTGGCAGCAGAACTGCTGGATATCTACGCCCAACGCGCTGCCAAAGAAGGCTTCGCGTTTAAACACGATCGCGAACAATATCAATTGTTCTGCGACAGCTTCCCGTTCGAAACCACGCCGGATCAGGCGCAGGCCATCAACGCAGTTCTTAGCGACATGTGTCGGCCACTGGCAATGGATCGTCTGGTGTGCGGTGACGTTGGCTTTGGTAAAACGGAAGTGGCGATGCGTGCCGCTTTCCTGGCGGTGGAAAACCACAAGCAGGTGGCAGTGCTGGTGCCAACCACCCTCCTCGCCCAACAACACTACGACAACTTCCGCGACCGTTTTGCTAACTGGCCGGTGCGCATCGAAATGATCTCCCGTTTCCGCAGCGCCAAAGAGCAGGCGCAAATCCTTACGGAAGTGGCGGAAGGGAAAATCGATATTTTGATCGGCACGCACAAACTGCTGCAAAACGACGTCAAGTTTAAAGATTTGGGCTTGCTGATTGTCGATGAAGAACACCGCTTTGGTGTCCGTCATAAAGAACGCATTAAAGCGATGCGCGCGAACGTCGACATACTGACGCTCACCGCGACACCAATTCCGCGCACGCTGAACATGGCAATGAGTGGAATGCGCGATCTGTCAATTATCGCCACACCGCCCGCCCGTCGTCTGGCGGTCAAAACGTTTGTCCGCGAGTACGACAGCCTGGTCGTCCGGGAGGCCGTCCTGCGTGAAATTTTGCGTGGGGGACAGGTTTATTATCTCTACAATGACGTGGAAAACATCCAGAAAGCCGCCGAACGGCTGGCGGAACTGGTGCCAGAAGCACGAATTGCCATCGGTCACGGGCAGATGCGTGAGCGCGAACTGGAACGGGTGATGAATGATTTCCATCACCAGCGTTTCAACGTGCTGGTTTGTACCACAATTATCGAAACCGGGATCGACATTCCTACCGCCAACACCATTATCATTGAACGCGCGGATCATTTCGGTCTGGCGCAGTTGCACCAGTTGCGCGGTCGCGTCGGACGCTCACACCATCAGGCGTATGCGTGGCTGCTGACGCCACATCCGAAAGCGATGACTCCCGATGCGCAAAAACGTCTCGAGGCGATTGCGTCTCTGGAAGACCTTGGCGCGGGCTTTGCGCTGGCAACTCACGATCTGGAGATTCGCGGTGCGGGTGAACTGCTCGGTGAAGAACAAAGTGGTTCGATGGAAACCATCGGTTTCTCGCTGTATATGGAGTTGCTGGAAAACGCCGTTGATGCGCTGAAAGCCGGACGCGAGCCGTCGCTGGAAGATCTCACCAGCCAGCAAACGGAAGTCGAACTGCGGATGCCGTCGCTACTGCCGGACGATTTCATCCCTGACGTGAATACACGTCTGTCGTTCTATAAACGCATTGCCAGCGCCAAAACGGAAAATGAACTGGAAGAGATCAAAGTAGAGCTTATCGATCGCTTCGGCCTGCTGCCGGATCCGGCACGTACTCTGCTGGAGATTGCCCGCCTGCGCCAGCAAGCGCAGAAGCTGGGGATCCGGAAGCTGGAGGGGAATGAGAAAGGCGGCGTGATCGAATTTGCCGAGAAGAATCACGTGAATCCAGCCTGGTTGATTGGTTTGCTGCAAAAACAGCCGCAGCACTATCGTCTCGATGGCCCGACGCGCCTGAAGTTTATTCAGGATTTGAGCGAGCGGAAACAACGTATCGACTGGGTGCGCCAGTTTATGCGTGAGCTGGAAGAGAACGCCATCGCGTAGTAGTAAATCGGGGGGCGGTTATGCCCCCTTTAGACACAAAGCATAAACAAAATTTGCTACGCTTATCAGGCCTACCGTGTATTGCATTTGCAGGCGGATAAGGCGTTCACACCGCATCGGGCATGAACCAGCATCTCTCCTAATATTTACAAATTCTTTGCACTTCCCTGCACTACCCGACACTGCCACCATTCATAATTCATACTTATCTTTTTATTACAATAACCTTATATTTTTTATGGATTTTTGGTGATGATCAAAACGCGTTTTTCTCGCTGGCTGACGTATTTTACGTTCGCCGCAGCCGTAGCACTGGCGCTACCGGCAAAAGCCAATACCTGGCCGCTGCCGCCTGCGGGTAGTCGTCTGGTTGGTGAAAATAAATTTCATGTGGTGGAGAATGACGGTGGTTCGCTGGAAGCCATCGCCAAAAAATATAACGTCGGTTTCCTGGCGCTGTTACAGGCCAACCCTGGCGTTGATCCGTATGTACCACGAGCCGGAAGCGTGTTAACGATTCCGTTGCAAACGCTGCTGCCGGATGCGCCACGTGAAGGCATTGTGATCAATATTGCAGAGTTACGTCTCTATTATTATCCACCGGGTAAAAATTCGGTGACCGTATATCCGATCGGCATTGGCCAGTTAGGCGGAGACACATTGACGCCAACAATGGTAACTACCGTTTCGGACAAGCGAGCTAACCCAACATGGACACCTACCGCAAACATCCGCGCCCGTTATAAAGCCCAGGGCATCGAACTTCCGGCTGTTGTTCCGGCAGGACCGGATAATCCGATGGGTCATCATGCGATCCGTCTGGCGGCCTATGGCGGCGTTTATTTACTTCACGGTACAAACGCCGATTTCGGCATTGGTATGCGGGTAAGTTCCGGCTGTATTCGTCTGCGCGATGACGATATCAAAACACTTTTCAGCCAGGTCACCCCTGGCACCAAAGTGAACATTATCAACACACCGATTAAAGTCTCTGCCGAGCCAAATGGCGCACGCCTGGTAGAAGTGCATCAGCCTCTGTCAGAGAAGATTGATGACGATCCGCAATTGTTGCCGATTACGCTCAATAGTGCGATGCAGGCATTTAAAAATGCAGCGCAAACTGACGCCGAAGTAATGCAGCATGTGATGGATGTACGTTCAGGAATGCCGGTGGATGTACGTCGTCATCAAGTGAACCAACAAGCGTTGTAAATACCGGATAAAAAAATCCCCGCGGCACGGCATGTCGCGGGGAAAAAAAGCAGCAGTAGCGGGCATTAATGAGGGTTAATGCTTATTTATAAATTACTGCCGTTCCATGAAGGGTATTCGGGCCGGTTACTGAAGTAATACGGAAAGATTTTGCGCCCATCTCATCCGCTTTTTGTGCCAGTTGTTCTTCCAGCGATCCCAGATTTGTCCCCGCGTTAGCACTGATAGTACCCACTTTTTGTTGACCTTCTGGTGTTGCCTGAACTTCGACAGCCGCAAAGCTGGCAAATGACATGGAGCTTAAAATCGCCGCAGTGATGAGGGTTTTTACGTTTTTCATAATAGTGACCTTATGCAGATGAATGGCGTCGCAAGCAATTACTTAACGATCGATAACTAAATGATAGATGTGATCTGGATCACATACAAGATATTTTTTATAACACTCATTAATTAAATTAAAACTCTTTAAATTTCAGTTAAATAGAGAGCAATTATTTTTCTGCTCTCTGGACTGGTGAACGGTGGTGATTATTTTTATAATAATCATTCATTCACAGCTACAAGGTACAACGGCATCATGGCAACTGACTCAGCACATTGTGTAAAAAAAAGCCGTGGCCGCCCCAAAATGTTCGACAGGGAAGCCGCGCTTGATAAGGCTATGAAACTGTTCTGGCTGCACGGTTATGAAGCAACTTCCCTTGCCGATCTCGTCGAAGCGACCGGAGCCAAAGCGCCGACGCTGTATGCGGAATTCACCAACAAAGAGGGATTATTCCGCGCCGTACTTGACCGCTATATCGACCGTTTTGCCGCAAAGCACGAAGCGCAATTGTTTTGTGAAGAGAAAAGCGTGGAGTCTGCACTGGCAGACTATTTCGCCGCCATCGCGAGCTGTTTTACCAGTAAAGACACCCCTGCAGGTTGCTTTATGATTAACAACTGCGCCACGCTCTCCCCGGACTCTGGAGATATCGCCCATACCGTAAAGTCACGCCACGCGATGCAGGAACGCACCTTGCAACAGTTTTTATGTCAACGCCAGGCTCGCGGGGAAATTCCTGCCCACTGTGACGTAACGCATCTTGCGGAATTTCTTAATTGTATAATTCAGGGGATGTCGATCAGTGCCCGGGAAGGCGCATCGCTGGAAAAACTAATGCAGATTTCGCGGACAACATTGCGCTTATGGCCAGCGCTGGTGAAATAAGACGCAAAAAAAGCCCCTCAGCCTGAGCGAATGAGGGGCTAAATTGCAGAGTACAGCTTTTTTATACTTTGTTATTCAGAACCAGTTGTCCGTTGTTATCCAATGGGATTTGTGTGCCCGGATCGCTACCCATGCGGATTTTGCCCTGCTGATCGCCAATCTTATAGGTCACGTCATATCCCAGCATTTTTTCTGACTTGTCATATACCGTTTTACAACGCTGTTGGGTGGTCGTGTAAGTATCGCTTTCCTGGAGAGAGCCCTGAATCTGATTACCGGCATACCCACCACCAAGCGCCCCCACAACGGTGGCAACATCTTTACCGCGCCCACCGCCAAACTGATGCCCTATAACCCCGCCCGCCACAGCGCCCAGAACCGAACCAGCGATGCGATTTTCATCCTGCACCGGTCGGCGGTGAGTCACCGTGACGTTGCGGCACTCCTGGCGCGGTGTTTTAACTGTTTCCTTGATTGGGATTGCAGAAACAACCTGAGCGTATTGCGGGCCACGTTCAAACACGTTCAGACTGGCTACTGCCGCTACGCCGAGCGCAGCCGCGACACCAATCCCGATACCCGCCAACATTGATTTATTCACGGGAACACCTCCTTCTTTGCAGTTATGCCAATCATGCAAGCGAAGAGGAAAAGCCGCTATCAGACAGAAGATGAAAAACGCGGGAATAGCAGGAAATACTGAATGATTCAGATGAGTCTGAAGGGATGCCTGATGCGACACTTAACGCGTCTTATCAGGCTCACAAATCGTCCTCTTCCTGTAAGGGCGGATGAGGCGTTCACACCACATCCGCCAGTACAAGCCAATTAATGCAGTTTCAGACGCGGACGGATCACGCGGTTAATGCTACCTACCAGCATCATCAGCCCCGTTTTAAAGTAGCCATGCAGCGCAATCTGATGCATGCGGTACAGAGAAACGTACACAAAACGCGCAATACGTCCTTCAATCATCATCGAACCTCGGGTCAGGTTACCCATCAGGCTACCAACGGTAGAGAAGTTCGACAGTGATACCAGCGAACCGTGATCCTTATACTGATAATTTTTTAGTGGTTTACCGTTCATCTGCGCCAGAATATTGTTCATTGCGCAGGTAGCCATCTGATGTGCGGCCTGGGCGCGCGGCGGTACAAAGCCCCCTTCCGGACGCGGACACGACGCACAGTCGCCAATGGCATAAATGTCTGGATCGCGCGTGGTTTGCAGCGTCGGTTCCACCACCAGTTGGTTGATACGGTTGGTTTCCAGCCCACCAATATCTTTCAGGAAATCCGGCGCTTTAATTCCGGCAGCCCACACCATCAGATCGGCCTGAATATATTCGCCATCTTTAGTGTGCAAACCGCCTTCATCGGCACTGGTCACCATCGTTTGCGTCAGTACACGAACGCCCAGTTTCGTTAACTCACTGTGAGCCGCAGCAGAGATACGTGGCGGCAATGCTGGCAAAATTCGCTCGCCCGCTTCCACCAGCGTTACATTCAGGGCTTCGTTGGTCAGCCCTTTGTAACCGTAACTATGTAGTTGTTTCACCGCATTGTGCAGTTCGGCAGAGAGTTCCACGCCAGTAGCGCCGCCGCCGACAATCGCAATGTTCACTTTGCCATTGGCGCCCAAATTAGCAGAGTACTTCAGGAACAGATTCAGCATCTCCTGGTGGAAACGACGCGCCTGGTGCGGGTTATCGAGGAAAATGCAGTTCTCTTTTACACCCGGCGTATTGAAATCGTTGGAGGTGCTGCCCAATGCCATTACCAGCGTGTCATAGGCAATTTTGCGTTCAGGCACCAGCAGTTCGCCTTTTTCGTCGCGCAGTTCAGCAATGGTGATTGTTTTCGCTTCACGATCGATATCAACCACAGAACCCAACTGGAACTGGAAACCATGATTACGTGCATGGGCCAGATAGCTCAGCGCATCAACGCCTTCATCGAGCGATCCAGTCGCCACTTCGTGCAGCAGCGGTTTCCACAGATGGCTGTGGTTACGATCTACCAGCGTAATTTTGGCTTTTTTCTTGCGCCCCAACTTATGTCCAAGCTGTGTCGCCATTTCCAGCCCACCAGCACCGCCGCCGACAATCACAATCTTTTTCAATGGCGTAGTCAACGTGACCCCCTTAAATTTATTAACCAATTGTTAATTAATGGTTATGATCATAGCCCTTAATTAACAGCAGGTTACAGTGATGAAAATGTTCTTCGCTATTGAGAATAACATGAATGGTGCATTGGTCATACCAAAATTGATGTGAATCAAGTTTTGTTGCTGAAAAGATAATCGGATTTACCGGATGAGATCAAAAAACACAGTGCTTTGTTTATTGTTCAAGCAGCTTCGGGAGAGTGAAACAGGGTGAGGTGTTAGGCCTGATAAGATGCACATCAGACATTGGTGCACGGCTGTCGGATGCGGCGTGGACGCCTTATCCGACCTACAGAATCCGGGGCGCATCAGATAGCGGCAAGGTTACCTGATGCGACCGATGATAGCTTTTAACCGAGGGTTTTGAACGCTTTAATACGCTGCAAATGCGGGGAGATGTTTTTGAACTTGTGCGTCTGCTCTTCGTCCCAGACAATCTCGTAATAATGATGCAACTCTTCAGATGTCCGCTGGCTATTAAGCGCTTCATCGTGACGCGACAAGATCACCAGGCAACGATCGCGATTCTTCTCGCGGAAGTTGGTCACACACTTAGTAGCAATATCAGCGTACTCTTCCGGGCGATCAATCTTCCCTTCCATGTTTTCATAAGGGAACAGATTAGGGTTGAAGATCACCTGGCGGATATCACAGAGAAAACCAATCCGCTCCGCCCAGTAACCACCCAGCCCAACACCGCAAATTAACGGGCGCTCGTCAACATTCAGTTGCAGCATTTTGTCCACTTCTTTGAGCAGATGCTGCATATCGTGTTTCGGGTGCAGAGTGCTGTAGCTTATCAGCCGTACATCGGGATCAATAAACTGCAATTGTAAGACTTTTTCGTGGTTACCCGGACTGTTAGAGTCAAAACCGTGTAAATAGATAATCATCGCTTCCTCACATAAGCCAGGGTTAGTGACTTGCTTTCTCTTCCTGCCAGCGTTCATGTAACTGATTCAGACGGGCGCTGATCTCTTTCCAGCGAGCCAAGTCCATCAGTTCCTGTCGCGAAAATGAACCTTTATGATACAAACGTGTAACACGTTCTGCCTTGATCGGTGACAGATTATCTAACACGCTGACGGCCCCTTTACGATTATTGCAGACCAGGATCATATCGCAACCCGCATCCAGTGATGCCTGCCCACGTTCAGCATAACTGCCCATAATCGCTGCGCCTTCCATCGATAAATCGTCAGAGAAAATCACACCGTCAAAACCCAGTTCCTGACGTAAAACGGTCTTAAGCCAGTGGGGAGATCCGCTCGCCGGACGCGGATCAACATCACTGTAGATCACATGCGCAGGCATAATGGCGTCGAGTTTATTTTCGCGAATTAACGTGCTGAAGACTGACATATCTTTGGCACGAATTTCCGCTTGCGGACGCGGATCACACGGCGTCTCTTTATGTGAGTCAGCAGTTACTGCGCCGTGACCAGGAAAGTGTTTACCGGTGGTTTTCATTCCGGCTTCATGCATACCATCAATAAATCGGCTGGCGATTGCGAGGGCTTTTTCTGGATCAGCATGATAAGAACGCTCACCAATCGCCGCGCTGATATGCCCTACGTCCAGCACTGGCGCAAAGCTGATATCAATATCCATAGCGATCATTTCGCTGGCCATTAACCAACCCGCCTCTTGCGCCAGTTTGCCACCCTCTTCCATTCCCAGCAGTGCAGCGAATGATTGCGCCGCCGGTAAGCAGGTAAAACCCTCACGAAAACGCTGCACACGCCCACCTTCCTGATCCACCGCCACCACCAGGTGATTGCGCGAAGCTGCTCGGATCTGACGCACCAGTTCGCGTAACTGCTCTGGATCGTGATAGTTACGCGTAAAGAGAATCAGCCCTCCGACCAGCGGATGCGCGAGAATCTCACGCTCTTCCGCGTCCAGTTCGTAACCTTCAACATCCAACATTACTGGACCCACACTGCTCTCCTTATTGTTTTATTGATAGCTGCCGCCAGGTGTCATTGGCCAGCCTGATAAATTGTTGATCGCCGGTTTGTTGCCAGCGGTACTCAAACCACCCTGCTTTCAGCATCAGCAACCAGGGAAACCAGCGCCTGACCTGACGCCACAATTGCTCCGGATTAATCTTCGCCCGCACGGCATAATCATTAACCAACCGTCGGTGCTGGTCAGTATTTTCCACCCACACCGCCGCCAGTTCCAGCGCGATATCGCCATCACCGGCATACTCCCAGTCGATGAGTTTTAACCCTGACGCGCTATGCACCAGGTTTCCGGCATGAACATCCATATGCAACGGACTCAGGCGTAGTGGCTGTGGTTCCCGCGCTTTGCGCAGACGTTTCAACATTCGCAGCCACCCCGTTGTTCGCCGCGCAGGATCGCTTTGCTGCCAGTACAGTTCCAGTAGCGGCAACAACGTTACTCGCCAGCCAAAACGCGGTTGTTGATGCAAATAATACAGCAAGCCAGCCAGTTCGTCGGTATCTGGCAATTGCGTTTTTACCTCGCCGGGTAAATAGTCAACCACCATCCAGCCACGAAGATATAAATGCGGCTTTGGCGCAAGGTATGCAGGTAATTGTGATAACACCCGATACTGACGTAAAAACGCGGACTGCGACGCATCAGGATCGTGCGGCTGACGCACAACAAAACGCTGATCCTTATATTCAATGAGAAAACTCCCGCCGCTAAGCCCATGATTAAACGTCGCGACGGGATGATACTGCGGAAAATAGCGCGACAGTAATTCGTCGCGCGTGATGGGATTATTGCTGCTGAACGGCACCTTTACCTGACCAAATAATTTCGCCCGTCTGCACCAACATCAGTTGCATTTGTAGGGTCGGTGCATTGACGTTGCCAGAGGCACTGGAGTAAAGCACGTAATGAGCTCCGACATTGCGAGCAATGCCTATGGCTTTACTACGCGTGCCTAAGCTGTCCTGCGGCGACAAACCTAGCTGCTGCTTAGCCATAGAAAGCTGCTGGGCGGAAACAAGGGTAAATTTACCGTTATTGGCCAGCGCATTACGCAGCGTTTCAGTCGCTTCTCCGGTATTCAGCGAACCGTTAGTACGGTTGTTAACGCTATCAACCAGCAGAACGCTCCCCGCAGTCACGCCATCAGCCCCAAGCATCTTACTGACCATTGGTTGCATTGCGCCATTCCAGTCATAATGACGAATATGCGGTGCAGGAGGCGCGGTTTGATCTTCGTGCTCAATTGGCCCTGGCTGCTGCGGGATCGTCGGCACCGATGGCACCGTGGGTACTGGCTGTTGCGGCTCGGCAGGTTGCTCCGGCGCAGGTTTCACCTCTTCTACCGGTGCGGGTTCACGTGGCCCCACACACCCGGCGAGAAACATCGCCAGCGCGGTGATTAAGGCGTAGCGACTCATTTTTGTCATCAAGATTCACCCCTTACAAATAAATATAAAGTCTGACTTTGTGCGCCCCAAGATAATTGGCGCTGCCGTACAGAGTCACCGCTGAACGCGCGGGAATCGTGACACTGCGTGGCGTTTCCAGAGGATGCATCTCCAGCCCTCTGGCGTCATACCAATAAAAACGATAATGAACGGTAACGGGTTCTTGCCTTTCGTTATAGAGCGTCGAGGATGCTGAAGACTGAATGTCAGACATTGAAAAAACAGGCTTTTCTGCGCTGATACCAGCAGCCAGAAGTGATGACTCCATCACCAGAGATTGTTCATCATTCACCGGAATTTCCGGATGTGAGCGACAACCCACCAGCAATAACAGCGCCAGAGACACCAGCCCAAAGCATCCTTTTCTCATCGTTACAGACCTTTATGAGCCAGCATTGGCCCCAACGGACGGCCACCCAGCAGGTGCATATGGATGTGGTACACCTCTTGTCCACCATGACGGTTGGTATTCATGATCAAACGGTAACCATCTTCGGCAATCCCTTCCTGCTCAGCGATTTTTGCCGCCACGGTGATCATGCGCCCAAGCGCCTGCTCATGCTCGGTTGACACGTCATTCACGGTAGGAATGAGGATATTAGGAATGATCAGAATATGTGTTGGCGCTTGCGGCGAAATATCGCGAAACGCCGTTACCAGATCATCCTGGTAAACGATATCGGAGGGGATCTCACGACGAATAATTTTGCTGAAAATAGTTTCTTCTGCCACGACATTTTCCTTTTTCATAATAGCCATGCGTTGCGCCATGCTACGCCGCGCCACACTGCGAGTATAGAGTATGGTCGAGTTAAACCCGCTCTTTCAACCTTAACTCACGATTTATTAAGCAAAAAATCGCTTTACTGCCGCATACATCGCTATTATTCCCATTTCCGCCTGCTAATGAACCGAAAACATGATTTCTCTTTAGTTTATATATTAAACAGGGATACACAGCCGCCATTGTTACCCGCCTGTATTGCGTTGGCATTATTCTTTCGCGCCGAAAACGACAGTTGATCTGTTCACCCGTTATCAGGTGACAAAAAACTTCTCGTTACAGGGGAACGTCAATAACCTGTTCGATAAAACCTATGATACCAACGTAGAAGGTTCTATCGTCTACAGTGCACCGCGTAATTTCAGCATTACCGGAACGTACCCGTTCTGATTGACGCCAGTAAAAAAGGCAGCCATTCGGCTGCCTTAGTCTCCCCAACATCTTACGGATTAGTGGTTACGGATGTACTCATCCATTTCAGTTTTCAGGTTATCGGATTTAGTACCGAAAATCGCCTGAACACCAGAACCAGCAACCACTACGCCCGCTGCGCCCAGTTTTTTCAGGCCAGCCTGATCCACTTTGGACACATCAGCAACGCTGACGCGCAAACGGGTAATACATGCGTCGAGGTTAGTGATGTTTTCTTTACCGCCAAATGCGGCAACCAGAGCCGGTGCCATTTCGCTAGTACCGGTTGCTTTCGCATCTTCAGTTGCGTCTTCACGGCCCGGCGTTTTCAGATCCAGAGCTTTAATCAGCACGCGGAAGATAGTGTAGTAAACAATCGCATAACCGATACCGACAATCGGGAACAGCCACAGCTTGCTGCTGTTACCAGACAGTACGATAAAGTCAATCAGACCGTGCGAGAACGAAGTACCGTCACGCATCCCCAGCAGAATACAGATTGGGAATGCCAGACCTGCCAAAATCGCGTGGATGATGTACAGGATCGGCGCAACGAACATGAAGGAGAACTCGATCGGTTCGGTGATACCGGTCAGGAACGAGGTCAGTGCCGCGGAGATCATGATACCGCCCACTTTAGCGCGGTTTTCTGGTTTAGCAGAGTGCCAGATAGCAATCGCGGCAGCCGGCAGACCGTACATTTTGAACAGGAAGCCGCCAGACAGTTTACCCGCAGTCGGGTCACCCGCCATATAACGCGGAATATCGCCGTGGAACACCTGACCTGCGGCATTGGTGTATTCACCAATCTGCATCTGGAAAGGTACGTTCCAGATGTGGTGCAGACCAAACGGTACCAGGCAGCGTTCGATGAAGCCGTAGATACCAAACGCAACTACCGGGTTCTGGTAAGCAGCCCACTGGGAGAAGGTCTGAATTGCGGAACCAATTGGCGGCCAAATGAAGGACAGCACAACGCCAGTAAAGATGGCAGCCAGGCCAGAAATGATCGGCACAAAGCGTTTACCGGCAAAGAAGCCAAGATACTCAGGCAGCTTAATACGGTAGAAACGGTTAAACATGTACGCTGCAATCGCACCGGAGATGATCCCCCCGAGTACGCCTGTATCCGCCAGATGTTTAGCGGCAATTTCTTCAGCAGGTAAATGCAGTACCAGCGGCGCAACCACGGCCATGGTTTTTACCATGATGCCATAGGCAACAACTGCGGCCAGCGCAGATACGCCATCGTTATTGGTAAAGCCGAGGGCAACACCAATCGCAAAAATCAGTGGCATGTTTGCAAAGACGGAACCGCCTGCTTCTGCCATAACATGCGATACAACGGCGGGTAGCCAGCTGAAATTCGCGGAACCGACGCCCAGCAGAATACCTGCGATAGGCAGTACGGATACCGGCAGCATCAGCGATTTACCGACCTTTTGCAGGTTAGCAAATGCATTCTTAAACATAATTGAGAGTGCTCCTGAGTATGGGTGCTTTTTTAACGTTCTCACGCGTGGCAAGGGGGGAGAGCCTTACCGTATACAGGGCATCTAAGCGCCCCTTATTTATTACACAGAGTAAAATAATTCAATGTTGATTTGTTTGACGGTTATCACGTTTCAACTTCTGGTCATGAGAGAAGTTGCACATTTTGACAAAACATATGTCAAGATATTTCAAACGTGGTTATCCACCGCCCAATTTGCGGCGGTGAACTTTACTCGTTTTACCCATTAATTACGAGCTTAAAAAAAATTCATTCAACAGATGGATTGAAGGCGGGAAGCGTCGATGTGAAACAGACGGGCGAAGTTATCGGTGGTTACCTGCGCCAGTTCTTCAACGGCAACACCTTTCAACACAGCCATGTATTCTGCAACGTCACGAACCATCGCAGGTTGATTCTCTTTTCCTCGATGCGGTACGGGTGCCAGATAAGGTGAGTCAGTTTCGACCAACAACCGATCCAGAGGCACATAGCGCGCGGCATCGCGTAGCTGTTCCGCATTTCGGAAGGTCACAATGCCGGAGAAGGAGATGTAAAATCCGAGATCCAGTAACTTGCCCGCTGTTTCTCTGTCCTCTGTAAAACAGTGTAGTACGCCACCGCAATCCGTCACTCTTTCTTCGCGCAGAATTGCCAGCGTATCGGCACGGGCATCGCGCGTATGAACGATAACCGGTTTGTTCAGTTCGCGGCCAATCTGGATATGGTGAATAAAGGACTCTTGCTGACGCACTTTAGTTTCCGGCGTGTAATAATAATCCAGCCCGGTTTCACCCAGCGCAACAACCCCCTCTTCTGCCGCCAGGCGGCGTAAATCTTCCACATCGTAGGGATCGTTCTGGTTGAGCGGATGTACACCGCAAGAAAATGCAACGTTGTCACGTTCGCCTACCAGATCTCGCATATGCAAGTAACCCGGTAATGTCGTGGCAACCGCCAGACAAAATTTCACATCGCGCGCGGCGGCTTTCGCCAGAACGTCATCCACGTCCTTATGCAAAGATTCATAATTCAGACCATCAAGATGGCAGTGTGAGTCGACTAAAAACATAATGTCTCTCTTAAAGATGAGGAACCGGTAACACAACGCCCGGTTGCAGGTAATGCTCAATACGCAGTAAAAGATCGGTGATGAGAAGCTCGCGGTTTACGCCTGTGACAGAAATTAATTGTTCACGACTTTGGCAAACATCCCCCAGTATAGCCTGCAGGCGAGAGGGAGAAAGCTGGTTTGCCAGCGCGGCGACAACGCCAGGAACATCAACATTGGTGACATGTGAGGCGTCATAATGGCGTTTGAGCGCATCCATCAACAAAGTTGCCAGCCAATGTAAACGCGCCGGAGCTTGTTCGTGATTAAGTGCCGACAACATCGAATACCAGTCGCCAGATTGCACGCTATGTGCCAACGCCTGACAAAGAGTCTCACGTGCCTGCCAGGTATCTCCCTGAAACAACACCAACGCCGCACCAGGCGAACCGGCGCTCAGGCGCAATGCGGTGAGTATGGCCTCTGGTGACATTGTCACTTCACGCGCAAGCCAGCTCACCGCGTACTGTTCTGGCGGTGGTGCAAGGTAATGCAAGCGACAACGGCTGCGCAGTGTGGCCAGTAAGCGTTCAATTTCTCGTGTAGCGAGGAAAAACCAGGTTTCCGCTGGCGGCTCTTCCAGAGTTTTCAGCAAGGCATTAGCAGCAGCATCGGTCAGCAAGGCGGCATCGGTGACCCAGACAACTTTTGCACCGCCTAAGCGTGCGTGCTCATTCAATTTTTCAGTGACTTCACGCACAGCATCAATGCCCAGCGCGTTCTTTCCTTTTTCAGGTGCAAGAGTGTAATAATCGGGATGTGTCCCCGCCTGCATCAACTGGCATCCACGACAGTGACCACAGCTTTTGTGGCCCTGCGGTTGTTGGCAAAGTAAATAACGGCTCAGAGCATAGATTAAGGCATCATCGCCCATACCGGGTAACGCCTGAATCAGTAGCGCATGGTGACCCCTTCCGGCCTGATAGCTGGCTACCAGTTTTTCGAAATCAGGTCGTAACCATGGATACCATCTCATGCGTCCTGCTCCTTAACCCAGTGAGTCACGGTGGTGCGAATCGCGTCCATAACGGCTTCCTGCGGCTGGGTAGCATCAATGGTATGAATGCTTTTATCTTGTGCGGCCAGTTCCAGGTAGCGGGCGCGGGTACGATTAAAGAAATCAAAAGACTCTTGCTCAATGCGATCCAGCTCGCCACGCGCACGTGCGCGCTTAAGGCCGACTTCTGGGGTAACATCGAGATAGAGCGTTAAGTCAGGGCGAAAATCCCCAAGAACGGCATCACGTAACGTTGCCAGCATATGCTGGTCAATACCACGGCCACCGCCCTGATACGCCTGAGTGGAGAGATCGTGGCGATCGCCAATCACCCAGGTTCCATTAGCCAGCGCGGGTTTGATGACAGTCTCGACCAACTGAACGCGCGCGGCATAAAACATCAGCACTTCGGCTTTATCGGTAATGACTTCATCGCCTACCGATTTGATATCCAGCACCAGGCTTCTTAACTTTTCGGCAAGTTGCGTGCCGCCAGGTTCCCGAGTGAAAACCATGTCACGGATACCCAGTTGCTCAAGCGTCTCGACCACCACGTTACGCGCGGTAGTTTTGCCTGCACCTTCCAGCCCTTCAATGACGATATACTTACTGCGCATTTTTTTCCTTAAGCACTTTCAGATAATCCTGCACAGACTTGTTATGACTGGCAAGATTGGTATTAAACGTGTGACCGCCTTTACCATCGGCCACAAAATAGAGATACGGCGTTTTTGCCGGATGCGCAGCAGCCTTCAGCGAATCCGCCCCCGGTGTTGCAATTGCGCCTGGCGGCAGACCGGTAATGGTATAAGTGTTATACGCTGTTGGTGCTTCCAGATCTGCACGGGAAAGCTTGCCATTATAACGCTCTCCCATCCCGTAAATCACCGTCGGGTCGGTCTGCAGACGCATGCCAATACGTAAACGGTTGATAAATACCGAGGCAACCTGATCGCGTTCACTGGCAACGGCCGTTTCTTTTTCGATAATCGACGCCATGGTCACCAGTTGGTTTTTATCTTTATAGGGCAGCCCATCTGCACGACCTTCCCAGGCGCTATCGACCGCTTTCACCATTTTCTTGTGCGCTCGTTTGAGTAACGCGACATCAGTGGTATTGGCGGTATACATCCAGGTATCTGGCCAGAACCAGCCTTCAATCCACTCCGGGTTTTCCAGCTCCAGCGCCTGTGCCACGGTGGCGTATTTATCGTCGCTCAGCGTGTGCTTAACATACGGTGCCTCACGCAATTGTTTGAGGTAATCGCTCAGACGCATCCCTTCCACCAGGCGTAGCGGGAACTGCGCTTCTTTACCGCTTTCCAGCAATTTCAGCATCTCGCGCACGGTCATCTGTGGTGTAAAACGGTAAGTACCGGCTTTGAAATGAGAAAGATCCGGCTCGATACGCAGCAACCATTGAAATACACGTGGGCGATTGATGATCTTATCGGCATAAAGTTGTTCACCGAGCCCCCGTCGCCCGGTCCCCGGTTTCAAGGTAAATATAGTCTCTTCTTTAATAAGTAATTTGCTGTCAGCAAGGTGGCGAACTTTCCAGACGCCCACACCAGCGGCGATACCCAGTACCACCAGCAATAACAAGACAATCAATAACACTTTTTTCATGACTAATTCGGGTGCTCACAAAGTGGGGCTAAATATTCATATAGCGTTGTTGACGAAAAGGAGACATCGTCACAAGCGCGTACAGGGATAATCGGCATTAGCGCATTACAAACTATCATCTCATCCGCCTGCATCACTTCTTCCAGTGTGGCTTGCACTTCGACAACCTGATAAGAGGATTGTGCCAGTAAACGAATACAGAATTGTCGCATAATGCCGTTGACACCAGCCTGATCCAGACGCGGCGTATAAACTACGTTGTTCTTGCGCCAGAACAAATTAGCCGCACAGCATTCCGTAACCCACCCTTCGCTGTCAAGAACCAGCGCCTCATCAGCGTTTGTCTGCTCAAGATGAGAGCGGATCAGTACTTGCTCAAGGCGATTCAGATGTTTAATACCTGCAAGATGAGGATTGCGCCCCAGCCGCACCGGGCTTAGCGCCAGCGTCATCCCCTCGTTACGCAAACGGTCGTAATGTGCTGGATAAGCCGTAACTGAAAGCATCCGCGTTGCCGGGCCACTGTTCAATGCGCTGTACCCTCGCCCGCCACTGCCGCGACTGATCACCACTTTCAGCACACCATTCTGCTGCTCTGCCGCCAGAATTTTCATCTCTTGCTCAAGCTGGCACCAGAAGTCACAGGTGATCATTAAGCGCTGACAGGCTTCCTGTAGCCTCGTGATGTGAGCGGATAATAAGCTGACTTTTCCGTCGATAATTCTGGCTGTGGTGAAACAGCCATCGCCAAATTGCGTAGCCCGATCGCTCGCTGCCAGCGAATCCTGTTTATGACCGTTAATTAAGAACATACCGGCTCCTTATCAGAGGATTGTTAGTGTGGCAGCATGTTCTCTACGGAACAAGTCTGAATAAAACCTAAGAAAAAAGGCCCGCAAGCGGACCTTTTATAATGGTGAAAAACGGCAGATTAGATCTTTTTAAAGATCAAAGAGCCATTGGTGCCACCGAAGCCGAAGGAGTTACACAAGGTGTACTCCATTCCGCTTACCTGGCGCGCTTCATGCGGCACAAAATCCAGGTCGCAGCCTTCATCCGGGTTATCCAGGTTGATGGTCGGCGGAACAGCCTGATCGCGCAGGGCCAGGATGGAGTAGATAGACTCTACTGC
The DNA here is from genome assembly GCF_002965345.1 of Escherichia sp. MOD1-EC5950. NCBI lineage: Bacteria > Pseudomonadati > Pseudomonadota > Gammaproteobacteria > Enterobacterales > Enterobacteriaceae > Escherichia > Escherichia sp. MOD1-EC5950. Next base: position 352,917 of record NZ_PTSR01000002.1, read on the forward strand.
ACCCGCTGCACCTAACAGGTGACCAGTCATGGATTTCGTGGAACTTACCAGCACACGGCTTGCAGCTTCACCGAAGATGGTTTTCACTGCCTGCGCTTCGGCCTTATCGCCTGCTGGCGTTGAAGTACCGTGCGCGTTAACGTAGCCAATCTGGCTCGCTTCAATGCCTGCATCACGCAAAGCATTCGCCATTGCCAGTGCTGCGCCTGCGCCATTTTCCGGCGGCGACGTCATATGGTAGGCATCGCTGCTCATACCAAAGCCGACAAGTTCAGCGTAAATTTTCGCACCGCGTTTTTTTGCGTGTTCGTACTCTTCGAGCACCAGCATACCGGCGCCATCGCCCAGTACGAAACCATCACGCTCTTTATCCCACGGGCGGCTGGCCGCTTGCGGGTTATCATTGCGGGTAGATAATGCACGTGCCGCGCCGAAACCACCAACGCCCAGCGGCGTACTGGCTTTCTCTGCGCCACCTGCAACCATCACGTCAGCATCGCCATACGCGATAATACGCGCAGCATGGCCAATGTTATGCACGCCAGACGTACAGGCGGTCGCGATAGAGATGCTTGGGCCACGCAGGCCATACATGATAGTCAGGTGACCTGCCACCATGTTCACAATCGTTGACGGAACGAAGAATGGGCTGATCTTACGTGGACCACCGTTCATCAGAGATGTGTGGTTTTCTTCGATCAGTCCGAGGCCGCCAATCCCGGAGCCAATTGCGACACCAATGCGGGTTGCGTTCTCTTCCGTTATTTCAAGGCCAGAATCCTGCATGGCCTGAACGCCAGCGACAATTCCATATTGAATGAAGGCATCCATCTTGCGCTGTTCTTTGCGCGAGATAATGTCCTCACAGTTAAAATCCTTTACTAAGCCAGCAAATTTCGTTGCATAGGCGCTAGTATCGAAATGGTCGATTAGGCTGATGCCACTCTGACCGGCAAGCAGAGCTTTCCAGGTAGACTCTACGGTATTGCCGACAGGAGACAACATGCCCAGTCCGGTCACAACTACACGACGCTTAGACACGTTTGTCCTCCAGGGAGGGAAAAAAATGATTCTAGTGGGACAAAAAGATAAAACTCAGGCGGTCGAACGACCGCCTGGAGATGTTCACTTACGCCTGGTGGCCGTTGATGTAATCAATGGCAGCCTGAACGGTGGTGATTTTCTCAGCTTCTTCGTCCGGAATCTCAGTATCAAACTCTTCTTCCAGAGCCATTACCAGCTCAACGGTGTCAAGAGAATCCGCGCCCAGGTCTTCAACGAAAGAAGCATTGTTGGTAACTTCTTCCTGCTTAACGCCCAGCTGTTCGCCGATAATTTTCTTAACGCGTTCTTCGATAGTGCTCATACTCTTAAATTTCCTATCAAAACTCGCTTTCGCGATGGTTTTCGTAGTGTATAAAATGTTGAAAAATTTGCAACTAAATCCCGGCAGGTCTTACCACGATTTTACGCTATTTTGAGGCCATACCCCCCAACAACGCAAATCATTTTGCACTAATTATTACTCATAACCACGCAGACTGCGCGCAACATGAGCATTTTGTGCAATTCGCGGTCAGACCATGTACATCCCGCCGTTCACATGCAAAGTTTCACCCGTGATGTAAGCTGCTTCGTCGGATGCCAGGAATGCAACCGCGTTGGCGATTTCCTGTGCGCCGCCAAGGCGACCCGCAGGAACCTGCGCCAGGATACCCGCACGCTGGTCATCGCTCAGCGCACGTGTCATGTCCGTTTCAATAAAGCCCGGAGCAACAACGTTTACAGTAATACCGCGTGACGCAACTTCGCGCGCCAGTGATTTACTGAAGCCGATCAAGCCCGCTTTCGCCGCAGCGTAGTTGGCCTGACCGCCATTTCCCATGGTACCAACCACAGAACCGATAGTGATAATACGACCATGACGCTTTTTCATCATAGCGCGCATTACCGCTTTTGACAGACGGAAAACAGATGAAAGGTTGGTTTCGATAATATCGTTCCACTCATCATCTTTCATTCGCATTAACAGGTTATCACGAGTGATACCGGCATTATTGACCAGGATATCGACTTCACCAAATTCTGCGCGAATTTTTTCCAGAACAGATTCGATAGATGCCGGGTCGGTCACATTCAACATCAGACCTTTACCGTTAGCACCTAAATAATCACTGATCGCCTGAGCGCCGCTTTCACTGGTCGCAGTGCCGATAACTTTCGCACCACGGGCTGCGAGCGTTTCAGCAATTGCGCGGCCAATCCCACGGCTTGCACCGGTTACCAGTGCGATTTTTCCTTCAAAATTCATGATTTTCCTCTTTTAAAGCTCGAGCGCCGCTGCCATCGCTGAAGGTTCATTCAGCGCCGAGGCGGTCAGGGTGTCGACAATGCGTTTTGTCAGGCCAGTAAGCACTTTGCCCGGGCCGACTTCATAAAGATGTTCTACGCCTTGCGTTGCCATGTATTCAACGGACTTCGTCCACTGAACTGGGTTATAAAGCTGGCGCACCAGGGCATCACGGATGGCATCACCATTGGTTTCGCATTTCACATCAACGTTGTTCACAACCGGAACGGTTGGGGCGTTAAAAGTGATTTTTGCTAATTCAACAGCCAGCTTGTCGGCAGCCGGTTTCATCAACGCACAATGAGACGGAACGCTCACTGGCAACGGCAACGCACGTTTTGCGCCAGCAGCTTTACAGGCAGCACCTGCACGCTCAACCGCTTCTTTATGACCGGCAATAACCACCTGGCCCGGAGAGTTGAAGTTTACCGGAGAAACCACCTGGCCTTCCGCTGCTTCTTCACAAGCCTTAGCAATAGACGCATCATCCAGACCGATGATTGCCGCCATTGCGCCAGTCCCTTCCGGTACGGCTTCCTGCATGAACTTGCCGCGCATCTCAACCAGACGCACCGCATCAGCAAAATCAATCACACCAGCACAAACCAGCGCGGAGTATTCGCCCAGGCTGTGACCAGCCATCATTGCTGGAGCTTTGCCGCCTTGCTGCTGCCATACGCGATACAGCGCAACAGATGCAGCTAACAGTGCTGGCTGGGTTTGCCAGGTTTTATTCAGTTCTTCGGCTGGCCCCTGCTGGGTCAGCGCCCACAGGTCGTAGCCCAGCGCTGCAGAAGCTTCAGCAAACGTTTCTTCAACAATGGGATAGCTCGCCGCCATATCAGCCAGCATTCCAACGGTTTGAGAACCCTGTCCAGGGAACACAAATGCAAATTGCGTCATCTTTAAATCCTTATCCTAGAAACGAACCAGCGCGGAGCCCCAGGTAAACCCACCGCCAAAGGCTTCAAGCAGGACCAACTGACCAGGCTTAATACGCCCATCGCGTACCGCTTCATCAAGTGCACAAGGCACAGAAGCAGCAGAGGTATTACCGTGGCGATCCAGAGTCACGACGACATTGTCCATCGACATGCCGAGTTTTTTCGCCGTTGCGCTGATAATACGCAGGTTCGCCTGATGCGGAACCAGCCAGTCCAGTTGAGAACGGTCAAGATTATTCGCCGCCAGCGTCTCATCAACGATGTGCGCAAGCTCAGTTACCGCGACCTTGAAGACTTCGTTGCCTGCCATAGTCAGATGAATTGAATTCTCTGGATTCACACGGTCAGCGTTAGGCAGCGTCAGCAATTCACCATAGCTGCCGTCGGCATGCAGATGGGTGGAGATAATTCCTGGCTCTTCAGAGGCGGCCAGCACCGCAGCGCCCGCACCATCACCAAAAATGATAATGGTCCCGCGATCTGTTGGATCGCAGGTGCGCGCCAGTACATCGGAACCGACGACCAGAGCATACTTCACCGCACCAGATTTCACATATTGATCAGCTACGCTCAGGGCGTAGGTGAAACCTGCACAGGCTGCGGCAACGTCAAACGCCGGGCAACCTTTAATGCCCAACATGCTTTGAATCTGACATGCTGCGCTCGGGAAGGCGTGCGTGGCAGAAGTCGTTGCCACAACAATCAGGCCAATCTGGTCTTTGTCGATCCCCGCCATTTCAATTGCACGTGTCGCCGCTTCGAAGCCCATGGTAGAAACGGTTTCGTTTGGTGCAGCAATATGACGTTCACGGATACCAGTACGAGTAACAATCCACTCGTCAGAGGTATCCACCATTTTTTCCAGATCGGCGTTTGTCCGCACTTGTTCGGGCAGATAGCTGCCAGTACCAATAATCTTCGTATACATGTACGCTCAGTCACTTTTCGGTTATATACCGTCACTTGCAAACTGCGAGTTCGCTGGCAGCGTCCTGCTACCGCAGAGTTCCGCTTTTGCCACCGTCCAGCAGCTCAAAACCAGCTGGGTATACAGATTTCAGGCGAGCGGCAATTCGCTGAGGAACTTGTCGCTGCACCGCCTGCACTGCCTGTTCAATCGCGACCGCAAAAGCTCGCTGATTGGCCGCACCATGACTTTTTATCACCGTGCCGCGCAATCCTAACAGACAGGCGCCGTTATACTGGTCGGGGTTGAGGTGACTGAATCGCCTCGTCAGGCTCTTTTGTAGCCAACGCTTTAATAACAGTAGCCACCACGACCGTTTTTTCCCTTCTCCCTGGGATTTCAGCAGAGAAAGGAACATCCTGACAACACCTTCCATCGTCTTTAATGTGACATTTCCTGTAAAACCGTCACAGACCAACACATCTGTCTTGCCAGTTAATAACTCATTGGCTTCAAGATAGCCGATATAATTGACAGAAGGGATTGTTTTAAGCACAGCTGAGGCGTCCCGAATACTGTCGAGACCCTTTACTTCTTCTTCACCAATATTGAGCAACGCCACGCGAGGGTTAGGGATTTCCACCACCTCTTCTGCCAAAACAGAGCCCATAATGGCGAATTGCACCAACATTGTGCTATCACAATCGACGTTGGCCCCTAAATCGAGAACCACCGTTTTGCCCTTTTGCTGATGCGGTAACACCGTCACCAACGCCGGACGCTCAATCCCCTCCAGGGGTTTGAGCAATAATTTTGCCAGTCCCATCAGCGCCCCGGTATTACCGGCACTGACACAGGCCTGCGCTCGCCCCTCTTTCACCAGTTCCAAAGCCACGCGCATTGAGCTACCACGACTGCCGCGGATAGCTTGCGAAGGCCGGGCATCACTGGCGATAACTGACTGCGCAGGGATAATCTGCAAACGCGAACGCTGTTCGAAGTCAGCTTTAGCAAGTAATGGCGTGATGGCGTCGGGATTACCGACTAAAAGAAGAGTGAGTTGCGAATTAGAGTTCAGTGCCTGCAAAGCTGCAGGCACTGTCACAGAAGGGCCAAAATCGCCCCCCATGACATCTAACGCCAGGGTTAGACGTGTCAAGGTATCGTCGCCGCCCGGTTTGGTCTTTCCCCAGTTACCTGGGGAAAATCCTCACTAAGCTTCATCACGCAGACGCGTGATTACTTAGCGATGACCTTGCGGCCGCGGTAGTAACCGTCGGCAGTGATGTGGTGACGCAGGTGTTTTTCACCAGAAGTTTTGTCTACAGACAGGCTGGTGACTGCGGTCAGCGCGTCATGGGAACGACGCATGCCACGTTTGGAACGGGTTGGTTTATTCTGTTGTACGGCCATGGACCTTACTCCTCAATTACGGTTTATCCCCGATCCAACGGGGAGCACCAATTACTTACGCTTTAAGCTGGCTAATACGGCAAATGGGTTTGGTTTTTGCGCTTCATCAGGCAATTCACCAAAGACCATGTCCGCTTCGGACACTTCACAGTGTTCAGAATCATGCACCGGAACTACCGGCAAGGCGAGGATGATTTCATCTTCAACCATTGCAAGCAGATCGATTTCACCGAATTCGTTAACCTCAATCGGTTCATACGTTTCCGGCAGTGCTTCAGCCTGTTCGTCTGAACGCACAGGACTAAAACAATACGTTGTGTAGACCTGATGAGAAAACGGCTTCCCGCAACGCTGACACTCGAGCGTTACCGTCACCTTCGCATCGCCGTTTAACACTGCGAGACGTTGGTTATCGATAGCGAACGACATGGAGCATTCCACATCACTGTCCACACTGACTACAGATTCAGCGACGCGCTCAACCTGATCAGGAGTATAAATACCCTGGTAATCAAGGCGTTTTTGAGCCGTACGAACCGGATCGAGAGTCAGGGGTAATTTTACCTTTTGCATAGGGCGCGCATATTAACTTTGTAACGTCATAGAGTCAAAGAAAAAGGCAGCCTGTGGTTGCCTTTTGCCAATAATTCGCACACATTGCGGGTTACTGCTTTATTTTCGTTCAGTGCTGACAACGAACATCAACCTGCAAAACGAAGCGCATAGTTTAAAATGGCTATCATCAATACGCTATATCTGATGGAAAAAAATATGTCTAAACTTATTTTAGCCTCCACCTCGCCCTGGCGCCGCGCTCTACTTGAAAAACTGCAAATCTCTTTCGAATGTGCCGCGCCGGAGGTCGACGAAACCCCGCATAGCGATGAATCACCTCGCCAACTGGTGCTTCGACTGGCGCAAGAAAAAGCGCAATCCTTAGCATCACGTTATCCAGACCATTTAATTATTGGTTCTGATCAGGTGTGTGTTCTTGACGGTGAAATCACCGGTAAACCGTTAACGGAAGAAAATGCGCGCCTGCAATTACGCAAAGCCAGCGGCAATATTGTCACCTTTTATACCGGGCTGGCACTGTATAATTCCGCCAACGGACATCTGCAAACAGAAGTGGAACCATTTGACGTCCATTTCCGTCATCTGAGCGAGGCGGAGATTGATAATTACGTGCGTAAGGAGCATCCCCTGCACTGTGCAGGTAGCTTTAAGAGTGAAGGCTTTGGCATTACGCTATTCGAGCGTTTAGAAGGGCGTGACCCTAACACGCTGGTTGGTTTGCCGCTTATTGCGCTCTGTCAGATGTTACGTCGGGAAGGGAAAAACCCGCTGATGGGATAATTTTATGGGCCGGACGCGTTTACGCCGCATCCGGCAATTGGTGCTGACTGCCTGATGCGGCGTAAACGCCTTATCAGGCCTACCGCCTACTATCTGATTTATATGCTCGCATTAACGCGTATTACGCAGTTTCTGCAAACAACGCTTCAAACCATCATCCATCGGCGCTTCGATACGCATCACCTCACCCGTTCCCGGATGGGTAAACTTCAACGCCGCGGCGTGCAGGAATAAACGATTTAATCCCGTTCCCGCTTCAGTGAGTTGTTTATCAAATTCGCGGTCGCCGTAACGATCATCAAAGGCAATCGGATGACCAGCGTATTGCGTATGCACACGGATCTGGTGTGTACGACCGGTCACCGGGCTACAACGCACCAGCGTGGCAAACGCATAGCGTTCTTCCACTTTGAAGCGCGTTTCTGACGGCTTACCCTCCTGGCTCACACGCACAATACGCTCACCGCTTTGCAGAATGTTTTTCAGCAACGGCGCTTGCACGCTTTTCACGTGTGACTGCCACTGACCGCGCACCAGCGCCAGGTAATCTTTTTGCATACCTTTTTCACGTAATTGCTCATGTAGAGAACGTAACGCCGAGCGTTTTTTCGCTACCAGCAGTACACCAGAGGTGTCCCGGTCGAGTCGATGCACCAGTTCAAGGAACCGCGCTTCGGGGCGCAACGCCCTCAGTCCTTCAATAACGCCGAAACTTAAACCACTGCCGCCATGTACTGCTGTGCCAGACGGTTTATTCAACACCAGGATATGATCATCTTCATATAAGATGACATCCGCCAGCGCAGCGACTTTTTGCAGATGCGGCGAAACCGCGTCTTCTTCCCGTTCAGCAACGCGAACCGGCGGAATACGCACTTCATCGCCAGCTTCGAGTTTATATTCAGGCTTAATACGTTTTTTGTTCACCCGTACTTCGCCTTTACGCAAAATACGGTAGATCATACTTTTTGGTACGCCTTTCAATTGGGTACGCAAAAAGTTGTCGATACGTTGCCCCGCTTCATCAGCGGTAATAGCAACAATTTTTACGGATGGAGTCTCTGTTTTCATGGTGGGCGATTCTAAATAGCCAGCAGGATTCGCGCCACTCATTTTTCTATGCTTATATTTAGTTCTGCACCTTATTACTTCCCAGCGCAATCACTTAATTGCTGGTTATTAAACCAATCACCAGCAAGAAGTGAAAAAACTGTGAGTAAGTGGGTGATAAATGGTAAAAGTCATCTTGCTATAACAAGGCTTGCAGTGGAATAATGAGAACGTTTCCGTGTCCAACCTTGTTAAAACAAGAAATTTTACGGAATAACCCATTTTGCCCGACCGATCATCAACGCAGCAATGGCGTAAGACGTATTGATCTTTCAGGCAGTTAGCGGGCTGCGGGTTGCAGTCCTTACCGGTAGATGGAAATATTTCTGGAGAGTAATACCCAGTCTGTTTCTCTGATAATTGCGCTGTTTTTCCGCATGAAAAACGGGCAACCGACACTCTGCGCCTCTTTGAGCTGACGATAACCGTGAGGTTGGCGACGCGACTAGACACGAGGCCATCGGTTCACACCCGGAAAGGCGTTACTTTGCCCGCAGCTTAGTCGTCAATGTAAGAATAATGAGTAAGTTACGATGAAAAGAATGTTAATCAACGCAACTCAGCAGGAAGAGTTGCGCGTTGCCCTTGTAGATGGGCAGCGTCTGTATGATCTGGATATCGAAAGTCCAGGGCATGAACAGAAAAAGGCGAACATCTACAAAGGTAAAATCACCCGCATTGAACCGAGTCTGGAAGCTGCTTTTGTTGATTACGGCGCTGAACGTCACGGTTTCCTCCCACTAAAAGAAATTGCCCGCGAATATTTCCCTGCTAACTACAGTGCTCATGGCCGCCCCAACATTAAAGATGTGTTGCGTGAAGGTCAGGAGGTCATTGTTCAGATCGATAAAGAAGAGCGCGGTAACAAAGGCGCAGCACTGACCACCTTTATCAGCCTGGCGGGTAGCTATCTGGTTCTGATGCCGAACAACCCGCGCGCGGGTGGCATTTCTCGCCGTATCGAAGGCGACGACCGTACCGAATTAAAAGAAGCACTGGCAAGCCTTGAACTGCCTGAAGGCATGGGGCTTATCGTGCGTACTGCTGGCGTCGGCAAATCTGCCGAGGCGCTCCAGTGGGATCTGAGCTTCCGTCTGAAACACTGGGAAGCGATCAAAAAAGCCGCTGAAAGCCGCCCTGCTCCGTTCCTGATTCACCAGGAAAGCAACGTTATCGTTCGCGCTTTCCGCGACTACCTGCGTCAGGACATAGGTGAAATCCTTATTGATAACCCGAAAGTGCTCGAACTGGCGCGTCAGCATATCGCCGCGTTGGGTCGCCCGGATTTCAGCAGCAAAATCAAACTGTACACGGGTGAAATTCCACTGTTCAGCCACTACCAGATTGAATCGCAGATCGAGTCCGCTTTCCAGCGTGAAGTTCGTCTGCCGTCCGGTGGTTCTATTGTTATCGACAGCACCGAAGCGTTAACCGCCATCGACATCAACTCCGCACGCGCAACCCGCGGCGGTGATATCGAAGAAACCGCGTTTAACACTAACCTGGAAGCTGCTGATGAGATTGCTCGTCAGTTGCGTCTGCGTGACCTCGGCGGCCTGATTGTTATCGACTTTATTGACATGACGCCAGTACGCCACCAGCGTGCGGTAGAAAACCGTCTGCGTGAAGCGGTGCGTCAGGATCGTGCGCGTATTCAAATCAGCCATATTTCTCGCTTCGGCCTGCTCGAGATGTCCCGTCAGCGCCTTAGCCCATCGCTGGGTGAATCCAGCCATCACGTCTGCCCGCGTTGCTCCGGTACTGGCACCGTGCGTGACAACGAATCCCTGTCGCTCTCTATTCTGCGTCTGATTGAAGAAGAAGCCCTGAAAGAGAACACTCAGGAAGTCCACGCTATTGTTCCTGTCCCCATTGCTTCTTACCTGCTGAACGAAAAACGTTCTGCGGTGAATGCAATTGAAACCCGTCAGGACGGCGTGCGCTGCGTGATTGTACCAAACGATCAGATGGAAACTCCGCACTACCACGTGCTGCGCGTGCGTAAAGGAGAAGAGACGCCGACCTTAAGCTACATGCTGCCAAAACTGCATGAAGAAGCGATGGCATTACCTTCTGAGGAAGAATTCCCTGAACGTAAACGCCCGGAACAACCTGCACTGGCAACCTTCGCCATGCCGGATGTTCCACCAGCGCCAACCCCGGCTGAAACTGTAGCACCGGCAGCAGCCCCAGCACCGAAAGCTGCGCCGACAACGCCTGCTGCTCCAGCACAACCAGGCCTGTTGAGCCGTCTTTTCAACGCACTGAAATCGTTGTTCAGCGGCGGCGAAGAAACCAAACCGGCCGAGCAACCCGCGTCGAAAGCAGAAGCAAAACCGGAGCGCCAACAGGATCGCCGTAAGCCTCGCCAGAACAACCGCCGTGACCGTAATGAACGCCGCGATACACGTAGTGAGCGTACAGAGGGCAGCGATAATCGCGAAGAAAACCGTCGTAATCGTCGCCAGGCACAGCAGCAGACTGCCGAGGCTCGTGAGAACCGTCAGCAGACCGATGTAACTGAAAAAGCACGCACCACTGACGAGCAGCAAGCACCGCGTCGTGAACGTAGCCGTCGCCGTAACGACGATAAACGTCAGGTGCAACAAGAAGCTAAAGCGCTGAATGTTGAAGAGCCATCTGTTCAGGAAACCGACCAGGAAGAACGTGTACGTCCGGTTCAACCACGTCGTAAACAGCGTCAACTGAACCAAAAAGTGCGTTACGAGCAAAGCGTTGCTGAAGAAGTTGTAGTCGCACCGGTGGTTGAAGAAACCGTCGCTGCCGAGCCTGTTATGCAGGAAACGCCTGCCCAGCGAACTGAACTGGTAAAAGTTCCGCTGCCTGTGGTTGCGCAAACTGCGCCGGAACAGCAAGAAGAGAACAATGCCGATAACCGTGACAACGGTGGCATGCCACGTCGTTCTCGTCGTTCGCCTCGTCACCTGCGCGTAAGTGGCCAGCGTCGTCGCCGCTATCGTGACGAGCGTTATCCGGTTCAGTCACCAATGCCGTTAACTGTAGCGTGCGCATCTCCGGAACTGGCCTCTGGCAAAGTCTGGATCCGCTACCCGGTTGTACGTCCGCAAGATGTACAGGTTGAAGAACAACGCGAGCAGGAAGAAGTACAGGTTCAGCCGATGGTGACTGAAGTCCCTGTCGCCGCCGCTGTGGAGCCAGTCATTGCCGCGCCGGTTGTTGAAGAAGTAACTGAAGTCGTAGAAGCACCTGTTCAGGTTGCCGAACCGCAAGTGGTTGAAACGACGCATCCTGAAGTGATTGCCGCTGCAGTAACTGAACAGCCGCAGGTGATTGCCGAAGCTGATGTTGCCGTAGCGCAGGAAGTTGCAGAGCACGCAGAACCAGTGGTTGAACCGCAGGAAGAGACGGCTGATATTGAAGAAGTTGCCGAAACTGCCGAGGTTGTGATTGCCGAACCTGAAGTCGTTGCTCAACCTGCCGCGCCTGTGGTCGCTGAAGTTGCAGCAGAGGTTGAAACAGTAGCCCCTGTTGAAGCCGAGGTAGTCGTAGAGCATAACCACGCTACCGCGCCGATGACACGTGCTCCGGCACCGGAATATGTTCCGGAAGCGCCGCGCCACAGTGATTGGCAGCGTCCAGCCTTTGCCTTCGAAGGTAAAGGTGCCGCAGGTGGTCATACGGCGACGCATCATGCCTCTGCCGCCCCTGCGCGTCCGCAACCTGTTGAGTAATCATTAACTCAAAGCGATCAAGCCCTGGCAACCGCCGGGGCTTTTTTTATTTCAGTTATGAATCAATATATTCAACTTCACCCAATGGTATTCTTGCCAGCCACACTCAAAAATAAGGCAAAAAAATGCCCGCTCAGGCGATCCCAGAGCGGGCAGACAAAACATACCCAGTTTCATGATATGTTTGAAAAGTGCTTATTTATTGAGCTGAAAAAGCGATAATCCTTGCATATCAGTAAACGCTTTGTACGACGCCTGTAACGCTGTTTGCTGCATGATGTAAGATGAAATCGTCGCGTTCCAGTCCACATCAACCAAATCACTCATCTGCTGCGTCTGACCTAAAGCGCGATCGCTACCTAATGAATCCAGCGACTCCAGTTCGTTCAACTGTGTGCCTAATTCCGCACGTACGGTGAGCACATTATTCAGCGAGTTTTTCAGGCCACGGTTAGTTTTATCTAATGCCGCAGCAGCGGTTTCTTTATCCGCTTCACTATCTGCAACCGGTGTTTTCAGCGCAGCGATGGCGCTATCCAGCATAGCAAAAAGGCTGGTTTCAGAATCGCTACCATCTGGTTCCGCTACCGCATTACTGGTAATGCTATTAAAAATTTTGTCGCCGGTATGCCCTATCACCATCGAACGCGAAGCATCAACCTGTTGCTTAATACTTTCAGTTCCGCCGACATATTCACCTTTCGCTTCGCTAAACGGTGCGGATTCGGTTTTATAACCAGCAAAAATGTAGCGCCCGTTACCGTCAGTGGTATTCGCCAGATTCAACAACTGGTCGCGGAGTCCCTGAATATCCGTGGCTAACGATGCCCGATCATCGTCACTTAACGTGCCGTTGCTGGCGTAGACAATTTTTTCCTGGGCGTTCTGGATTGCCGTAGTAACCTGGCTAAGCACACTCTCTTCCAGCGACACTTTTTGCGTCGCGAAAGTACGCGCCAGCGTGTACTGACTGTTTTGCGCCTGCGCTTGTGAGAGCACGACAGCTTGTGATGCAGCAATGGGATCGTCAGAAGGGTTAACAACTCGCTTACCCGTCGACATCTGTTCGCCATACTTCATCCATTCCGCCTGGGAACTGGTGATACCGCGCATATTTTGCTGGTACATCATCTGGGTACTGAAACGCATTTTTTCTCTCCCTTAGCGAATGTTAATAAGCGCATCGAAAATGGCGTTCGCCGTCTGCAGAACCTGCGCATTCGCCAGGTAGTACTGCTGAAAACGTTGCAAGTTGCCGTACTCTTCATCAAGGTTGACGCCGGAAATAGATTGCTGCTGATTAGAGAGTTGCGTCACCACATTACCTTGCGTCGTACTGCTGGTTTTCAACGTAGCAGTTTTATTGCCGATATCACTCACTAACGAGGCATAGGCGTCGTTGAAGGATTTCGCCCCGCCCACCGTTTTACTGTTGCTTTGCAAATCCAGCAGCGCCTGACCATTACGGTTATCGCTCTCACCAGCGGTTTTATCGCTCGCCATGGCGATTTTCGCTTCGTCGGTGATTAAAACGTCCATGTTGACGATGGCATCGCTTACCGGTTTCAACGTGAAGCTGTCATTAGCATCTGGTGTGCCGGTAAACGTCAACTCCAGACCGTCAAACGAAACTTTACCGTCGACATCTGGCGTCACCGTAAAAGTAGTATTGCTGGCAAGGCGGGTGACCTGCCACTGATTATTGTTGAAAGAGATTTTGTAATCTGTTGCCAGCACCGCGGAGCCGTCGGTCACCGTGGCGCTGATCGCGCTACTACCCTGGTTTTTAGTATTCTCCAGCACAGCCGGTTTCCCGATGGCAAAAAAATCTTTCCCTGTATCGCCATTGGCATCAAACCCGTCTTTGTGTTGAGTATTGAAAGCCCCGGCAAATGCCAGCGCCAGTTGTCCGAGCGTATTGCGCGTCTGGTCGAGATCCTGAGAACGGAATGTCAGAAGGCCGCCCAGCGACCCGGTATTCAGTAATTTCTCCGGGATCTCAATATTGCCCACAGTACTATCAACATAAGCGACTGTCGTGCGGGAAGGATCGGCGCTGGACGGTACTGCCGCCAACTGACGCGCCGTGCTGCCCTGTACCAGTGAGTAACCATTGGCCATCGTGATGTTGTAAGTGCCGCCATCCTGAACGCTGACTTCTACACCAACGATCTGGTTTAATTCGCTCACCAGTTGATCACGTTGATCCAGCAGCTCGTTAGGTGACGCCCCTGCCCCCACACCTGTCAGGCGTGAGATTTGATCGTTCAGACTGGCGATTTGTTTAGCATAATTGTTGATCTGGTCAACGCTGGCACCTATCGCGATATTGACCTGTTTATCCTGGTCGCGCAGATACTGATCGGTGGTTTTAAACTGGTTTACCAGCCCTTCTGCTTTACCGATCAGCGCCTGACGTGCCGCCGGATCTTCCGCGTTACTGACCAGTGTTTGCAGACTGGTGAAGAAATCCTGCATCTGTGTTGCCAGCGAGGTCGTGCTGCCAGAGAGCATATTGTCGATTTTCGACATCTGTTCATAGCGGGAAGTCAGACCGCTACTCTGGGTTTGCGCCGCACGTAACTGGTTGGTAATAAACGCATCATACTCACGTTGCACACCGGATACGTAGACACCATTGCCAACCCAACCACCTGCACCCAGAGTGCTGTTGGCCTGCGCCATAATGGTGGTTTGGCGGGTATATCCGGCAACGTTATAGCTGGAAATATTATTACTCGCCGTATTTAACGCTGCCTGCGCCGCGTTAAGTCCGCTCATGGCGTTATTGATCAAGCTGGACATGGAGGTTCCTTATAAGCCTTCAATTACAGAGCATTATCGGCAGACACCCGCCGGACTTGAGTTCTTCAGAACAGATTATCGATACTCATGTTGTAAGTTTTGCTCACTTTGTCGCTTACCGATTTCATCTGCTGAATCATATGGGTTAGTTTGCGGGCATAATGAGGATCGGTCGCATATCCCGCGTCCTGTAATGCCTGCGCCCCCTGCTCAGCGCTTTTGGCATTCGTCACGGCGGCGTAACGCGGATTACGTGTTAATAGACCGACATAATCTGAAAGCGCTTCAAGATATGAGCTGTAAACCCGGAACTTCGCCTTTACTTTCTTCGCTTCGCCATTTTCATATTCGGTGGTGGTAATTTCAGTGATCGGCCCTTTCCAATTACCGGAGGCTTTGACGCCAAACAGGTTATAGCTTGGCTCACCATTTTCACGACGGATTTGCCGTTGTCCCCAGCCTGATTCCAGCGCCGCCTGGGCAAGGATCAGATGATGCGGCACACCACTTTGCTGGCTTGCCCGTTGGGCGGGAAGCGAGAGTTGCGCGAGGAACGCTTTGCTGTCACCAGGTAGCGAATCATCGTAGTTACGTGGTACGGCTTTTTGCACCAGTTGCGAGAGCGCCTGGTTTTGGTAACGCATCACAGTTTCAAGCGGGAATTTCATCGGTGCCGCTGGCGTTGCTTCATCTGGCAACGGCTGCTCTGGTGTCATCTGTTTAACCATCATCTCCGCCAGCCCCAGACCTTTGCCTGCTGTCATCTGTTGGGCAATCTGCTGGTCATACATACTGGTGTAGAGTCGGGTATGCTCGCTGCTGAACAGGCCATCTTTCGGTAAGGCTTCACGCATACTTTTCAGCATCATCTGCACGAACATCCCTTCTACCTGACGAGCCACCGGGCGAATATTTGCCGCCGGATCTTCACCCACTTTCGCTTTCAGGTCATTAAGCGATTGTGCATCCCAGGCGGCACTGGCCAGCAGTTTGCTGTCGCTAATCATCAAATGATTTCCAGTTTTGCCCGCAGACATCCCGCGCTTTGCATCGATTGCAGTATGGACATCAGATCCATCGGCGTAGCCCCCAATGCATTGAGCGCGCGCACTACGTTATTGAGGCTGGCGCTTGAACGCACGCTTTGCAGCGAACCACCGCTCTGACGTAAGTCGATCTGCGTTTGTGGGGTTACCACGGTTTCTCCACCACCAAACGGCGTATCTGGCTGGCTGACATTCACCTGCCGATTCACCGTAACCGAGAGGTTGCCCTGTGCCACCGCGCAGCTATCGAGGGTCACTTCACGATTCATCACCACTGAACCGGTACGCGAGTTAATAATCACTTTGGCGTCCTGCGGAGTGACATTGACCTGCATGTTCTGGATATCGGCAAGGAAACGCACCTGGGAACTGTTGCCACTCGGCACGCGTACCTGAATAGTTCGCGCATCTAACGCCGTCGCGTTGCCGTATCCGCGTGTGCGGTTGATGGTATCGGCAATTTCCTGCGCCAGGGTGAAATCTTCCTCATTTAGCTGCAAATTGAAGGTATTGCCAGCACCAAACTGGCTGGGCAATTCGCGCTCAATAATTGCACCATTGGTGATCCGTCCGCCATTCAATTGGTTAACCTGAACACTGCTGCCCCCCGCCGATGCGCCTGCGCCGCCGACCAGAATATTGCCCTGCGCCAGCGCATACACCTGGCTATCGACACCCTTAAGCGGTGTCATCAGCAGCGTACCGCCACGCAGACTTTTGGCGTTACCCATCGACGACACCACGACATCAATGGTTTGCCCCTGGCGTCCAAAAGGCGGAAGTGACGCCGTCACCATTACCGCAGCGACGTTTTTTAACTGCATATTGGTGCCTGTCGGAACGGTAATTCCCAACTGCGAGAGCATGTTATTTAGCGTTTGCGTGGTAAACGGCGTCTGGGTCGTCTGGTCACCCGTACCATCCAGGCCAACTACCAACCCATAACCAATCAGCGAGTTTTGCCGTACGCCCTGAACGCTGGTGAGATCGCGAATACGGTCGGCCTGCGCCACGACCGCAACCAGCAGAAGAATGAATGCAGAGAGAAATTTAATCACCACAGCCTCACTTACATTGGCGACAGGTTAAGGAAGAAACGCTGTAACCAGCCCATATTTTGTGCTTCGTTAATGTAGCCATTGCCAACGTACTCAATGCGCGCATCCGCCACCTGGGTAGACGGTACGGTGCTGCTACCACTGATAGTGCGTGGATTGACCACGCCGGAGAAGCGAATAAATTCGGTGCCCTGATTAATGGCGATCTGTTTTTCACCCACCACATGCAGGTTACCGTTTACCAGCACTTGATCGACCGTCACCGTCAACGTGCCGCTGAAGGTATTGCTGGCATTAGCTCCACCTTTCCCGTTGAAGCTATTGCCGCCAGAGGCATCGACATCAGCGCGGGCATTACCAAACAGCCCCTGCAAATAGCGCGGCACAGTATCAAAGCCAAAATTGGTTTTACCGTCGCGGCTGGCATTCGCGGAAGAACTCTTGCTGGCACTGACGTTTTCCTGCAACACAATGGTCAGCGTATCGCCAATATTACGTGGGCGGCGATCTTCAAACAGCGGTTGATAGCCATAGTTAATCGGCTGAGCAGACTGGAATATGGAACCGTTGGCGACGGGTGTCGGACCAGGAACCGGCTGTGCAGTAGTCGCCCCCTGTACCAACGGCGTGGAGGGTATCCAGGCACAGCCGGTCAGTGAAAACACCAACAAGCTGGAAATGGCGTAAATGCGCGCAGCGTTTTTTTGCATGGCTATCATCTTCAAAAATCAGTAAACCGGTGAACCAGCCACCGGTTATGCCTTAGAGTTGCGTCAGTTTTTGCAGCATCTGATCGGTGGTAGATACCGCTTTACTGTTGATTTCGTAGGCACGTTGTACCTGAATCATGTTGACCAGTTCTTCCGCCACGTTGACGTTAGATGTTTCAACATACCCTTGATACAGCAGCCCCGCGCCGTTCAGACCCGGTGTACTTTCGTTCGGTGCGCCGGAGGATTGCGTTTCGGTGTAGAGGTTTTCGCCAATGCTCTCCAGCCCAGTGTCGTTCATAAAGGTAGTGAGATTAAGCTGCCCAACCTGAACCGGAGCCGCCTGGCCTTGCTGGGTTACGCTGACCAC
Source organism: Escherichia sp. MOD1-EC5950 (assembly GCF_002965345.1). Taxonomy (NCBI): domain Bacteria; kingdom Pseudomonadati; phylum Pseudomonadota; class Gammaproteobacteria; order Enterobacterales; family Enterobacteriaceae; genus Escherichia; species Escherichia sp. MOD1-EC5950. The sequence goes on from NZ_PTSR01000002.1 coordinate 370,699, forward strand.
GCCATCACGACCGATGGTGATGCTTAACGCATTCGCTGGAATGGTGATCGCAGGCTGTACCTGAAAACCACCCGCCGTCACCAACTGCCCGTTCTGATCCACCTGGAAAGAGCCGTCGCGGGTGTAGGCCGATGAGCCATCCGGCAGCATGATCTGGAAAAAGCCCTGCCCTTTAATCGCCACATCTTTGCTGTTATTGGTTTGCGACAGGTTGCCCTGACTGTGTAGGCGTTCAGTGGCAACCGGACGCACACCAGTACCGATTTGTAACCCGGACGGCAAGGTGGTTTGTTCGGAAGACTGCGCACCAGGCTGGCGAATGGTTTGATAAAGCAGATCTTCAAACACCGCCCGCTGACGCTTGAAACCGTTGGTACTGACGTTTGCCAGGTTGTTGGCAATGACGTCCATATTGGTTTGCTGGGCGTCGAGGCCGGTTTTGGCGATCCATAATGAACTGATCATAAAATGTCCTGTAGTGGAGTGCTGACCACGTGCATATGTCTTTTTACCGGATGCGGCGTAAACGCCTTATCCGGCCTACAAGATCTCGCAAATTCAATACATTGCGATGCAACTCGTAAGCCCGATAAAATTGCGCATCAGGTAACTTATGCTTGTCACTTATCCTTTCAATTAACTCATCGAAAGCAGTTGATTGGCACGGCCTGCGTTATCATCAACGCTGCTGATAACCTTCATCTGCATTTCAAAACGCCGCGCGCTGGCAATCATGTCGCTCATCGCCGCAACAGCATTGACATTACTGCCTTCCAGCACGCCCGACATCACCCGTAACGTCGGGTCTGCCTGAAGTTCCGCTCCACGTGTGGCCTGACTTTCAGCAGTCAAACGAAAAATGCCGTCATCGCCGCGCTGCACTTCACTGCCCGTAGCTTTCACCAGTTTCAGCCGCCCGACTGGAGCGACGGTATTTGCCGGATCGCCAGAATTCAGCGCCGAGATAGTACCATCGGCAGCAATAGTGATTTCCGCCCCTTCCGGCACAGCAATCGGCCCCGCTTCACCAATCACCGGATGCCCCTGAATCGTCAGTTGCCCGGTGGGATCAACCTGAATGCTGCCATTACGCGTATATCCTTCGCTACCGTCAGCGGTCTGCACGGCCAGCCAGCCGTCTTGCTGTAACGCAACATCCAGCGGACGTGAGGTGTAATCCATCTTGCCGGGCGTCATGTCTGCCCCTGGCGTAGATGCCGTCACCAGCGTGCGTGTAGGCAGCGAAAGTCCCTCTACCGGCACCGCACGTAAGGCGTTTATCTGCGCGCGAAAACCAGGTGTAGATGCATTCGCCAGATTACTGGCAGTTACCGCTTGCTGATTCAGCGTCTGGCTGGCGGCCCCCATCGCGGTATAGATTGCGTGATCCATTGAGCTATCCCGTCAGCGATTAGCGTAAGTTAACCAGCGTGTTGAGGATCTGGTCCTGGGTTTTGATAGTCTGGGCGTTGGACTGATAGTTACGCTGGGCGACAATCATATTGACCAGTTCTTTGCTGAGATCGACATTGGACGCTTCCAGCGCACCATTGGTCAGCGTGCCAAAATTGCCTGTTCCGGCAGTCCCCAACAGCGCCACGCCAGAAGATTGCGTCGCAGACCAGACATTATCGCCTTCGGACGCCAGTCCTTCGTTGTTAGCGAAGTTAGCCAGCACAATCTGCCCCAACAGTTGGGTTTGTTCGTTGGAATAGTTGCCGACTACCGTACCGTCATCGTTGATTTGGTAACTCACCAGATCGCCCGGTTTGTAGCCGTTCTGGGTGGTTGCCACGATGTTGTTCGCACCGGTGTTTTGTTGCATGGAGTTGAGGAAACTTAACGAGAATGAGGCGGGATCTGCACCGTTAATTGCACCGGTGGCAACTAACGCAGAAGCACCAGATGTCAGAGTTCCATTCGCATCAAACGCCAGTGTTGTTACTTGCTTAGCGATACTGGCTGCATCACTACTATCCTGGGTGTAAACATCCCAGTTATTATCCCCGGTCTTCACAAAGTAGACGCTCATGTCATGAGCATTCCCCTGGCTGTCAAATACCGTTACCGAACCTTTTTTGTTATAGCTATCCGCATCACTGGCATCGAAAGTTTTGACTGTCGGAAGAGGATCACTGGAGTTAAGGTTGATCTGCATTGACGCCGTTGTCGTCGTTTTCGCCGCCATCAGGGTATTCGGAATCGAAATATTGCCTGGATTCGCCCCCTGCTGAATAGTCGGTGGTGTGCCGGTTGCCGGATAACCCGTTAACTGTAAACCTTGCATATTCACCAGATTACGGTTTTCATCGAGTTTAAATTGCCCGTTACGGCTGTAAAACACTGAGCCGTTACTGTCTACGAGGCGGAAGAAACCGTTCTGGCTGATGGCAACGTCAAGGCCACGTCCTGTATTCGTGGTCGTTCCATCGGTAAAATCCTGGGTAATGCCGGCAACTTTTACCCCCAGCCCCACTTTAGAACCCGCGAACATATCAGCAAAAGAAGCCGTACCGGATTTAAAACCATAGGTGGCGGAGTTGGCGATATTGTTGCCAATAACATCGAGGTTGGTGGCGGCTGCGTTTAATCCGCTAACCGCTTGAGAAAAGGCCATGACTGACTCCTGAAATGTGAAGGCTTAAATTATCTGCCGTACTTCGTCGAGAGTGGTGGTGCCGTAAGTGCCGAGATCCAGCGTATTACCGTTGTTACCGCGGATCACGCCCTGCACCAGAGCAAACTGCAGCGGTTGCGCAACTAACTGCGTACCACCGTTACTGGCGCTAATCGCCACGTTATAAGAACCATTCGGTGCGGTTGTGCCGTCAGTTAATGTGCCGTCCCAGGTGAAACTGTGGACTCCGGCGGTCAGTTCACCGATATCAATCGAGCGTACAACCGCGCCATTTTTATCAGTGATCGTGGCGGTGACTTTGTCTGCCGCCTGTTGCAGTTCAACACCAAACGGCGTGGTCGTGGTTACCGCCCCTTCTTCACTGCCAGTACCGGCAAGAATGGTGGTGCCGGGGATCATCACACCATGACCAATCAGGTTACTGGCCTGTAGCGACTGACTGTTGTCTATCTGTCCGGAAATCGAACCGAGTGTAGTATTGAGTTTTTCAATCCCGCTAACCGTGCTGATTTGCGCCAGTTGCGATGTCAACTCGTTGTTCTCCATCGGATTGGTCGGATCCTGATTTTTCAGTTGCGCCACCAGCAACGTCAGAAAACTGCTTTGCAAATCTGCAGCGTTACTGCCAGTGAGCGAACTACTGCTGGTAGTACTGACACCAGTGTTTGTCGGATCGGTAGTGGTTACCGCAATGGACATGGTTTTCTCCTTTATTGACCGAGCGTGAGGGTCTTCAGCATCATGCTTTTCACCGTGTTGAGGACTTCAACGTTGGCCTGATAACTGCGTGATGCCGACATGGTGTTAACCATCTCCCCAACCACATCCACGTTTGGCATTTTCACGTAACCCTTCGCGTCCGCCAGTGGATTTCCCGGCTCATATACCAGTTTGTCTGGCGCCTGGCTTTCAATCACGTCAGCCACTTTCACCCCACCTGTCGCGGTTCCCGGCGCGGCGTTCACCTGAAACACCACCTGTTTTGCCCGATAAGGTTGTCCGTCTGGCCCTGTCACGCTATCGGCATTCGCCAGATTACTGGCCGCTACGTTCAGACGCTGGGACTGGGCAGTTAACGCCGACCCGGCGATCTCAAAAATATTCAGCAGTGCCATCCGTTAATTTCCGCTCTGTAAAACGTTCATCATGCCTTTGATTTGCCCACTCAACGCGCTAAGGCTCATCTGATATTGCAGGCTGTTATCGGCAAACTGGGTGCGTTCGCGATCCATATCGACGGTATTGCCGTCCAGCGAAGGCTGATCCGGAATACGGTATTGCAGTTCTGCGGAAGGAGGCGTCAGCGCCTGCGCCGGAATGTGTTGCGTTGAGGTCATGGTCAGGGCCACCACACTGGTTTCATCCCGTCCACGCAGCATTACTTTTTTAAGTTCACTGGCAAAATCTATATCGCGCGCCTGATAACCAGGGGTATCGGCGTTGGCGATGTTTGCCGCCAGCACTTCCTGACGATGGGCGCGCAGATTGAGCGCCTCTTGTTGAAAACGTAAGGCGGCGTCGAGCTTATCGAGCATATCTCCTCCGCAGATATCAAAATTCTGCCGTCAGCTTAAAGGCTTTAGGCGCGCGTTATCGGCGGAATAAACGCAAAATGGGTCGCTATTTATGCCGTTGATGGTCACGCCGCGCGGGTACAATTTAGCCTGTAGAAATGGCTGGGGGCGGAAATGCAAATAATGAAGCATGGCGTGGTACTCATCGCGATACTGTTCAGCCCGCTGAGTACGGCTGGCGATTTCACATCACAATTGAAAACCTTTTTTGTGGTACAACTGGCGGGGTTGAGTGATGAGGTTCGTATCTCTATTCGCACGCCCCCCCATTTACTGCCTGCGTGTGAACAGCCATTGCTTTCCATCACCAGTAATTTCCGCCTGTGGGGCAATGTGAATGTGCTGGCACGCTGCGGCAACGACAAACGATATGTGCAAGTCAATGTGCAGGCCACCGGGAATTATGTCGTTGCCGCGATGCCCATTGTGCGGGGAGGAAAACTGGAATCTGCCAGCGTCAAACTGAAACGCGGACGGCTGGATACCTTACCGCCACGTACTGTACTGGATGTTAATCAACTGGTTGATGCAGTCAGTCTGCGCGATCTGACGCCCGGGCAGCCAATACAACTAACCATGCTACGCCAGGCCTGGCGAGTAAAAGCCGGACAGCGTGTCAACGTGATCGCCAGTGGCGATGGTTTCAGCGCTAATGCTGAAGGTCAGGCGCTGAACAACGCGGCGGTTGCGCAAAATGCTCGTGTCCGCATGGTGTCGGGTCAGGTGGTCAGTGGTGTGGTGGATGCGGATGGGAATATTCTTATAAACCTGTAATCTGTTAAAGATTGACCGACTATTGCCGATAAATAAGCAACAAATGATAAAAGCGCCCTCAATGAGGAATAAACCATGAGTATTGACCGCACCGCTCCCCTGAAGCCCATAAGCACCGTTCAGCCACGCGAAACCAGTGACACTCCGGTAGCCAATACCCGCTCGACAAAAACGACCGCCGCCGCCAGTACCAGTGTGACATTAAGCGATGCACAAGCAAAGCTGATACAACCAGGCAGCAGTGATATCAATCTTGAGCGCGTAGAAGCGTTGAAACTGGCGATTCGTAACGGTGAACTAAAGATAGATGTCGGCAAAATTGCCGATGCACTGATCAGCGAAGTGCAACAAGACTTACTGAGTAAATAAACGTATGACGCGTCTTGCAGAGATCCTCGACCAGATGTCCGCAGTGCTTAACGATCTTAAAACGGTGATGGAGCAAGAGCTGCAACATCTCTCTATGGGGCAGATCAACGGCAGTCAGTTACAACGGATTACAGAACAAAAAAGCTCACTGCTGGCGACGCTGGATTACCTCGAGCAGTTACGTCGGCAAATACCGGATGCCGCAAACAGCAACGATATCGCACAATGCTGGCAGGAAATTACCGTAAAAACGCAGCAACTGCGTCAGTTAAATCAACATAACGGCTGGCTACTGGAAGGACAGATTGAGCGCAATCAACAGGCGCTGGAAATGCTGAAACCACATCAGGAGCCGACGCTGTACGGAGCCAACGGTCAAACCTCAACGCCCCATCGCGGCGGTAAAAAGATATCTATCTGAAGATTTTCTCCGGCCTGCAATGCAGGCCGGGATTGGTTATTAAGCCGTCCGACGGGCAAACTCTTTGACTTTAAAGCCCAGCACCGCCAGCGCGGCAAAGTACGCCGCAATTCCCGCGACAACTACCGCCATCAAACGCAGTAAGCGCCAGGGCATAGTACCCAATGACCAGTCCGGCATGATGTGCAACATACCTAAAAGTACGCCAGACATCACCAGCACTGCTACCACCAGACGCAGCAGAAACGCAGTCCAACCGGGTTGCGGGGTAAAGATTTTCTGCTTACGCAACTGCCAGTAAAGCAGCGAGGCATTCAGGCAAGCTGCCAGACCAATGGAAAGCGACAGTCCGGCATGTTTCAACGGGCCGATAAACGCCAGGTTCATCAACTGCGTCAAAATCAGCGTGACGATGGCAATTTTCACCGGTGTTTTAATATCCTGGCGGGAATAAAAACCCGGAGCCAGCACTTTCACCACAATCAGGCCGATCAACCCCACTGAATAGGCAATCAATGCCCGCTGAGTCATCAGCGCATCAAAGGCGGTAAATTTACCGTACTGGAACAGCGAAACAGTTAATGGACCAGAGAGAATACCCAACGCTACCGCGCTCGGCAGCGCCAGCAGGAAACAAAGACGCAGGCCCCAGTCCATCAAGCGGTTGTATTCATCATGATTACCGCTGGCAAAACTTTTCGACAGCGACGGCAGCAAAATAGTCCCCAGCGCCACGCCCAGTACGCCAGACGGAAACTCCATTAAACGGTCGGCGTAGTACATCCACGACACGGAACCTGAGGCAAGAAACGAAGCAAAAATGGTGTTGATGATCAAGGAGATCTGACTAACAGAAACACCAAGGATCGCCGGGCCCATTTGTTTCACCACGCGCATTGCTCCTGCATCGTGAAAGTTAATGCGCGGCAGAACCAACATGCCGATCTTCTTCAGGTGCGGTAGCTGATACACCAGTTGCAGTATACCGCCCACCGTAACAGCCCACGCCAGCGCCAGCACCGGCGGATTAAAGTACGGTGCAGCAAACAGCGCAAAACCAATCATGCTGATGTTAAGTAACGTCGGGGCAAATGCCGGAATCGAGAAACGGTTCCAGGTATTCAAAATAGCCCCCACCAGCGATGCCAGGGAGATCAGCAAAATATAGGGAAAAGTGATCTGCAATAGCTGAGTGGTCAGCGCGAATTTGTCGGCGGTGTCAGCAAAGCCCGGCGCAGTCACCATTATCACCCACGGTGCGGCGAGCATCCCGGCAACGGTCACAACCGCCAGTGCCAGCGTCAGCAGGCCCGAGACATAAGAGACAAAGACCCGAGTTGCATCTTCACCTTGCTTGCTTTTATATTCCGCCAGAATCGGCACGAATGCCTGGGAGAATGCCCCTTCGGCAAAGATACGGCGCAACAAGTTAGGAAGTTTGAAAGCGACGAAAAAAGCGTCGGTTGCCATCCCTGCGCCAAAAATTCTGGCGACAATAGCGTCACGTGCAAAGCCAAGCACACGCGAAAACATGGTCATCGAGCTGACGGCGGCCAGCGATTTTAATAAATTCATTGGTGTTCTAATCCAGACCCACGAACAAAACGCCTGCAACGCAGGCGCTGAAAGAGGCGAATAGTCTACCTGGATTATGGTGAATTGCTACCGCCAGATGTTACAGGGTTTATTCACTCATCGCGTCTCGCCAGAGTTTGTCAACGATGCGCTGCGCCAGTACTGCCTGCTCACCAGCAGTTTGTGGAACTGTCTGATTTTGCACGCATTCGATGAAATGATGCGCGCAGCCAACAAATCCACGCTGCTCGAGGGTACTTTGCCAGCCGGGAATCGGTTTGTGCACCACGCCCTGCCCGCGCTCCTCGCGCCATTCACGCATATCCGTAATGTCGATGAGCGCGCCGTCGGTCACGGCCTGCACCGCTTCACGCTGGCTACCAGCACGGCGATGCATGCAGGTGGTGATTTGCAAAGGCCCCACCGAAAAATGGTGCTCGGCAAACAACATTTCGCCAGACTCGTTAGTCAACAGCGAACCACCGTCAAGGGAGACTTTGCCGCCAGACAGCCACAGTGCAGTGTCAACCACATGCAGATAATCATCCAGCAACGTGAAATAAAGATCGTGTGGCCCGACGCTATGAGTACGATGTTTATCCATTCTCAGCGACGCTGCGGTGGCAAGTTGCGTTTTTAGCTCACTGTAGAGCGGTGCAAAGCGACGGTTAAAACCAACCATCAACGTCAGTTTTTTCCGCGCCGCCAGTTCCACCAGCCGCTCGGCATCGCGCAGATTTTCTGCCAGGGGTTTATCGACACAGACATGAACGCCAGCGTTTAATAACGCACTGACCACTTCAAAATGACTGGCGGTGCTGGAGTGGACAAAAACTGCATCGCAACTGGCAGCAAGGTTAGATAACGAATCGGCATAAGGAATGCGCCAGCTTTCACAAATGGGTAGAGCTTTCTCGCGCGTTGGCGACCATGCCCCCTGTAACGTCCAGTCAGACGCTGCCGCCAGCACCGGTAACCACGCTTTTTGCGCGATCCCTCCTAACCCCACTACGCCGATACGTAATTTTTTCACTTTAATCTCCCAGATGGGCCAGCAACGAATCAAGACGCTGTTTCAGTTCTGCCACTTCGATTTCCAGTGCTTCGACACGGGCCTGTAAATCACCTTCAACCGCCTTCGACGGTTCCGTTACCACAGGTTGCTCATCTATCTCACCACTGAAAAGATGCATATAGCGACTTTCGCGTTTACCCGGTTCGCGAGCCAGACGCACCACAAAAGGGCCATCTTCGCGATTCGCCAGTTGTTCCAGCGTCGACTCCACTTCCGCCATATCGCTAAATTCATACATTCGCGCCGCGCGGCTGCGCAGTTCACCCGGCGTCTGGGCACCACGCAATAACAACGTGGTGATTAACGCCACTTCTGCGGCGCTCAGTTTCAGATCGCCAAATTCTGAATTACAAAAGCGTTGCTCATATTTGGTGACCCGATTACCAAAACCGCTCACCGTGCGTAAATAATGACGTTTTACCAGATTATCCAACTGCTCCTGCACTTCAGATTCGCTTAAGTTCATTACCGGTTCACGGTTCGTTTTCTGATTACAGGCCGTGACTACGCTATTCACGGAGAGCGGGTATTGCTCCGGCGTCGTCACCTGTTTTTCCAGTAAACAGCCAATCACGCGGGCTTCCAGTGCGGTAAGTTGATACTTCATAACATTCTCCTTAGCGGCCGGGCGTCCAGTCCGGGGTGGTTAATGCCGTCAGCACGTGATCGCGCCATTGTCCATCAATCAACAGATAATCTTTCGCATAACCTTCTTTTTCAAAACCCAGTCGCGCCAGCAAATCACCGCTACGTTTATTGTGCGGCATATAGTTGGCCATAATGCGATGAATGTGTTGAGTACGCTGCATATAACGAATAGCGGCGGTCAGGGCTTCAAACATTAGCCCCTTGCCCTGCCATTTTTGTCCGATTGAATAACCGAGATAGCAGGCATGGAAAGATCCTCGCACCACATTAGAAAAATTGGCAACGCCAATAATCTCTTTCTCATCCGGGTCGAACAACCCAAAATAGAATGCAGAACCTTGTTTATGAAATTCATTAATCATGCTTAACCTGGCCTGCCAGCCTGAAGGGTAGCAGTGGCTTTCGTCGCGCACTGGTTCCCAGGGCTTGAGGAAATGGCGATTTTCTGCGTAATAGTCCGCCAGCCGCCAGGCATCACGTTCATGCACCAGACGCACGACCAGTCGGTCTGTGGTTAAGCGCACTTTTGGCACGTTACTACGATAGCCAAACATTCTATACCTACTCCTTCCCGTAACGTCTTTAATACGCTGTAAGTATTACTATACCTGCGCAACCAGAACCTGTGAAAAGTCCAAAATGCCATTTCCTGCATTATTCACATATTTGATAAAAACTCTCTATCAAAGAGGACTTTCGATAAAAAAATATTGTCCCGGGAAATATGGGAAAAGTATTAGCGACCATGCAGAATAGAAAGTGCTCATCTTTTATTTCCCGGGAGGGGAAATGTCGCGCGTTTCACAGGCCAGGAACCTGGGTAAATATTTCCTGCTCATCGATAATATGCTGGTCGTGCTGGGGTTCTTTGTTGTCTTCCCCCTGATCTCTATCCGCTTCGTTGATCAAATGGGCTGGGCAGCCGTGATGGTCGGTATTGCTCTCGGTCTGCGTCAGTTCATTCAGCAAGGTTTAGGCATTTTTGGCGGCGCAATTGCCGACCGCTTTGGCGCAAAACCGATGATCGTCACCGGAATGCTGATGCGCGCCGCGGGATTTGCCACTATGGGGATCGCCCACGAGCCATGGATGCTGTGGTTTTCCTGCCTTCTCTCAGGTCTTGGCGGTACTCTGTTCGATCCGCCGCGTTCGGCACTGGTGGTCAAATTGATCCGCCCGCAACAGCGTGGACGTTTTTTCTCCCTGTTGATGATGCAGGACAGTGCTGGTGCGGTCATTGGCGCATTATTAGGTAGCTGGCTGTTGCAATACGATTTCCGCCTGGTCTGCGCGACGGGTGCAATTTTGTTTGTGCTGTGTGCGGCATTTAATGCCTGGTTGTTACCGGCATGGAAACTTTCTACCGTGCGTACGCCAGTCCGCGAAGGCATGGCCCGCGTGATGCGCGATAAACGTTTTGTCACCTATGTTCTGACGCTGGCAGGCTACTACATGCTGGCCGTTCAGGTAATGCTGATGCTGCCGATTATGGTCAACGATATCGCCGGAGCGCCCTCTGCCGTTAAATGGATGTATGCCATTGAAGCGTGTCTCTCCTTAACGTTGCTTTACCCTATCGCCCGCTGGAGCGAAAGACGTTTTCGTCTGGAACACCGATTGATGGCTGGGCTATTGGTCATGTCGTTAAGCATGATACCGGTTGGAATGGTCAGCAATCTGCAACAACTCTTCACCCTGATTTGTCTATTTTATATCGGTTCAATCATTGCCGAACCTGCGCGTGAAACCCTAAGCGCCTCGCTGGCAGATGCACGAGCGCGCGGCAGCTATATGGGGTTTAGTCGTCTGGGCCTGGCGATTGGCGGTGCTATCGGTTATGTCGGTGGCGGCTGGCTGTTTGACCTGGGTAAATCGGCGCAGCAACCAGAACTACCGTGGATAATGTTGGGCATTATTGGCATTATCACCTTCGTTGCGATGGGGTGGCAATTTAGCCAGAAACGCGCTACGCGTCGGTTGCTGGAACGCGACGCCTGAAAATGCCATGCTTTCTGTTACCATTGTTCGCCCAGTCAATCTACTCGCCGCAGCAACCTGTTATTACCTGTCGCCGCTGTTTTCAGTTTTTTCTGCTGGCGGGTTTAACGCTGGTGACACATGCTGCGTTGTGTCAGGATATTGACGCAGATTTCATGTCGAGGACTACCATGAACAAGTTTTTATTTGCCGCTGCATTGATCATCAGCGGCCTGCTCGTTGGCTGTAATCAACTCACCCAGTACACGATTAGCGAACAAGAAATTAACCAGTCGCTTGCGAAACATAATAATTTCTCAAAAGATATCGGTTTGCCCGGTGTGGCTGATGCCCATATCGTTCTGACAAATCTGGCCAGTCAAATTGGCCGCGAAGAGCCAAATAAGATCACCTTAACCGGTGATGCCAATCTGGATATGAACTCTCTTTTCGGCAGCCAGAAAGCAACCATGAAACTGAAGCTGAAGGCGCTGCCGGTGTTTGATAAAGAAAAAGGCGCGATCTTCCTGAAAGAGATGGAAGTGGTCGACGCAACGGTGCAGCCAGAAAAAATGCAAACGGTAATGCAAACATTGCTTCCCTATTTGAACCAGGCACTACGCAATTACTTCAACCAGCAACCGGCTTACATTCTGCGCGAAGATGGTAGTCAGGGTGAAGCAATGGCGAAAAAACTGGCGAAAGGTATTGAGGTGAAACCTGGCGAAATTGTCATTCCGTTTACTGATTAAACACGAAGGGCGCATTCGCGCCCTTTATTTTTCGTGCAAAGGAAAACGTTTCCGCTTATCCTTTGTGTCCGGCAAAAACATCCCTTCAGCCGGAGCATAGAGATTAATGACTGCACCATCCCAGGTATTAAAGATCCGCCGCCCAGACGACTGGCACCTTCACCTCCGCGATGGCGACATGTTAAAAACTGTCGTGCCGTATACCAGCAAAACTTATGGCCGGGCCATCGTTATGCCCAATCTGGCTCCGCCCATAACGACCGTCGAAGCTGCCGTAGCGTATCGCCAGCGTATTCTTGACGCCGTACCTGCCGGACACGATTTCACCCCGCTGATGACCTGTTATTTAACAGATTCGCTGGCCCCCAATGAATTGGAGCGTGGATTTAACGAAGGCGTGTTCACCGCGGCAAAACTTTACCCGGCAAACGCTACCACCAACTCCAGCCACGGTGTGACGTCGGTTGACACTATCATGCCGGTACTTGAGCGAATGGAAAAAATTGGCATGCCGCTGCTGGTGCACGGAGAAGTTACACACGCCGATATCGACATTTTTGACCGTGAAGCCCGCTTTATTGAAACGGTTATGGAGCCACTGCGCCAGCGCCTGACTGCGCTGAAAGTGGTTTTTGAGCACATCACCACTAAAGATGCTGCCGAATATGTTCGTGACGGTAATGAATTGCTGGCCGCTACTATTACCCCCCAGCATCTGATGTTTAATCGTAACCATATGCTGGTTGGCGGTGTACGTCCGCACCTGTACTGCCTGCCCATTCTCAAACGTAATGTGCATCAACAGGCACTGCGTGAGCTGGTCGCCAGTGGCTTTAATCGCGTTTTTCTCGGGACTGACTCCGCACCACATGCACGTCATCGCAAAGAGAGTAGCTGCGGTTGTGCTGGCTGTTTTAATGCACCAACGGCGCTGGGCAGTTACGCCACTGTATTTGAAGAAATGGATGCGTTGCAGCACTTTGAAGCGTTCTGTTCTTTAAACGGCCCGCAGTTCTATGATTTACCGGTCAACGAATCGTTTATTGAACTGGTACGCGAAGAGCAACAAGTTGCTGAAAGCATCGCTCTGACCGACGACACGCTGGTGCCATTCCTGGCCGGAGAAACGGTTCGCTGGACAGTTAAACAATAAAAAAACGTAGCACCCTGTTGTCATTAGGTTATTTTACCTGTATAAATAACCAGTATATTTAACAGGGGGCTATTATGAGAATTGAAGTCACCATCGCGAAAACTTCTCCATTACCTGCCGGGGCTATTGACGCTCTGGCAGGTGAACTTTCCCGCCGTATTCAGTATGCGTTTCCTGATAACGAAAGCCATGTGTCTGTTCGTTATGCTTCAGCCAATAATTTATCGGTTATTGGCGCGACAAAAGAAGATAAACAACGTATTAGCGAAATTCTGCAAGAAACATGGGAAAGCGCAGATGACTGGTTCGTTAGCGAATAATATGCAGTAATGTTTGTTTTGCCGGGTCGCCCCGGCTTTTTTATTTTGCGTACAAATCTTCTACACTTCCTCAAAATAATTGCACAATATGCTAAAAAAATATGAATGACATGCTGTTTTATTGTTCATATAAATCTTAAAACCAAAAAAATATCTCTTTCCCCCTTTAAAAATTCGGTGAACACCCTTACTTATTGGTATACTGAAGTTGCTTCAGATAAAAACGCATTGAACCTCGAATAACGTTGTCTAGTAACACGAATTAGGGGGCCATGATGGAAAAAAACAATGAAGTCATTCAGACTCATCCGCTCGTAGGGTGGGACATCAGCACCGTTGATAGCTATGATGCGCTGATGTTGCGTTTGCACTACCAGACCCCAAATAAGTCCGAGCAGGAAGGGACTGAAGTTGGTCAGACACTCTGGTTAACTACTGATGTTGCCAGACAATTTATTTCGATATTAGAAGCAGGAATCGCCAAAATTGAATCTGGTGATTTCCATGTAAATGAGTATCGGCGTCATTAACATGACATGACCATCCACCCAAAAGGCACCTGACCGGTGCCTTTACCATTTCTGGGTTGTATATCTGCATTCACTTAATTACTCTGCTTGTACCATGAGAGCAGAGAGAAAAAAATGAAATACGATCTCATCATTATTGGCAGCGGTTCCGTAGGTGCTGCAGCCGGGTATTATGCCACCCAGGCCGGTTTGAAAGTGCTGATGACCGACGCCCATATGCCACCACATCAACACGGCAGTCACCACGGTGATACGCGATTAATTCGCCATGCTTATGGTGAAGGCGAAAAATATGTTCCGTTAGTGCTTCGCGCGCAAACGTTGTGGGATGAACTCTCCCATTACAACGAAGAAGACCCTATTTTTGTGCGCTCTGGCGTCATCAACCTTGGTCCATCTGACTCCAAATTCCTCACCAACGTTGCCCACAGTGCGGAACAGTGGCAACTCAACGTCGAAAAACTGGATGCGCAAGCGATTATGGCCCGCTGGCCGGAAATACGCGTCCCGGACAACTACATCGGCTTATTTGAAGCTGATTCCGGCTTTTTGCGCAGTGAACTGGCGATTAAAACCTGGATCAAACTGGCGAATGAAGCTGGCTGCGCGCAACTGTTTAATTGCCCGGTCACCGCTATTCACCATGATGACAACGGCGTAACCATTACAACGGCTGATGGCGAGTATCAGGCAAAGAAAGCGATCGTCTGCGCGGGAACCTGGGTAAAAGACCTGCTACCAGAACTCCCGATTCAGCCAGTACGCAAAGTATTTGCCTGGTATCAGGCAGATGGTCGTTATAGCATTAAAAATAAATTTCCGGCGTTTACTGGCGAACTGCCCAATGGCGATCAATATTACGGTTTTCCTGCCGAAAATGACGCTCTGAAGATTGGTAAACATAACGGTGGTCAGGTGATTCATTCCGCGGATGAACGAGTTCCATTTGCGGAAATTACCAGCGACGGTTCTGAAGCCTTCCCATTCTTGCGCCAGGTGTTGCCAGGTATTGGCTGCTGCCTGTACGGCGCTTCCTGCACCTATGATAATTCGCCTGACGAAGATTTTATTATCGATACCCTGCCCGGTCACGATAATACGCTGCTGATTACCGGCCTGAGTGGGCACGGCTTTAAATTTGCGTCGGTTTTAGGGGAAATAGCCGCTGACTTTGCACAAGACAAAAAAAGCAATTTTGATTTGACGCCATTCAGACTTTCCCGCTTCCAATAATCATCATTACGGCCTCCAAAATGAGGCCGTTTTTACAGGAGTTTTTTAATGCGTCGTTTGGTGAACTATCTCATCAATAATATTCGCGAACACTTCATGCTTTATCTTGTTCTTTGGTCACTGCTGGCGATTATGGATCTCATCTATGTATTTTATTTCTAACCCGTAATCACTGACATAAATTGACAAATATTTAATATCTCTTTCATTTGGTGTGAAAATTTGAATAAGCTTATTCCTGCAATAACCGCATTCACCAGATTTCACTCATCCTGAAACAACTAAACTTATGAAGATCTCTTCATTATTAAATCAAAATTATTGAAATAAAAATAAATATCATTCGAATTGTTATTTTTAAGTTGCAATTCATTCTCCGACACGCCATTTTCATTCTCTCGCAAATATGTTTCGGATGCCCTTATGCCACTTACAAATACCCCTGAACGCTATGGCGTTATATCAACAGCCTTTCATTGGCTAAGTGCAATCATTGTCTATGGCATGTTTGCTTTGGGTCTGTGGATGGTAACGCTCAGTTATTACGATGGCTGGTATCACAAAGCACCAGAACTGCATAAAAGCATCGGTATTCTGTTAATGATGGGGCTGGTTGTTCGTATTCTGTGGCGTGTCATATCCCCACCGCCAGGTCCGTTGCAAAATTATTCGCTTATGACTCGTCTTGGTGCAAAGACTGGACATCTTGCGCTGTACCTCTTGCTCTTCGCCATTGGCATCAGTGGCTATCTGATCTCTACCGCCGATGGCAAACCGATCAGCGTTTTTGGCTGGTTTGACGTTCCCGCAACCCTTGCCGATACTGGCGCGCAGGCTGACTTAGCCGGTGCCCTGCATTTTTGGCTGGCGTGGAGCGTGGTCGTTCTGTCCGTTATGCACGGATTTATGGCTCTGAAGCATCATTTCATCGATAAAGACGACACCCTGAAGCGCATGCTGGGAAAATCGTCATCTGACTATGGAGTTTAAAAAATGAAAAAAAGCCTGCTTGGTTTAACCTTCGCTTCACTGATGTTCTCTGCCGGTTCAGCTATCGCCGCCGATTATAAAATTGACAAAGAAGGCCAGCACGCCTTTGTCAATTTCCGCATCCAGCATCTGGGTTACAGTTGGTTGTACGGCACATTTAAAGATTTCGACGGTACATTTACGTTTGATGAAAAGGATCCTGCAGCCGATAAAGTGAATGTGACTATTAACACCACCAGTGTTGATACCAATCACGCCGAGCGCGATAAACATCTCCGCAGCGCGGATTTCCTTAATACAGCAAAATATCCGCAGGCAACCTTCTCCTCCACCAGCGTGAAGAAAAACGGTGACGAGCTGGATATTACTGGTGATCTGACGCTGAATGGCGTGACCAAACCAGTAACGCTGGAAGCGAAATTGATTGGCCAGGGCGACGATCCATGGGGCGGTAAACGTGCGGGTTTTGAGGCTGAAGGGAAAATTAAGCTAAAAGACTTCAATATCAAGACAGATTTAGGCGCGGCTTCGCAGGAAGTTGATCTGATTATTTCAGTTGAAGGCATACAACAGAAGTAGTGCTGAGATGTTGCCGGATGACACGCATCCGGCACGAATGTTTATTCTGTTGGATCAGGAATAACCAGTGTCATGTTCAGGCGTCCACGTGATTTATTAAAGATCTTATTGCCATTTTCCCGCCCGGCACGGAGACGTCGCTGTTCTTCTGGCGGTAACGCGCTTTCTTCACAGCAAATCTCACTACAACAGCCTTTGAATTTCTCGGCGCACGCCGGACACTGAATGAACAGCAGGTGGCAACCATCATTTTTGCAGTTGGTATGGCTGTCGCACGGTGTGCCACATTGATGACAATGCGCGATAATTTCATCAGAGATGCGCTCTCCCATCCGCTCATCAAAAACGAAATTTTTACCAATAAAGCGGACCGGCAGACCTTCTTCCCGCGCTTTGCGGGCGTATTCAATAATGCCGCCTTCGATATGCCAGACTTTATTGAATCCGCTATGTTTCATCCAGGCACTGGCCTTTTCGCAACGAATACCACCGGTGCAGTACATCACGATTTTTTTATCTTTATGCGCCTGCATCATCTCAACCGCTTTCGGCAGTTGCTCACGGAAGGTATCAGCCGGAATTTCGAGCGCGTTTTCAAAATGCCCCACTTCGTATTCATAGTGGTTGCGCATGTCGATAAACAGCGTATCTGGATCGTCAAGCATGGCGTTCACTTCCGCCGCTTGTAGATATTCCCCGACGTTACTGGCGTCAAATTGAGGATCGTCAATACCATCGGCAACAATTCGTTCGCGGACTTTCATGCGCAGCACCCAGAAGGATTTCCCGTCATCATCCAGCGCAATATTCAGACGTAATCCGTTTAAAGCAGGGTCAAAAGCATAAAGCTGTGCGCGAAATGTCTCTACGTTGCTCGCCGGTACGCTGATTTGTGCGTTGATCCCTTCACGTGCCAGATAGACCCGCCCAAAGACATTCAACGCAGTAAATAGCTGATATAAAGCATCGCGGGTCGCCCTGGGATCGGCAATTTGGAAATATTTATAGAACGACATGGTGGTGCGTGGTTCGCTCTCGGCCAGCATTTTGGCTTTCAGCGCGTCATTAGAAATGCGGTTGTGTAACACTGGCATGGTGTACGGTTCCTGCGGGTGGGTAAGTAAAAATCCGCGGCATCATATAGCAATTATCGATAATTAACATCCACACATTTTACGCTACATTTGCACATTAAAAATTAATAATGGTTTACATGCGCGGCAATTTCACCCAATCCCCGGTCACAAATTTTGGTTGCGGACGAAAAAATGCGACAATACATACAATTGCCCGTATAGGTTGAAAGACAGGATTGATATGACGAATCTACCCAAGTTCTCCACCGCACTGCTTCATCCGCGTTATTGGTTAACCTGGTTGGGTATTGGCGTACTTTGGTTGGTCGTTCAGTTACCCTACCCAATTATCTACCGCCTCGGCATCGCGGCGGGACGACTGGCGTTACGTTTTATGAAACGACGCGCCAAAATTGTGCACCGCAACCTGGAACTGTGCTTCCCGGAGATGAGTGAACAGGAACGCCGTGAAATGGTGGTGAAGAATTTCGAATCCGTTGGCATGGGGCTGATGGAGACTGGCATGGCATGGTTCTGGCCGGACCGTCGGGTTGCCCGTTGGACAGAAGTGATCGGCATGGAACATATCCGTGACGTGCAGGCACAAAAGCGCGGCATCCTGTTAGTTGGCATCCATTTTCTGACTCTGGAACTGGGCGCAAGGCAATTTGGTATGCAGGAACCGGGTATCGGTGTCTATCGCCCGAACGATAATCCATTGATCGACTGGCTGCAAACCTGGGGGCGTCTGCGTTCGAATAAATCGATGCTCGATCGCAAAGATTTAAAAGGAATGATTAAAGCACTGAAGAAAGGCGAAGTGGTCTGGTATGCACCAGATCACGATTACGGTCCACGCTCAAGCGTTTTTGTGCCGCTGTTTGCCGTTGAACAGGCGGCGACCACCAGCGGCACCTGGATGCTGGCCAGAATGTCTGGTGCGTGTCTGGTGCCGTTTGTTCCGCGTCGTAAGCCAGATGGCAAAGGGTATCAATTGATCATGCTGCCGCCAGAGTGTTCACCTCCGCTGGATAACGCTGAAACCACCGCTGCGTGGATGAATAAAGTGGTAGAAAAATGCATCATGATGGCGCCGGAACAGTACATGTGGCTGCATCGTCGCTTTAAAACGCGCCCGCAAGGCGTACCTTCTCGCTATTAATACATATTCACAGGCCGGATAAGATGCCTGCATCACATCCGGCCTGTCAGCATCAAATCCCCTGATTTAGCGATAAAAGCTCTCTGCGTTGCACCACCTATAAGTCAGGCGCATAATTAGTGTGCTTATTTTTTCTTCTTATGTTCACCGCGCCTGGCGCACCAACAGCGGATTGCTATGTCACCCTCTGATAATGACACCTCCATAAACTGGAAACGAAACCTGATCGTTGCCTGGCTAGGTTGTTTTCTCACCGGCGCCGCCTTCAGTCTGGTGATGCCGTTCTTACCCCTCTACGTTGAGCAACTTGGCGTCACCGGTCACAGTGAGCTGAATATGTGGTCCGGAATTGTCTTCAGTATTACCTTTTTATTTTCTGCTATCGCCTCCCCGTTTTGGGGCGGGCTTGCCGATCGCAAAGGCCGAAAAATTATGCTATTGCGCTCGGCTCTCGGGATGGGCATCGTGATGGTGTTGATGGGGTTGGCGCAAAATATCTGGCAGTTCCTGATCCTGCGGGCGCTACTGGGGCTGCTCGGTGGATTTGTTCCCAACGCCAACGCCTTAATCGCCACCCAGGTCCCACGCAACAAAAGCGGCTGGGCGCTGGGGACACTCTCTACCGGTGGGGTTAGTGGCGCGTTGCTCGGCCCAATGGCTGGCGGTCTGCTCGCGGATAGCTACGGCTTACGTCCGGTGTTCTTTATCACCGCTAGCGTGCTGCTACTCTGTTTTTTTGTCACCCTACTTTGTATCAAAGAAAAATTCCAACCGGTCAGCAAAAAAGAGATGCTGCACATGCGGGAAGTCGTAACGTCACTTAAAAACCCAAAACTGGTACTCAGCCTGTTTGTCACGACGTTAATTATCCAGATTGCCACCGGTTCAATCGCCCCAATCCTGACGCTGTATGTCCGCGAACTGGCCGGCAACGTCAGTAATATCGCGTTTATCAGCGGGATGATCGCCTCAGTCCCCGGCGTGGCAGCTCTGCTTAGCGCACCACGACTCGGCAAACTTGGCGATCGAATCGGACCAGAAAAGATTCTGATAACTGCGCTGATCTTTTCTGTACTGCTGTTGATCCCAATGTCTTATGTCCAGACGCCATTGCAACTGGGGATTTTACGGTTTTTACTCGGTGCTGCAGATGGTGCTTTGCTCCCCGCCGTACAGACGCTGCTGGTTTACAATTCGACCAACCAAATCGCCGGTCGCATTTTCAGTTATAACCAGTCGTTTCGTGATATTGGCAACGTTACGGGGCCATTGATGGGGGCCGCTATCTCAGCAAACTATGGCTTCCGGGCAGTATTTCTGGTTACTGCCGGAGTCGTTCTGTTTAACGCTGTCTATTCCTGGAACAGCCTGCGTCGCCGTCGATTCCCCCAGGTATCGAACTGATTTTTCGCCTTTCATACTTGCAAAAGCGGAGAATCAGCTATTCTTTCCCTGAATACCTCATCAAATCAAAGGGAGAATCGTGATGACTATGTACGCAACGCTTGAAGAAGCCATTGATGCCGCACGCGAAGAATTTCTTGCTGACAATCCCGGCATCGACGCCGAAGAAGCGAATGTGCAACAGTTCAATGTCCAAAAATACATTCTGCAAGATGGCGACATTATGTGGCAGGTTGAGTTTTACGCCGATGAAGGCGAAGAAGGTGAATGCCTGCCAATGTTCAGTGGAGAAGCCGCACAGAGCATATTTGATGGCGATTATGATGAGATTGAAATCCGCCAGGAATGGCAGGAAGAAAATACTCTGCATGAATGGGACGAAGGCGAATTCCAGCTTGAGCCTCCGCTGGATACCGAAGAAGGGCGCACAGCAGCCGATGAGTGGGATGAACGTTAATTACTCATATGCTCCGTGGTGAATGTCGATCGGCAGCAGTAAGGTATCAAAGACTAAAGAGAATGGAAGATCAAGGATCGTGACATAGCGCCATGCGGAGTCACGCACATCCCATTGCACACCTGGATAATATTGATTGCCATGCCCCTGCCCCGGTATGGTGCGGCTGATGATGCTGCCACAACCACTCAGCAAAGCAACCATGATGCCTACCAAAATGAAACGCATTCGTACCCTCTTCTGTAAAAAAATACCGGCATTACGCCGGTATTTTTATTGGCTCGTTGTTTTTGCCGGATGTGGCGTGAACGCCTTATCCGATCTACGAAACCTTGCAAATTCAATATATTGCAGGTAACTACGCTTTATTGCGAAGCCACATCCGGTTTACGTAATGCCAGTGGATTCAGCTTTATCCCTTCGTAGTAACTCACCCATGAAGAATATTTCTCCGGGGAATTCCACACACGGAAATGCAGGCGTGCCATGGTCACCGGATCGCTCAACAGCACCAGGCGGCGATCGCGATTCAGCTTCTCTGGCGTCTCGTTCAGCGCCTGTTCAACGTGGCGATCGCGGGCGATTTCCAGCACCTTACTGGCGCGGTGACGCGCGGTGGCCATTGCCATTGCCAGGGCATTAAACGACGGATTAAACACCGCGTGCATAAAGCCATCGTCGAGAGAACGTTGACGGTTCATCTCAAGGAAACGATCGGTATCGACCAGTACCTGCGGCGGTGAATACTCTTCCGGGATCAGGAACAGTTTCCAGCGTTTCGTGCGCAAACCAACGGTTGTACGGCTGGAGATCACCGAAACAAACGGTGACAGGATCAACGAGAAGACAATCGGTGCCAGCCAGAACAGAAAACGCAGATCCAGCCACGCCATACCGACCGCCCACACTAACCCCAGCAATAACTGAGAGCCGTGGCGTTTAAACGCTTCGCCCCAGGAAGTGGAGTCATCATCACGCTGCGGTGAATTCCACACCACTTCCCAACCGAGGAAGGCGCTGACCACGAATACCGTATGAAACAGCATGCGTACCGGTGCCAACAACACGGAGAACAGCACTTCTAACAACAACGATAACGTCACGCGCCAGAAGCCGCCATACTCTTTCGTCCCTTTGCACCAGATGAGCAAAATACTCAACAACTTCGGCAGGAACAGCAGCACCATGGTCGAGGCAAACAGCGCAATAGCCAGTTCAGGACGCCACTGTGGCCACACCGGGAACAACTGCCGTGGTTGCAGAAAGTATTGCGGCTCGGTCAGCGCGTGCACTACCTGCAATGCGGTAGAAAGCGCGAGGAACATAAACCACAGCGGTGCGGAAAGATAAGACATCACACCTGTCAGGAACACCGCGCGGTGTACCGGGTGCATCCCTTTCACCAGGAACAGACGGAAGTTCATCAAGTTACCGTGGCACCAGCGGCGGTCACGTTTTAGCTCATCAAGCAGATTAGGCGGCAACTCTTCATAAGAGCCAGGAAGATCGTAAGCAATCCATACCCCCCAGCCTGCACGGCGCATCAGTGCGGCTTCCACAAAGTCATGCGAAAGAATTGAACCAGCAAATGATCCTTCACCAGGCAGCGGTGCCAGCGCACAATGCTCGATAAACGGTTTCACGCGGATTATCGCGTTATGCCCCCAGTAGTGCGACTCACCGAGTTGCCAGAAGTGCAAACCGGCAGTGAACAATGGCCCATAGACACGGGTAGCAAACTGCTGGCAGCGCGCATACAACGTATCCATACCGGACGCTTTCGGTGAAGACTGGATAATCCCGGCATTCGGATTGGCTTCCATCAGGCGCACCAGACCACACAAGCAATCACCGGTCATCACTGAGTCGGCATCCAGCACCACCATGTAGCTGTACTGACTGCCCCAGCGACGGCAGAAGTCATCGATATTACCGCTCTTACGCTTCACGCGACGACGGCGACGGCGATAGAAAATCTGACCTTCGCCACCGACTTCAGCGATCAGCTCCATCCACGCTTTTTGTTCTGCCACACAGATGTCTGGGTTG
The DNA here is from genome assembly GCF_002965345.1 of Escherichia sp. MOD1-EC5950. Lineage (NCBI taxonomy): Bacteria > Pseudomonadati > Pseudomonadota > Gammaproteobacteria > Enterobacterales > Enterobacteriaceae > Escherichia > Escherichia sp. MOD1-EC5950. Next base: position 393,455 of record NZ_PTSR01000002.1, read on the forward strand.
TAGCTGTCACTCAGAATATAGACATCAAAGTGTTGAGCATTGCCGGTGGCTTTTACCGATTCCCACGTTGCGCGCAAGCCTGCAAAGACGCGGTTCACATCCTCATTACAAATAGGCATGATCAATGCCGTGCGATGCTCCGGATTTAACGGCTCATCACCAACGGTTGACGCAGATATACTGTATTTATCGCGACCAATAAGTAACTGCAGGAAGCCCATCAGCGCCGTCCAGAACCCGGCAGACACCCAACAGAAAAGAACAGCGAAGAGGATCAGAATGCCGGTTTGCAGCATATAAGGCAGGAGCTGCATGAAGGAAACCCACAGATCCTGACCAACCATATCAACCGGATTAATCAACGCCCATCCCTGATACGGCAGAATCGTCTTCATGTACCAGGTGGCGACAACAGTTTGCGCCAACGTCAGGATAAGCAGGATGTAACGACGGATTGTCCCGACGGTACGCCACTTTTGCTCACTTTCCTGCTCTTCTTTGGTCAACCGGGCCAGATAGCGCGGCGTCACATCGCGCCCACGCAGACGATCCCAGAATCGCCCTACCGGATTAGTTCGCCACGGATCGGGAAACATAGAGGAGCGTTTTGCTTTCGGCATTGCCTGAAGCTGGTCGCGTCCTTCGTCGTCTTTAATTAACTGTCCATCAGCAAGCGAATCAGGCCAGGCTTGTTCCAGACGTGCCTTTACCGAGCCTTGTGGGGAGTCATCCTCCCGCGCATAGATCCGGTGTTCAGCATCCAGCGCCTGATGAACAGCGCGGATATCGGTCTTCGGCAATGCCGCTTTCTCGCTTGCAGAGATGGGCATTGCGTCAATGTACTCGGTTGTCTTATTCATTGGCAGGTAACTGGTAGCTCCAGGTTTCACTCAACGTCTGATCGGCATTCACCAGCGCAGCACGCATTTCAGTGGTTTTCTTGGCATCTTTCACTTTCACACGCATCACCAGACGCCAGCCTTTAGTAACCGGGTTATAACGCACCGTGCTTTCGACAATCTCACCATTATCGCCAATGCTGGTTTGCGCGGTGACCGGCGTATCCTCTGGCAGTTTTTTCATTTCTGCGCCGGTGAAATCGACCACAAAGGCAATAGTGCCATCAGGCTGGCGAATCAGGTTCGACTGCTTTACATCGCCCGTTGAACGACGCGTCTGCTGCACCCAGGCGTTATCAGGCGCGTGAAGTTTGTCTTCGTCACGACTGAAGGTGATGGTGTATTTAAAGTTCATCTCTTTGCCCGGCTCCGGCAACTGATCCGGTGTCCAGTAAGCGACGATGTTATCGTTGGTTTCATCGTTGGTTGGAATTTCTACCAGCTCAACGCTGCCTTTACCCCACTCCCCTTTCGGCGTTACCCAGGCGCTAGGACGCAAATCATAACGATCGTCGAGATCTTCAAAACGGGAGAAATCGCGGCCGCGTTGCAGTAGACCGAAACCTTGAGGGTTCTCCATCGAGAAACTGCTGATCGCCAGATGTTTCGGGTTGTTCAGCGGACGCCAGATCCACTCACCGTTACCAGCATGGATAGAAAGGCCGTTAGAATCGTGCAATTCCGGACGATAGTTATTCGCCGGAGATGGCTGATTCGGCCCGAACAGGAACATACTGGTTAACGGTGCAACGCCCAGTTTGCCGACTTTATCGCGCAGGTAAATTTTCGATTGCACATCAACAACCGTGTCACGTCCCGGCATAACAACGAACTTGTAAGCGCCTGTCGCACGCGGCGAATCAAGCAGCGCATAAATCGTTAAACGTTTGTCAGTCGGTTTTGGACGCTCGATCCAGAATTCTTTAAATCGCGGAAATTCTTCACCGGATGGCAAAGCGGTATCAATTGCCAGGCCACGGGCAGAAAGACCGTAAACCTGACCTGCGCCAATCACGCGAAAATAGCTGGCCCCGAGCATGCTGACGATTTCATCGTTTTTATCTTTGCTGTTGATCGGGTAAAGCACTTTAAAACCGGCGAAGCCAAGGTCTTTTACCGTGTCTTTGTCATGCTGAACATCACCGAAAGTGAAATAATCCGGACTGTATTTGATTCTTTTTACTGCCGTTGCGGTGACTTCGTTGATTTTGACCGGCGTGTCGAAGTACATACCTTGATGGTAGAACTCGAGCTTGAATGGGGTCTTCAGATTGTTCCAGTAGGCTTTGTCATGATTAAACTGGATCTGCTGATAGTCCGCGTATTTCATGTCGCGGAAAACGGAGGGCAAGTTACTTTTAGGTGCCTCATAGCCTTTCCCGGCTAAGGATTGAGCTTGCTTTGCGACATCGTCAATGCTGAAGGCCCAGCCTGGCGATGTATACAGAGTTAACATTACTGCAGCGCTCAACCAACGCATTTTCATCATTTGTAGTTTATGTTTCATAATAAGTAAGCACTTCCCCCTTTGTGTGCTTATATCGATCCGATCCATTTTAATGGATAACCAGCCATTCCGACAACAGAATCCCGGTATTATTCGGCGTACCGGCTCATGGATTAAGCACCTGATTGCAACCGTTTTCACTTTCCGTGCTTCTCCTAAAGACAGAAGGAGCGAGTTCGTGTAGGGTTTGCCAGCAAATTTATTTATCAACCGTCTTACAGGCGCTTCCATTTTGGTTCGTGGTAGCGGTTATGCCGCATAAAAACACACTTGAAATCTGCGCCACATGTGGCCAGGTCGGTGTCGCTACGGCAAAAGCCTAAAGGCATTACCCGGTCGGGATAAGACGAAAAATCCGAGATTAGTTAACCATATATGAATCCAGTACCCGCGCAGCGTGAATATTTCCTCGACTCCATCCGCGCATGGTTGATGTTGTTAGGGATCCCTTTTCATATTTCTTTAATTTATTCAAGCCACACCTGGCATGTGAATAGCGCAGAACCATCATGGTGGCTGACGCTTTTTAACGATTTTATCCACGCCTTCCGTATGCAGGTATTTTTCGTTATTTCCGGGTATTTTTCCTACATGCTGTTTTTGCGCTACCCATTGAAAAAATGGTGGAAAGTGCGCGTTGAGCGCGTAGGTATCCCGATGTTAACGGCAATTCCCCTGCTCACCTTGCCGCAATTCATTATGCTGCAATATGTCAAAGGCAAAGCGGAAAGCTGGCCTGGGCTATCATTGTATGACAAATATAATACTCTGGCCTGGGAATTAGTCTCGCATCTGTGGTTTTTACTGGTGCTGGTCGTTATGACGACACTGTGCGTGTGGATATTTAAGCGCATCAGAAATAATTTAGAAAATTCAGATAAGGCGAATAAATCTTTCTCGATGGTTAAGCTATCGATATTATTTTTCTGTCTGGGTGTTGGCTATGCAGCAATAAGAAGAACACTATTTATCATTTATCCGCCCATTTTAAGCGATGGCATGTTCAATTTTATTTTCATGCAGACGCTGTTTTATATGCCGTTCTTTATTCTCGGTGCACTGGCTTTCATTTTTCCTAACCTTAAAGCTTTGTTTACCACCCCATCTCGCGGCTGTACCCTCGCGGCAGCACTGGCATTTATGGCTTATTTGCTCAATCAACGTTACGGCAGTGGCGATGCATGGATGTATGAAACTGAGTCGGTGATCACGATGGTGCTCGGACTGTGGATGGTTAATGTGGTCTTCTCCTTCGGCCACCGCCTGCTTAATTTTCAGTCGGCACGGGTAACTTATTTTGTCAACGCGTCGCTGTTTATCTACCTGGTTCACCACCCGTTAACGCTCTTTTTCGGCGCATACATCACCCCGCATATCTCCTCAAATTGGCTTGGTTTTCTCTGCGGTCTGATATTTGTGATAGGGATTGCGATAATTCTGTACGAAATTCATTTACGCATTCCGTTGCTGAAGTTTTTATTCTCTGGCAAACCGAACGTGAAGCGTGAGAATGATAAAGCGCCAGCCCGTTAAGCCACGTTTATAATAACCATTCTACGGGCAATATTGACGCCAGTCTGACCATAACCCGCTTCCAGAAACTGGTTGCGGGTTCTTTTTTGAGGATAATATCTTCCTTCCCATGACGATCGACCCAGTTGATCCTTCCCCAACGATCCAAACGGAGCTGCCAGGCCGCATCATACTGACTCTGCATAAAGCGTTTATCGATTAATTGCGCCAGCGTTTCACTCTCTATCACCAGGCCCATTTCAGTATTGAGCAGCGTTGAACGCGGATCGAAATTGAATGAGCCAATAAACACAATTTTGCCATCGACACTAAACGTTTTGGCATGCAGACTTGCGCCAGAATTCCCGGTTATACCGCGATCGTGCAGCGTTCCGCTCTGTTCCCGCGTCGGCTTCAGTTCATATAATTCAACGCCATAGCGGAGCAATTTTTTGCGCCAGCGGGCATACCCGGCATGAACGACAGCGACATCGTTAGCGGCAAGTGAATTGGTTAAGATAGCTATCTTGACCCCTTTTCTCACCATTCGTAAAAGCTGCGCCACTCCCGCGCGCGTTGGCACAAAATAGGAAGAGATAATATCAATACGTTCGCTGGGTGAGCCCATGATATCGAACAGACGTTGCGGCAGCAGTGAATGGCGTTTTGCCTTGCCCTCCCCTTTCGCGGGATCATCACTTAATAAACGCGTTCTTGCCCAGATTAGCGGCAATGTCCCGTCAACCAGTTGATTTATAAAAGGACTTAACTCCATTTGGCGCAAATAGCGATGTGTCCCGGTGTCGTTGTACCAGGACGCAGGTAGCTCAATGCGGTCAGCCATTTCGCCATCGGGAACATCCAGCACCTGCTGCAACGGTGAAACCGATTTGCAATACCAGTAGCGGGCGAAATCATCGGCAACGTCCTCAACTACTGGCCCGATTGCCATGACATCTAAATCAGAAAAAAGCGGCTCTTCCCCCGCACCAAAATAAGCGTCGCCAATGTTTCGCCCGCCCACCAGCGTTACCACACCATCAACGGTAAAACTTTTATTATGCATACGGCGATTGAGGCGGGAAAAATCGGTGATATAGCCAAGCGGGCGCAACAAACGAAACGAGAAAGGATTGAAAAGCCGGACTTCAATACGCGGGTGACTATCGAGCAAGCGTAAAATGTCATCAAGCCCGGGGGTATTGTTGTCATCGAGCAACAACCGGACGCGAACGCCACGCTTCGCTGCGGCTAACAGGGCGGAAAACAGCAACCGCCCCGACATATCGTCCTGCCAAATGTAGTACTGAACATCCAGCGTATGTTCCGCCATTTCCGCCAGATAATATCTTGCGGCAAACGCATCCAGGCTTTTATCAAGAGGGAAAATGCCGCATTTTCCAGGATGTTGCGAGCACAACGGCAGCACCGCGCTCGCCAGCCGGGGCAAATCATTCATCTCCTTGTTGGGTAAGGAGTCTTTCGTAGAGGTGGGTGTTTTCTGCATCATAACAGACAAAGTATACTTGCTCAGGTAAAGCGTGACGGGTAATAAATTCCGAAACGGTTTTTACAGCTATTTCAGCCGCAGCAGCACGCGGGTAACCATATACACCAGTGCTAATGGCAGGAAAAGCCACTGACGAATAACCGTTCGCAGCCACCAGTCGCAGACTATTGAGATAGGCATCCTGCAATAACTGGTCTTCATTTTGTTCGCCCCCGCGCCAGACTGGCCCAACGGTATGCACAACTGCTTTGGCAGGAAGATCGCCTGCAAGAGTAATGACTGCATGTCCCATAGGGCAATCGCCCTGTTGCTGACGAACTTTTAAACAAGCATCCAGCAAGGCCGGACCAGCAGCGCGATGAATAGCGCCATCAACACCGCCGCCCCCCATTAATGATGGATTTGCCGCATTAACAATAACATCAACGGCCAGTTTGGTAATATCACCCTGCACAACATGAATACGCGATTTCATAACGCCTCCTTACACCATCTTGTTCCTTAAGTGTACAGCAGGGCTTTTAGGGAAATCGCATTTTTGTTGTCAGCAACGTGAGTTGCTCAGAAACTTAGTTATATTCGATGTTCATCACAGCCAGCTTTTTCTGCTCATCAAGGTACTGCACTTTTACTGAGGCAATTTGCGGATTTTTGACGTTACCGCTCATCAACTCTTTGCTGGAATAGGTTTTGTCCGGAACCGAACCATTCTGCATACAGGTCATTTCTGGTGGTGCCTGAAGAGTACTGACATCACATGTCGGTTCTACAATTTGACCACGAAAATAGATCACGCCACCTTGTGCATTACTGCCTGCGATGGCAATAAAAGGGTAAACCAGACTGCCGAGCATAAGAGAGTTTAAAAATGGTCTGAACATTTATTCTATTTCCTCAATGATTAATCATCCTTGAGGGTTGCTGTTATCCATACTGTCAGGTTGGCCGATTCGCATCAGACCATTCTCTCCCGATTCATTTTATGCTCAATATATCAACGCATTAAGACTTTCCTGAAGATGGCGGCCATTGTTGTGATAAATGCAGTGACTGTCCATCAGAAACAGTAACAACTATTTTCACTCGATCGTCCGGGGAAATATTTAAGCTCAATTTTGTCAAAGCAATGGGTTGATTAGCGGGCACTGAGAGGGTCTTTTCTTGCTTCGTCTGGCTTTGCCCAGAACTGCCTTCGCGCAGAGACAATATTTGTACCCGACACAGGCAAGATTGTGTCAGGGTGACTTCAGGGATAATGGTGTACATGTCGCCTTGCTGGGTCGTATTAAAGGTTATCTGGCTGGAAAGCGCCGCGAGAAGTAATAACGCGTTCATACTATTCTCCCGAAAAAAAACAGGGCTTACGCCCTGTTTCTGTCATACAAATTCTGTATTAGTACTGATGAGCGGTCGCGTTGTTACCAAAGCCAACCTGAGTTACGTTGACGCTGGAGTTAGATGCAGTCTGGTCAACAGCAGCACCGTTACCACCACCGAACTGTTTAACGGTCATAGTAGAATCTTTACCATTCCACTGATCGAGAGTAGCGCTGTTACCGAAACCACGCTGAGTCAGATCGATTGAGCTGTCATCAGAACCTTGTCCAACATCAGCGCCGTTACCGCCGCCATGCTGGGTAATAGTCAGATCGGAGTTGCGGGCATCAGCCTGCAATGCAACAGCAGAGTTACCGCCGCCGTACTGGTAAATATTCAGCTCTGAATTCGGGCCGCTGTTATTGCCGCCACCACCGTGGTTGCCGCCGCCACCGCCGCCGTACTGAGGAATAGCACCTGCCAGAGCACTACCAGAGAATACGATTGCTGCAATTGCTGCTACTTTTAAAAGTTTCATGTAAAACCCCCATCGGATTGATTTAAAAGTCGTATGGAAATTAACGTTGTGTCACGCGAATAGCCATTTGCGACTGTCTCTGCACTACAATTGCCGTTTTTTGAGTACCATACTGAGTAATATTTGCTTTATTACCAGAACCTTTCTGGATAATCATTGCAGTATTACCATATGCGCCTTGCGATATACTGGCATCGTTGGCATTGCCCGTCTGGTCAATATACGCAAGGTTATAATCTCCTTTCTGGTCAATCCTGGCTCGGTTACTATTACCTTCTTGCGAAATAACCGACAAAAGTTTAGAGCCTCCCTGCCGTAACTGCGCGCTATTATTAGCGCCAGTTTGACCAATTATGGCTGCCTGATTAAATGAAGACTTACTCAATTCATTTACCGCAAAGTTATATTCTGAATTAGCCAAATCATAACCTGCCGCGGCTGCAATCCCAGGCGCACCCAGTACTGTTAACATCATAAATAACAATCTGTTTTTCATGTTGTCACCCTGGACCTGGTCGTACATTAAAGAAATTTAAATCACTTCAACTTGGTTGTTAACGCAAACCGCTTTTTGTTAACGCTGCGTTACGATGGAAAGTATGTCTGTAGAAATATTTTTAATAACTCACCCACGCGTTGTATTTTTCTTTTTTTGTTCATACCAAAGTATTAAAACTCGCGTAAATACGCTGTTATTTACGTAAAAATATTTTGTTTACTTTTAAATTGCTATTTTTTGACCGCAAAAATTCAACGGACGGCCTCTCTGCACAAGTCGAGAAGATTACGTCGATATGTCTGTTCAACAAGCCGTGACAAACATCGTCTTTTTGCAGCAAAAATTTGTCCAGGGAGAACCTCCGAAAAATTAAGAAATTTCCGCGCAACAAAAGGACTATGTGGGAATAAATTTTATATGCATAATTATGGACTTAGCGTTATTTGTATGACTTTTTAAAATTGTGCAATAAAAGCCATATGTACAACTTTTCTATCATTTCTAAACTTAATCACCCCGCAGTGTTAACATTTTTAAATGACAGATTACATTTTGTTACACGTTTAACACTTGCTTTAAGATTTGTAATAGCTAGATTGAAATCAGATGTAATCCATTAGTTTTATATTTTACCCATTTAGGGTTGATTTATTACTACACACAGCAGTGCAACATCTGTCAGTACTTCTGGTGCCTCTATTTTTAGAGGTAGCTGTCAGGTGTGCGATTAATAAAAAAAAGCGGGGTTTCATCATGTTTAATGAAGTCCATAGTGTTCATGGTCATACTTTACTGTTGATCACTAAACCTTCCTTGCAGGCGACAGCGTTATTGCAGCATTTAAAACAATCGCTGGCAATCACAGGAAAACTGCATAATATTCAACGTTCTCTGGACGATATATCTTCTGGCTGCATTATTCTGTTGGATATGATGGAAGCAGATAAAAAGCTCATTCATTACTGGCAGGATACATTAAGCAGAAAACACAACAACATTAAAACAATGTTGTTAAATACCCCAGATGATTATCCGTACCGCGACATTGAAAACTGGCCACATATCAATGGTGTTTTTTACGCCATGGAGGATCAAGAACGCGTAGTCAATGGGTTGCAAGGCGTCTTACGTGGTGAATGCTACTTTACGCAAAAGCTTGCCAGTTACCTGATTACACATTCCGGTAACTATCGTTATAACAGCACGGAATCTGCCCTCCTTACTCATAGGGAAAAAGAGATCCTTAATAAGCTGCGTATCGGCGCCTCCAATAACGAGATTGCTCGTTCGCTGTTCATCAGCGAAAATACGGTTAAAACGCATCTTTATAATCTTTTCAAGAAGATAGCTGTAAAAAACCGAACACAAGCGGTCTCATGGGCAAACGATAACCTCAGGCGATAAAGCCATGAAACGTTATTTATGCTGGATTGTAGCAGCAGAACTTCTCTTCGCTGCGGGCAATGTTCACGCCGTTGAGGTAGAAGTACCGGGATTGTTAACTGACCATACTGTTTCATCTATTGGGCACGATTTTTACCGTGCCTTTAGTGATAAATGGGAAAGTGACTACACCGGTAATTTAACGATTAATGAAAGACCCAGTGCACGATGGGGAAGCTGGATCACAATAACGGTGAATCAGGACGTTATTTTCCAGACATTTTTATTCCCGTTGAAAAGAGACTTCGAGAAAACTGTCGTCTTTGCACTGATACAAACTGAAGAAGCACTAAATCGTCGCCAGATAAATCAGGCGTTATTGGGTACGGGCGATTTGGCGCATGATGAATTCTAAATAAAAAATTTGTCAGGAGGCTGCAATGCGTGTCAAACATGCAGTAGTTCTACTCATGCTTATTTCTCCATTAAGTTGGGCTGGAACTATGACCTTTCAGTTCCGCAACCCAAACTTTGGTGGCAACCCGAATAACGGCGCTTTTTTATTAAATAGCGCCCAGGCACAGAACTCATATAAAGATCCCAGCTATAACGATGACTTTGGTATTGAAACACCATCGGCGCTGGATAACTTCACCCAGGCTATTCAGTCACAAATTTTAGGTGGCCTGCTGTCGAATATTAACACTGGCAAACCGGGCCGAATGGTGACTAACGAATATATTATCGATATTGCCAACCGCGATGGTCAATTGCAGTTGAACGTGACAGATCGTAAAACCGGACAAACTTCGACTATTGAAGTGTCGGGTTTACAAAATAACTCAACCGATTTTTAAGCCCCAGCTTCATAAGGAAATTAATCATGCAGCGCTTATTTGTTTTGGTTGCCGTCATGTTGCTGAGCGGATGCTTAACCGCCCCACCAAAAGAAGCCGCCAAGCCAACATTAATGCCTCGAGCCCAGAGCTATAAAGATTTGACCCATTTACCTGCACCAACGGGTAAGATCTTTGTTTCGGTATACAACATTCAGGACGAAACCGGGCAATTTAAAGCCTACCCGGCGAGTAACTTCTCCACTGCTGTTCCGCAAAGCGCCACCGCGATGCTGGTCACGGCATTGAAAGATTCTCGCTGGTTTATACCGCTGGAGCGTCAGGGCCTACAAAACCTGCTCAACGAACGCAAGATTATTCGTGCAGCACAGGAAAACGGTACTGTAGCGGTAAACAACCGAATCCCGCTTCAATCGCTGACCGCAGCCAATATCATGGTTGAAGGCTCAATTATTGGTTATGAAAGCAACGTCAAATCGGGCGGTGTTGGGGCGAGATACTTTGGTATTGGTGCAGACACGCAATACCAACTTGATCAGATCGCCGTGAACCTGCGCGTCGTCAATGTGAGTACCGGTGAGATCCTTTCTTCGGTGAACACCAGTAAGACAATCCTTTCCTATGAAGTCCAGGCGGGTGTCTTCCGCTTTATTGACTACCAACGGTTACTGGAAGGGGAAGTGGGTTATACCTCTAACGAGCCGGTTATGCTGTGCCTGATGTCAGCCATCGAAACAGGCGTTATCTTCCTGATTAACGACGGTATCGACCGTGGCCTGTGGGATTTGCAGAATAAAGCAGAACGGCAGAATGACATTCTGGTGAAATACCGCCACTTATCAGTACCGCCGGAATCCTGATACATAAAAAAGCTGGCTCTTTACTATTCAATCTAAAGCGTGAGTGCTCCTCACGCTTTATTTTTGACTTGTTGCTCTCGCTGAGCGGACTTAGCACCGCGCGCTGCCAGCCAAAGACCGCTGTTTTTCATCGCGTAGCCAAACACCAACCCAAGCGCCAGAGAGGGTAAAACCAGCTTCCAGTTCCCCTGCCCGGCAAACGTCGCACATGCGCCGATAAATGTACCAGGGACAAACGACAACAACAGATGTTTAGCCTGAATACACATCAGAAAAGCCACAATCCCCGTTATGACATAACCGAGAATTTCCAGATGTGGTGCCAGCGCACTACCGTGAATAATAACCATCGCCCACACCATGCCACTCAGCAACGTTGCAGCGGAGATTGCCAGTCCTTTCAAACCACCCTGTGGACAGGCAAAGTAGGCCGTGCAGCCCAGGAAACCCGCCCAGCTAAGTAAGCCAAGAGAAACAGCCACCCATCCCCAGATACCGGAGAGAATGCCTGTTGTGATTGCAATAGAGAGAAGTATGTTCATGCCGCGCATAATAGCAGAAAACGCGAAATTGAATGAGATCGAGCACACATTTTATGCAACGGCAAATTATAGATTGCAGTTATAAGTGACGTGAGTCACATTTATTCTTCTGACTGTTCCTCAAGTTCATCCCACATTGCGCTAATGGCATCGCGGGTCAGCGGTGCCATGGTACGCCAGAACGGCGTGGTCGCATGGGCCTCAACTTTACCGAGAAATGCGCCGCACCAGGGCAACAGATACTCGCTGAACAGTGTTTCCAGCGCTTCGCTTTCATCTTCTGTTGACTGATCTTCCAACCAGGAAGCTGCCAGCAATAAAGTACCGATATGATCCGCTGGCGTATCCGCTAACGGCATCCCGCGTTCGGAAAGAAAAGCACGCACTTCTGCTTCTGTGGCACCCTCAACCCAGGCGCTGCGATAAGGCGAAACTGCGCATTCATCTCCGACAAATAGTGCATTGTAATCGGCAGATACTTGCGCCATATCACAGCTTTTCTGCAAGCGCGCCAGTAATTCATCCTGTTCCAGCGGCCAGTTCGCCGCCAGTTTTCCTTCACGAATCAAGGTAAACAGCGGAACCAGTAAAGGGTCCTGCGGTTGGCGGTAATAGAGCGAACCCAGTACACGACACAGGATAGAAAACTCGTTCATTAATTTATTTCCGTTAATAACAATTAAAGATCAGCAAATTCTGCAATTGGTGCCATACCGCGAGATTCAAGGAAGTTCAGTAAGCGGCGCGGTGAAACATTCAGAATACGCTCTTGCGGAAAATCAACCGCGTCGAGGATTTTACGACACTCTGCAAAGTCCCCCATGGTAAACGCGGTGTGAGAATCCGATCCTAACGCGACCCAGCCACCGGCATCGCGCACCGCCGCAGCCACTGCACGGCAGTTTTCTTCACTGCCCTTACGCGAATGTAAGAATGAGGAATTATTAATTTCCAGCGCCACCTGATATTTAGCCGCTGCTTCGGCAACAGCGTTAAAATCTATGGAATATTTGGGGTTCCCCGGATGGCTTATAATATGCACATTACCACTGGCAATAGTCGCGATCATCGCTTGCGTGTTAGTGGCTTTATCATGTGGTGCAAAAACTGGTTCATGAAAACCAGCAATGATCAAATCCAGCGACTCAAACATTTTGCCGCTGCAGTCAATTTCACCATCAACGTTTTTGATGTTGGCTTCGATTCCACGCAGGATCCCTACCCCATCGACCACTCGCGGCCAGATACGCATATTAATGAAGTGCCAATGGTGCGGTGCATCTTCCATATCCGGGCCATGATCGGTGATCGCAAAAAGTTTAATGCCCTTCTGTTTGGCCTGGGCAATGTAATCACTTAATGTGCTATATGCATGCGTACTGGCAACGGTATGCATATGAAGGTCGACGGGATACATAACTCTCTCCTGTATTCAATTACCGCCAAGGATAGCAGGAATCCGGAAGCTTTATTAGTAGCCTCGAGCGCGATCGACCTGCCCGCTAGCCGTCTCCCCTCGTTCAAGTTGCGTAATGGTGCGTGCAATATACTCCACCGCTTCAGCAGGTCGGGTAATGGCTGCAACATGTGGTGTTATTGTCACACGTGGATGTTGCCAGAGCCGACTTTCCGACGGTAAGGGTTCACGATTAAAAACATCCAGCATCGCCGCTTTAACCTTACCGCTATCCAGCGCCGCGAGCAGGTCATCTTCTACTACATGAACGCCACGCGCCAGATTCAGGAGATACGCGCCATCCGGTAATTTTTCTAATAATTGTTGATTAATAATGCCGGCCGTTTCGGGGGTATTCGGTAGAAGATTAATCAATACGCGGCATTGGCTCAGAAATGCGTGCAACTCTTCGCTTCCGGCAAAGCTTTGAACACCAGACCAGGATTTACGAGTGCGACTCCAACAACGCAATGGAAAGCGCCAGGTTCGCAAACTCTGTGCGACTTTACTGCCCAATACACCAGCCCCCAGAATGCCGATAGTAAAATCTTCCCGGTGATATTCAGGCAGTGGTTGCCAAAGCGAAGCATTTTGTTGCTCGCGATAATCATCAAAGCGCCGAAACCAGTGCAACACCTGGCTCACTGCGTACTCCTGCATTTGCTCGCCCATACCGGTATCTTCCAGGCGAAAAAGCGGAATAGACGGTTTCAGCATTTCAGGGTGTGTCTGTAATTTACTCAAAATCGAATCAACACCAGCACCCAACGCGAACACCGCCTTAAGGTCACGCCCTGCCAGCATCCCGACCGGAGGATGCCAGACCAAAGCATAATCCGCAGGATGATTATCGCCGGTTTCCCATGCTCTGACTCTTGCATGTGGAAGCGATTTCCCCAGCGCATCAATCCACCATTGGGTATCAAACGTTGGGTGATAAAAGATGATATCCATACTGACTCCCGAAAAATCTGAGCGAAATTTATTCGCACTTATCGTTATGATCTACAAAGACCACCAGCATAACAAATCAGCGGTCGGTGGCAAAAAAAGCAGATTTCGCTTATTAAAACTGCATATTGATTGAAGTTTGAATAAACGCGCGATTTTTTTAAAAAGTTTGTTGACCTCAGGCCATGATTTCCCTAAATTAGCGCCCGTTCCAGCAAGACAGGAACAACAATTTGGTGAGGTGTCCGAGTGGCTGAAGGAGCACGCCTGGAAAGTGTGTATACGGCAACGTATCGGGGGTTCGAATCCCCCCCTCACCGCCATATTTTAAGAAGAGCTCGTACGAAAGTACGGGCTTTTTTTTCGCATATTGCATACACCGGGGGGGATGAGAAGCCCCGGCCGGGGTTCTCAGATTGTTGACACTGTGCGCTTTGTTCATGCCGGATGTGGCATGAACGTCTTATCCGCCCCACAAAATCTCGCAAATTCAATACATTGTGATTATCTTGTAGGTCTGATAAGCGTAGCGCATCAGGCATCTTACGTTTGTCATCAATCTCAAAGCCCGGCTCGCCCGGGCTTTGAACCAATAATACACTTAGCTGTAAGCATGTAGCGTTCGTTGGCAAAGTGCCGAACGTACGCAATCATCTTTGCCGAATCGGACAATCCCGATCATCTCATCTTCTTCAAAACGTTCCAGAGCGTCACTTAATCCGGATCGCACGCCGCGAGGTAAATCGCATTGCGTGATATCACCGTTGACGATAACCGTCACGTTTTCCCCGAGGCGGGTTAAAAACATTTTCATTTGCGCGGCAGTCACATTCTGCGCCTCGTCAAGAATGACAACTGCATTTTCAAAGGTACGTCCACGCATGTAGGCGAACGGCGCGATTTCCACCTTCCCTATTTCCGGTCGCAGGCAATACTGCATAAAGGAAGCCCCCAGGCGCCGGACAAGCACGTCATAGACCGGGCGAAAATAAGGAGCAAACTTTTCTGCAATATCCCCAGGTAAGAAGCCAAGATCTTCATCGGCCTGCAATACTGGACGGGTGACGATAATCCTGTCGACATCCTTATGAATCAGAGCCTCTGCCGCTTTTGCAGCACTGATCCAGGTTTTGCCGCACCCGGCTTCGCCAGTGGCAAATATAAGCTGCTTACTCTCAATAGCCTTCAGATAGTGCAATTGCGCTTCATTTCGCGCGGCGATTGGCGAAGTATCACGACTGTCGCGAGCCATGCCAATGGCTTCTACGCCGCTCATCTGCACAAGCGAGGTGACCGATTCTTCTTCACGCTGTTTATGGCTACGCGAATCCCGTCTCAGCACACGTTTTGCCTCGCGACGAGCTTTGATCACTGCTTTTTGTCTTCCCATGGAGAGCACCTTGAGTTGTTTGTATTCATCACACGCGCCGTTGGCAGCGCGATTATGCGCACGAACATCAGAGGGTTGGCTTCCTTGTAAGCCATAGTTTGCTTTTGGAAATAACACCGAAAACGGCTACGCGCACCGTTAAAGGCGTCGGTAACACGAATAAAGAAAGGAAGTGGATGAGAATGTAGAGTGACGCAGTTGCTACCGGAGGAGAAGTCTCCGCGTTTGGTCGAGCGTTGATTGTCAAAAACATGTCCAGTACAGGACGTTACCATCCGCGATCTCCATAGTGACTGACTATCACTGCCGGGAACTACCGCTGTTACATAATAAGTACAACAGATCTCTTATTCATTGCAACAAT
The DNA here is from genome assembly GCF_002965345.1 of Escherichia sp. MOD1-EC5950. NCBI lineage: Bacteria > Pseudomonadati > Pseudomonadota > Gammaproteobacteria > Enterobacterales > Enterobacteriaceae > Escherichia > Escherichia sp. MOD1-EC5950. The sequence goes on from NZ_PTSR01000002.1 coordinate 409,040, forward strand.
ATATTTACTTATATTTAACTATAAACCACCATTTTGATGACATTAGCTTGTATCGCAAAGATGACAGTGTGATGACAAAAACGAGCAATTTGGGTCGATATTAGTGTGCTCTGTACCCTAACCGTAGGCATGATAAGACGCGCAAGCGTCGCATCAGGCATCAGAGCACGAACACCAGATGCGGCGTAAACAAACATTAAACCCGCAATAACGCGCTTCCCAGGTAATCGTTCGCATCCTTCACCCCCGGCAGCGCAAAAAAATACCCCCCGCCGATGGGTTTGACATATTCCTCCAGAGCCTCACCATTCAGCCTTTTTTGAACTGTCAGGAAGCCTTTTTCCAGATCGTGTTGGTAGCAGACAAACAAAAGCCCCATATCAAGTTGCCCGGAGTTGGTGACACCCAACGAATAACTGTAGCCGCGACGCAGCATCAGGCTGGACTCACTCTCTGGCGTGCGGGGATTCGCCAGCCGGATATGGCTGTCCAGCGCAATCACCTTCCCTTCAGGGTCACTGGCGTAATCCGGTACATCATGCTCATGCTGCATACCCAGCGGTGCACCGGTTTGTTTATCTCGACCAAAAATCGTCTGCTGCTCTTTCAGTGGTGTTCTGTCCCAAAACTCCACCCGAAACTGAATTAAACGCACGGCCTGGTAGCTGCCACCAATAGTCCAGGCTGGCTCCTGCTGATCTGCCGTTACCCACACCACTTTTTGCATCAGTTTCGTATTCTGGCTGTCGGGATTGGCGGTGCCATCTTTGAAGCCCAGCAAATTAATCGGCGTCTCTTTGCCTTTGCTACGCGCCGCATGATCGGAAATAAACCCTTCCCGTTTCCAGCGAACGCTGAGTAAATCTGGCGTGTGTTTAATGATATCGCGCAGCGCATGGATCACCGTGTCCTGGGTGTTAGCGCAAATCTGCAACAGCACATCACCATGACACAATGCTGCATCCAGCGAGTCGTTAGGGAAACGCGTCATCTTCTGCAACTTTTTCGGCATCTGCGACGCAAGGCCAAACCGCTCATCAAACAACGAATGCCCCACAGACAGTGTAATAGTGAGATTATCAGGCGCAATGTATCCGCCGAGAATGCCGGAATCGAGTGGCGGCAAGCGAGGATTGGGCGTTTCTGGTGCCACTCCGCCCTGAGTCAGAAAAGCAAACCGCTGAGTCAGCAAACGAAACAGCCGCTCAAGATCGGCTTTATCGCTGGCCAGCACATCAAACGCCACCAGCATCATTGCAGCTTGCTGTGGTGTCAGAATGCCCGCCTGATGCTCACCATAAAAAGGTTGTTTCTCATTGCGCGCTTCTGGCGAAAGCGTACCCGGCGCACTTTGCACTTTTTGCGCATGAGCGACCGGGCAACTCCCTGCCAGCGCCAGCGCGCCAATCCCTTTCAGTAAACGTCGGCGTGATGGTTCATTCACGCCGTTTTCATTTTTGTACTGCATAACGCTTAATCCAGTCCCAGCACACCGCGAAGTTGCGCCAGATCTTCTGCCAGCGCAGTAATCGACCCTTTCAGCGCGTTACGGTCGGCATCGGTCAGCTTATCGTAGGTTTCAAAACCGTCTTTAGTTCGATATTTCGCCAGAATGGTATCGACTTTTTTGAAGTTGGCGTCAACTTTCGCCAGCAGTTCTGGATTAGCTTTTTGTAATTGTGGACGCAGCAGATCGACAATTTTCTGAGAGCCTTCAATGTTTGCCTGGAAGTCCCACAGATCGGTATGGCTGTAGCGATCTTCTTCACCACTGATTTTGCTGGCTGCCACTTCTTCGATCAGCCCGGCTGCGCCACCAACGACTTTTGATGGCGGGAAAGCCAGTTCACTGATACGTTTTTGCAAATCGACCACATCGGTATAAAGCTGATCAGCGTACTTATCCATCCCTTTGGTGGTGTTGTCGCCAAACAGCGCTTTTTCCAGACGGTGGAAACCGGTGAATTTCGGGTCAGCCGCTTTTTGTTCGTAATCATCCTCACGCGCGTCAATGCTGCCATCCAGATCAGAGAACAGTTCAGCGATTGGTTCAATGCGCTCATAGTGCTGGCGCGTCGGGGCATACAGTGCTTTGGCTTTTTCGATATCACCTGCTTTGATGGCGTCGGTAAAGGCTTTGGTATCGGTAACCAGTTGCGCGGTTTCCGCCATGACATACGCTTTATATTCGGTAATTGCACCGCCAAGACTTAACAGCGCATCGCTTTGCGCCGCATCCGCCGTCGCCTCGCCTTTGACGATCAACTTCCCTTTCGGGTTAGTCAGCAGACCGCAGGTCATATCGTATTCACCTGGCTGTAAATTCGCCGTCATTTTCTGGCTAAAACCAGGGGCGATATTTTCCCGCTCTTCCACCACCATCACACCTTTGAGGATCTCCCACTCCAGTGCCTTCTGGCTGTGATTCTGAATAATGAACTGCGTTTTACCGGCGTTGACCGTAATGGTCATCGGTTCGCACTGTTTATCCGTCACAGTCACTTTGACCTGCGGAACATCAGCAGCGTTAGCCATAAAAGCGGTGGAGAAAAGCGCAGCCACGCTCAGGTACAGTGCGCTACGGCGGAAGTTAATGGTCATGACGAGACTATCCCTTTAAAGTATGTTGTAACTAAGTAAGAGTTTGCGTCGTATTCGTTACACGGAGCGAGACGCTGTCGTACCGGTACGTGGCGGCAGAGCAAACGCCACCAGCGCCGGGATGAGATAAATAAACCAGACGGCCACTTCGCTGACGCTGGGCGCTTCCTGATAACCAAAAATACCTTCCATCAGCGTACCGAACAGAGAGTGAGTTGAGAGCACCGCGCTCATATCGAAGGCGATTTCCTGGAAGTGGTTCCACAGTCCGGCTTCATGAAATGCGCGAATGGCACCAGCGGCCAGCCCTGCGGCGACGAAGAGGATAAACAGGCTCGTCCATTTGAAAAATGCGCCAAGATTCAGGCGAATCCCCCCCCAGTAGAGCAAGAAACCGAGCACTACGGCAGTAGCGAGACCAAGCATTGCGCCCAGCGGCGGCCAAATCCCGACATCCTGTTGAAATGCCGCCAGCAAGAAAAAGACCGACTCCAGCCCTTCCCTTGCAACGGCAAAAAAGACCATCATCACCAGCGCCCAGCCGTGATGGTTTCCGCGCTGCAATGCGCTATCGACCGCCTGTTCCAGTTGCACTTTGACGTTGCGCGACACTTTGCGCATCCAGAAAACCATCCAGGTGAGGGTCACCACGGCAATCACCGCCACGATACCTTCAAACAGTTCTTGTTCTTTTTGTGGGAATTCGCCGGTGGTTTCATTAATGAAGATGCCCAGTCCCAGGCACAACGCGGCGGCAAGCAACACGCCAATCCACATCACACCAATCCATCGGCCCCGCTGGGTACGCTTAAGATAGCTGGCAATCAAACTAACAATCAGCGCGGCTTCAAGTCCTTCGCGCAACATAATGAGAAACGGAACAAACATGCCACCCACCCTTAAACGTTTTTCTGAGTCAATCTATGCAAAGAAAAGTAAATCGCAGTGATAGCGATTATCATTACGGCGAAGGAAAACACAAGCGAAATGTAGTGATAATGATGATGAAATGTAAAAATACTTTGAAAGAAAACACAGAGGGCAATCACTGATTGCCCTCTGCCTGCTGCCTGTTATGTTTCGGTAAAACGCCTTCCCTTAGCTTTCCTGCAACCGTGACGGTGGCGCCGAATGATAATGCGCATCCGCTTCAGCAAAACGTTTTTGCATCGCCGCTGACGGTGCTTTACCCAGCAAACTGAACACCACAATCCCAATGCTGCCGAAGATAAAGCCCGGAATAATTTCGTACAGCCCCAGCCAGCCGAACTGTTTCCAGACGATAACCGTAAGCGCGCCAATAATCATCCCCGCCAGCGCACCGTTGCGCGTCATGCGTGACCACATTACCGAGAACAGCACGACCGGACCAAACGCCGCACCAAAACCTGCCCACGCGTAGCTCACCAGACCCAGCACGCGGTTTTCCGGGTTTGCCGCCAACGCAATGGCCACCAGCGCCACCACCAGCACCATCACGCGCCCAACCCACACCAGTTCTTTCTGGCTGGCATGTTTACGCAGAAACGCTTTGTACAGATCTTCGGTAATCGCACTGGAACATACCAGCAACTGACAGCTTAATGTTGACATCACCGCTGCCAGAATCGCTGACAACAGAATTCCGGCAATCCACGGATTAAACAGAATTTGCGCCAGTTCGATAAATACGCGTTCAGCATTCTGGTTTACCGCACCCGCTACCGCCGGATGATCATTAAAGTAAGCAATACCAAAGAAGCCGACAGCCACCGCTCCGGCCAGGCAGAGGATCATCCAGGTCATGCTGATACGACGCGCATGGACGATGCTATGGTGGGAATCCGCTGCCATAAAACGCGCCAGAATATGCGGCTGCCCGAAGTAGCCCAGCCCCCACCCCATCAGCGAGATAATGGCGACAAAGTTCAGGCCTTTGAGCATATCAACGTTTTCAATGCTCTTTTGTTTGATCACTTCCAGCGAGTCACCAAAACCACCGACGCTGATAATCACGATCACCGGAGTGAGGATCAGCGCAAAAATCATCAGGCTGGCCTGCACGGTATCGGTCCAGCTCACCGCGAGGAAACCGCCAATAAAGGTATAAAGGATGGTCGCCGCCGCACCTGCCCACAGAGCCGTTTCGTAACTCATGCCGAAGGTGCTTTCAAACAGACGTGCGCCAGCCACAATGCCCGAAGCACAATAAATAGTGAAAAACAGTAAAATAACCAGCGCGGAGATAATACGCAAAATACGGCTTTTATCTTCAAAGCGCCCGGTGAAATAGTCCGGCAGAGTTAAGGCGTTATTGTTGTATTCGGTATGAACACGCAACCGCCCGGCCACCAGTTTCCAGTTGATCCACGCGCCTAATGTCAGGCCAATGGCGATCCAGCTTTCTGAAATCCCGGAAAGAAATACCGCGCCCGGCAACCCCATTAATAACCAGCCGCTCATATCCGACGCACCCGCCGATAATGCCGTTACAAATGGGCCAAGACTGCGGCCACCCAAAATATAATCGTCAAAGTTTTTGGTTGATCGCCAGGCGATAAACCCAATCAATATCATGCCAAAGATATAGACACAAAACGTCACCAACATCGGTGTGCTAATAGCCATCTAAAGTCTCCAAAAAAATATTATCGGCAATGTCGAAACTTGCCGTTATATCTGCCACCGGAACGGGGTAACAGAGTTTATGTTTACCAGGGCGACCGTATCCTGCCGTAAGCGCTGGTTATTCACAATCGATTTAACACATCATTTACATCAATTTTTATTACCCAGCGATACTATTTTCCATCAGGTTGCACTCCCTCACATTTTTTGCGGTTGCACCTTTCAAAAATGTTAACTGCCGCAGAGAAAAAGTCTGCATTACTTTTTTAATTCCTGTCATAACGATTACTTTTATTAACATTTCATTCATTTTTAAGCTTGCTACGCAGGTCACATTTAACGCAGTTGCACAAAGTTGCAACATAATGGATATTTCACGATAACGTTAAGTTGCACCTTTCAGAACAACAGGAGTAATGGCATGGGAACCACCACTATGGGGGTTAAGCTGGACGACGCGACGCGTGAGCGTATTAAGTCTGCCGCGACACGTATCGATCGCACACCACACTGGTTAATTAAGCAGGCAATTTTTTCTTATCTCGAACAACTTGAAAACAGCGATACCTTGCCGGAGCTACCTGCGCTGCTTTCTGGCGCGGCCAATGAGAGCGATGAAGCACCGAATCCGGCAGATGAACCACACCAGCCTTTCCTCGATTTTGCCGAGCAAATTTTGCCGCAGTCGGTTTCCCGCGCCGCCATCACCGCCGCGTATCGCCGCCCGGAAACAGAAGCTGTTTCCATGTTACTGGAACAAGCTCGTCTGCCACAGCCGGTTGCTGAACAGGCACATAAACTGGCATATCAACTGGCGGATAAACTGCGTAACCAAAAAAACGCCAGTGGTCGCGCAGGCATGGTTCAGGGACTATTGCAGGAGTTTTCGCTGTCATCACAGGAAGGTGTAGCGCTGATGTGTCTGGCAGAAGCGTTACTGCGTATCCCCGATAAAGCCACCCGTGACGCCTTAATTCGCGACAAAATCAGCAATGGTAACTGGCAGTCACATATTGGTCGTAGCCCGTCGCTGTTTGTTAATGCCGCCACCTGGGGGCTACTTTTTACCGGTAAACTGGTTTCTACCCATAACGAAGCCAGCCTCTCCCGTTCGCTGAACCGCATTATCGGTAAGAGCGGTGAGCCACTGATCCGCAAAGGTGTGGATATGGCGATGCGTCTGATGGGTGAACAGTTCGTCACCGGCGAAACCATCGCGGAGGCGTTAGCCAATGCCCGTAAGCTGGAAGAGAAAGGTTTCCGTTACTCATACGATATGCTGGGCGAAGCCGCGCTAACCGCAGCGGACGCGCAGGCGTATATGGTCTCTTATCAGCAGGCTATCCACGCGATTGGTAAAGCCTCTAACGGACGCGGTATCTACGAAGGCCCGGGGATCTCAATTAAGCTCTCCGCCCTACACCCGCGTTACAGCCGCGCGCAGTATGACCGCGTGATGGACGAACTTTACCCGCGCCTGAAATCCCTGACGCTGCTGGCACGCCAGTACGATATTGGTATTAACATCGATGCCGAAGAGGCCGATCGTCTGGAGATCTCCCTCGATCTGCTGGAAAAACTCTGTTTCGAGCCAGAACTGGCAGGCTGGAACGGCATCGGTTTTGTTATTCAGGCTTATCAGAAACGCTGCCCGATGGTAATTGATTACCTGATTGATCTGGCGACCCGTAGCCGTCGCCGCCTGATGATTCGTCTGGTGAAAGGCGCGTACTGGGACAGTGAAATCAAGCGAGCACAGATGGACGGCCTTGAAGGCTATCCGGTTTATACCCGCAAGGTGTACACCGATGTTTCTTATCTCGCCTGTGCGAAAAAGCTGCTGGCGGTGCCGAATTTAATCTACCCGCAGTTCGCGACACACAACGCCCACACGCTGGCGGCGATTTATCAACTGGCGGGACAGAACTACTATCCGGGTCAGTATGAGTTCCAGTGCCTGCATGGTATGGGCGAGCCGCTGTATGAGCAGGTCACCGGGAAAGTTGCCGACGGCAAACTTAACCGTCCGTGTCGTATTTATGCGCCGGTTGGCACACATGAGACGCTGCTGGCGTATCTGGTGCGTCGTCTGCTGGAAAACGGTGCTAACACCTCGTTCGTTAACCGCATTGCCGACACCTCTCTGCCACTGGATGAACTGGTTGCCGATCCGGTCGCTGCCGTAGAAAAAATAGCGCAGCAGGAAGGGCAAACCGGATTACCGCATCCGAAAATTCCCCTGCCGCGCGATCTCTACGGTCACGGGCGCGACAACTCGGCAGGGTTAGATCTCGCCAACGAACACCGTCTGGCGTCACTCTCCTCTGCTCTGCTCAACAGTGCGCTGCAAAAGTGGCAGGCCTTGCCAATGCTGGAACAACCGGTTGCGGCAGGCGAAATGTCGCCCGTTATCAACCCGGCGGAACCGAAAGATATTGTGGGCTATGTGCGTGAAGCCACGCCACGTGAAGTGGACCAGGCACTGGAAAATGCCGTCAACAATGCGCCTATCTGGTTTGCCACCCCTCCGGCTGAACGCGCAGCGATTTTGCATCGCGCTGCCGTGCTAATGGAAAGTCAGATGCAGCAACTGATTGGTATTCTGGTGCGTGAAGCCGGAAAAACGTTCAGTAACGCCATTGCCGAAGTGCGTGAAGCCGTTGATTTTCTCCACTACTACGCCGGACAGGTACGTGATGATTTCGCTAACGAAACGCATCGTCCTTTAGGCCCCGTGGTATGTATCAGCCCGTGGAACTTCCCGCTGGCCATTTTCACCGGGCAAATTGCTGCCGCGCTGGCGGCAGGTAACAGCGTACTGGCAAAACCGGCGGAGCAAACGCCGCTGATTGCGGCGCAAGGGATCGCCATTTTGCTGGAAGCGGGTGTGCCGCCAGGCGTAGTACAATTGCTGCCAGGTCAGGGTGAAACCGTGGGCGCACAACTGACGGGGGATGATCGTGTGCGCGGGGTGATGTTCACCGGTTCAACCGAAGTCGCTACCTTGCTACAACGCAATATCGCCAGCCGTCTGGACGCTCAGGGTCGCCCTATTCCGCTTATCGCTGAAACCGGTGGGATGAACGCGATGATTGTCGATTCTTCAGCACTGACTGAACAAGTAGTAATAGATGTACTGGCCTCGGCGTTCGACAGCGCAGGCCAGCGTTGTTCGGCGCTACGCGTGCTGTGTTTGCAAGATGAGATTGCCGATCACACCTTGAAAATGCTGCGCGGCGCAATGGCCGAGTGCCGAATGGGCAATCCGGGTCGCCTGACCACCGATATCGGGCCGGTGATCGATAGCGAAGCGAAAGCGAATATTGAGCGTCATATTCAGACCATGCGCAGCAAAGGCCGTCCGGTATTTCAGACAGTGCGGGAAAACAGTGAAGATGCCCGTGAATGGCAAAGCGGCACTTTTGTCGCGCCGACGCTGATCGAACTGGATAGCTTTGCTGAATTGCAAAAAGAAGTCTTTGGCCCGGTGCTACATGTAGTGCGCTACAACCGTAATCAATTACCGGAGCTGATCGAGCAGATTAACGCTTCCGGCTATGGCCTGACGCTCGGTGTCCATACGCGTATTGATGAAACTATCGCCCAGGTCACTGGCTCGGCACATGTCGGCAACCTTTATGTTAACCGTAATATGGTTGGCGCAGTAGTTGGTGTGCAGCCGTTCGGCGGCGAAGGGTTGTCCGGTACAGGCCCGAAAGCGGGTGGTCCGCTCTATCTCTACCGTCTGCTGGCGCATCGCCCGGAAAGTGCACTGGCGGTGACGCTCGCACGTCAGGATGCAGAGTATCCGGTTGATGCCCAACTGAAAGCAGCATTAATTCAGCCACTGAATGCGCTGCGGGAATGGGCATCAAACCGAACAGAATTGCAGGCGTTATGTACGCAATATGGCGAGCTGGCACAGGCAGGAACACAGCGATTACTGCCAGGACCGACGGGTGAACGTAATACCTGGACGCTGCTGCCGCGTGAGCGCGTGCTGTGTATTGCGGATGATGAACAGGATGCATTAACCCAGCTTGCCGCCGTGCTGGCTGTGGGCAGCCAGGTGCTGTGGCCGGATGACGCGCTGCATCGTCAGTTAGTGAAGGCATTGCCATCGGCAGTCAGCGAACGTATTCAACTGGCGAAAGCGGAAAATATTACCGCTCAACCGTTTGATGCGGTGATCTTCCACGGTGATTCGGATCAGCTTCGGGCGTTGTGTGAAGCGGTTGCCGCACGGGACGGTGCGATTGTTTCGGTGCAGGGGTTTGCCCGTGGCGAAAGCAATATCCTGCTGGAACGGCTGTATATTGAACGCTCGCTGAGTGTGAATACCGCTGCCGCCGGAGGTAACGCCAGTTTGATGACGATCGGTTAAACAGGTAGCCGGAGGATGTCGCAACCTCCTCCGGCATCATTAACGTGGTCGGATCCCTTCAATAATGATCCGCTGCACGTTTTCAACCGTTTGATTGAAAAACACCTCATCGCGCAATGTCGCGCCCGTTACCGCCTCCACCTGGGGAGCGAAATCAGCGTAATGTTGGGTGGAAGCCCAAATCATAAAAATCAGATGCTGCGGGTCAATCGGAGCGAGTTTGCCGCTTTTGACCCAACCGGCAATCAGCGCCGATTTCTCATCAATTAACGCCTTCAGGTCGCCGGTCAGTTCATCCATCAACAGCGGCGCGCCAGCCAGCATCTCCATACAGAACAGGCGCGAAGCCTGCGGATAATCACGGGAAACTTCCAGCTTCAGCCGGATGTACTCTTTGATCGCCGCCAGCGGAGCGAAATCTTCACGAAACGCCTTTAACGGTGCCAGCCAGATATCCAGAATTTGCCGCAGCACGGCAATATACAGTGCCTCTTTCGACGGGAAGTAATACAGCAGATTGGTTTTTGAAACGCCCGCCAACTCTGCAATTTGCTCCAGTCTTGTGCCGTGAAAACCGAATTGTGAAAAAGTGTCCAGTGCCGCGCTAAGAATCGCTTTTTTCTTCGCGCTCACTGCGCGCGAACGTTTACCCGTTGTTTTCACTGCGCCTTGCGTCATGCGCTCTCCCCTCTTGTCGATGGGCAACAGGATAGCAAAATCAGCACAATGCCTCGACCATCAACATTCGCAATATGAATGGAATAAGCGAGAAGGTATTAACGTGAGGATATAAAGGAGAACACCAGAACGAAAAAACCGCCGGGGTTTCCGGCGGTGGTGGCTAATGACGCGCGTCAGACAAAAACGCATTCGTCATTGATTAAGCCCGGCTATTTGTCGCTTTTGCCGTGACTGCTTTTACCACCTTTTTTTCCTGCTTCAGATGCGCGCTGCGGGTCATTTTTGAAATTCCCCCCGCTGTGCTGTCCACCTTTTTTACCTGCTTCTGATGCTCTTTCGCGGTCTTCTGCAAAATTGCCGGAACCGCCTCGATGGTTTGCCATTACTGACCTCCGTCATCATAGTGCCCAGGATTAACGCGGCGTATGGCGGATGCCATATTTTCGCTACGTGGGACTAAGCTTAGTGAACTGACGCGGGTAAGCCTGCGTTTGGTAATATCCTGCAACAGCTTCTTAGCGAGAATAGATATCATTTCTGATAATCAGCCATAAGCCGCTCTTATGATTAAAAAAACGCTATGAGATAAAAATGTATCATTTTGCGACAAAATTACAGGCTTGTGAAAGTTGTTATAAATCAAATAAGTGGTTGTGAAATTTGCACTCTGAAAAGGACGTCTTATCTTTAAATGAGTGGTAGCGAATCGCTACGGAATAGAGATAACACGAGGAGTGGTTAGAAATGGCTAAAGTTCTGGTGCTTTATTATTCCATGTACGGACATATTGAAACGATGGCGCGTGCAGTCGCAGAAGGCGCAAGCAAAGTCGATGGCGCAGAAGTTGTCGTTAAGCGTGTACCGGAAACCATGCAGCCGCAATTATTCGAAAAAGCAGGCGGTAAACCGCAAACTGCGCCCGTTGCAACCCCGCAAGAACTGGCCGATTACGACGCCATCATTTTTGGTACGCCGACCCGCTTTGGCAATATGTCAGGGCAGATGCGTACCTTCCTGGATCAGACTGGCGGCCTGTGGGCTTCCGGTGCGCTGTACGGCAAACTGGCGAGCGTCTTTAGCTCTACCGGAACTGGCGGCGGTCAGGAACAAACCATTACTTCCACCTGGACGACCCTTGCGCATCACGGCATGGTGATTGTCCCCATTGGCTACGCAGCGCAGGAATTATTTGACGTCTCGCAGGTTCGCGGCGGAACGCCTTACGGCGCTACCACCATTGCAGGCGGTGACGGTTCGCGCCAGCCCAGCCAGGAAGAGTTGTCTATCGCACGTTACCAGGGGGAATATGTTGCTGGTCTGGCAGTCAAACTTAATGGCTAATCTTCAACAGGAGGATACGCATGCCAACTCAAGAAGCGAAAGCCCATCACGTGGGTGAATGGGCATCTCTGCGCAATACGTCGCCGGAAATAGCCGAGGCCATTTTTGAAGTCGCCGGGTATGACGAAAAAATGGCGGAAAAAATTTGGGAAGAAGGTAGCGATGAAGTGTTAGTCAAAGCCTTTGCCAAAACCGATAAAGATTCGCTTTTTTGGGGCGAACAGACCATCGAACGTAAAAACGTTTAATCCACAATTCCCCCGCTTCTCGCGGGGGAGTTTTCAAATTGTTGACAAAGTGCGCTTTGTTCATGTCGGATGCGGCGTGAACGCCTTATCCGACCTACATGATCGTGCAAATTCGATATAGTGCAATTCTCGGGTAGGCCTGATAAACGTAGCGCATCAGGCAATCTAACAGATATAGTGCAATTCTCAGGTAGGCCTGATAAGCGTAGCGCATCAGGCAATCTAACATTTGTCATCTGTCCCATACTCCCCCGCTTCTCGCGGGGGAGCTTTCTGTTATTTCACTGCCTCATTCAACACGCTATCAAACTTATCCATCGGGCAAAATCCGTTGGCATCTATCGGGCAGCCGGTAAGTTCCAGCGTCACGCGCTGAGCAGGTGCTTGCAGGGTTAAGGCGTCGGCATTACGCAACTGCTGCGAACTCTGGTACACATACTCGATTTTCATCAAATCACGATTGGCTTTGCTGTCATGCCAACGCTGGAAGACAATCTTGCCACCAATGGGCGTACGTTCATTCTGGTCATGCAGTTGATACGGTTTGAAATCCAGCGCAGTGAGTAGCGAGGCAATGTTAGAGTCGTGTCCTACCAACACCGTAATCTTCGGCGCACTGGCGCGATCGGTGACCAGGGCTTTGTCGATGTAGCTCACCAGCGGTTTCGCGACATTGCGCGCCACTTCCGGTGAAGTAAACAGGCTATCCTGGTAACCGTTTTTCAGTTTCGACAACACCTTCCTCTGTTGATCTGATTTGATCTCTCCCCAGGCCACCTGATCCATCGGGAAACCTTCGTAGTATTGCAAAGTAAACGCATCCACCAGCGAGTTGCCCACCTTCAACGGCCCGGAAACGCCCGGCTCTTGTTGATATTTCGCGCTAAAAGTATTTTTGCCATCCACCAGTGAACACTGCTGTTTTTCTTTACAAGCCGGAGAATCTTTATAGTTAACGATTTTTTCCAGTAGCTGGTAGCTGTCGGTAAGCTGGAGTTTACTCAACTCTTTTTCCATTGCTGCCACTGCCTGCTCGCTGAATGCAGTGGAATCATCGGTGATTACCGGGTTAAAGGTTGGGTCCATCGTGCCCATTTTTTCCTGATGATGAACAGGAATATCACACCCCGGGAATGCGCCAGTAATAAAGAACTGCGCAGTGGCGACGGTACGTTGCAGGCTGTTCGCGTAGGCGTAAACGGTGTCCGGTGGCGGACATTCGCCCGATTTCACCATCCCCTGCTCTGCCAGCCATTCACGCATGTAATGGCCCATATACACTTCCAGCACGCCGCCTTTGGTGGTGAGTTGCCCTCCGGGGACATCCCATTGCGGCCATTTATTCGGCGTGGACTGCTCAAGCACGCTGCCATTATTTGCCAGCGGCGCACGTAAGTTATGACGGCTCATGAGTAGCACTTGCTGTAGCTGATAGCCTTCCGGCACTGTCTGTGCCTGAGCATTCGAAGAGAGTAAAACCATTCCAGCCACGGCCGCAGCGATTAGCGTTTTTTTCATTCCCATCACCTCTTTAGTTATCAATCAATTAAGAGTGTGACAGAAATATGGCATTTTTCCGGGAACCGGTTCGCAATTTAGCAGATGACGAGGCGGGAAACCGTCAGGCGATAACGGACAGTAGCTGCACTATCGCCTGGTTTGTATCGTTAAACTAATATCTGAAACAGCACGGCAAAAAGAATGATATTGGCAATGACAATGGCCCAACCGTTATAAAGCATATATTTCAGGTGAGTAGATTGTGCCAGCCCCATTTGGCCAAACATATCTGATGAAGGGAAAGGCCCAAACCAGTCCACTTGCGATGAAGCTAACAATACCGCCGTTGTACCCTGTGGCGGTACACCTGCAGCCATCAACATCGGGCCAAATATTTTGTGCGTAAAAGTCATCTGAGCCACTGCGGCACCAGGCACATGACCGATAATGTTAAAGGCAAAAATACAGAAGCAAAGCCATGCCGGAGATATCCCGGTTAACAGGGGTTGGGTATATTCGAGCAACCCCTGATACGCCTGTAGGCTATCCATAAGTTCCAGAATCGGGTTATACAGCCAGTAGAGCAGAAACATCCACACCAGCCTGCCACACCCTTTATACAGCGCCTGCAAGATCCCGGTTGGACTTAACCCTCCCACCAGCCCGGTGACCAGAGCCACCAACAACATAACGATAATGGCAAAACTAAAACCTGCTTTTATCACTACGCCAATAACCGCCATAACAATAATGGTTGCTGCAAATGCCAGGGCGCTGAGCTTGCGACGGCGATCGCGTGCGGGATCTTCTTCTTCCTGCGTTTTCTCTGAAAGATCGACGTCGTAATGCAATTTTCCTTCCGTCATCTTCTGAATTCGCCCGGCCATGATCCAGCCTGCGAATAACGTCACGGCGCTCATTGGTAACCCGACGTACATCAGATATTGCGGATAAGTCAGGCCGCCGAGTTGTAAAATCGTCACTGTGCTGGGGGTAAAAGGCCCGGTAAACAATCCCACTGACCCCGCCGTCATCATCAGTGCCGCCACCGTGGGAGGTGTAAGCCGTACTGCTGCTGCCACAGGAATAATCACCGCAACAATAATGGCATTGCCACCCGCCATAGTGCCCAGCGCGCCACAGATGAGAATGGAAGAGATGACGATGCCAAATTTGACCCGTGTCTGGCTGGAAAGTCCGATCCGATGTACCACAAATTTGACCAGTTCAACGGCCGCTCCGGTACGTGTTGCCACTTCACCGACGCCTGCGCCAAGCATAATGATCAGTCCAACAGTGGCGATAAACGATCCTGTCGATTTTGCCAGCATGGTGCCCATTTCTGGTAAACCGGTGGAAGTCATTATCATCGCAATAATAATGGATGAAATAACCGCCAGAACAATATCGACGCCTATCAACGAGAGCACCGCTAACGCCACCAACGGTGTGAAACCCAGCAGTCCGAGTTCATTACCTGGACGCCCCTGACACCAGAACGCTGTCAATAAAAAAATAACCAACAGTAAGCCAATAATGACATTCTTTTTGGTGATATTTTGTCTGGTTAGCAAACCACCAGCGAGCATTGAGTCACTCATATAACTCCTTAACCCCATCGAATCGACCGTCAATATCAGCCGATGTATTTGGACAGCTCAGAAAATATCCCCCCTCGTTATTATTGTTGGCAAAATGCACTGAGGGTTTGTCCGGGTACTACAGGTATTATTCTGAGTTCGTAATTAACCCCTTTTAGGTGGGCAAATAACGCATTGTTACCAGAACAGGCGTTACAGATTAAATTTATGTTAACTTGGTGTTACCATGAAATGACTTTTTATCTATCGTCTATAACTCTGGGTTAACTCTTAATGAAACTGCGCCACCTGGAAATCTTCTATGCCGTGATGACATGCGGAACACTTTCACGTGCAGCGGAATCGCTGAATATTTCCCAACCGGCCGCCAGTAAAGCGTTAAAAAACGCTGAACAAAAACTCGGTTTTCAGCTCTTTCAGCGAGTTCGTGGCAAGCTTCTTCCAACCAGCGAAGCGATCACACTTTTTGAAAAAGCGCAGTCGATTTATAACGAACTCGATAACCTGCGACTGCTGGCCGATAACCTGACGCGAGATCCCCGAGCCAGAATAGCCCTGGGATGCCTGCCAAGCCTGGGATTAAGCCTGGTGCCCGAAATAGTCACTGCGTTTTACCAGCAGAATGCAAATCTGGTAATGACACTGACGACAGAGCACACTGAAACGTTGGTTAAAAAACTTGATCTGCGTGAGATTGATCTGGCCCTGACGCTACAGCCGATTCAACAGGGGGAGATTATGACGACACTGATAGCCGAAGTTCCGCTGGTTTATATCGACCGGGACTATCGCCGGGGCGCGGTAGAAATAGACAAGATTGACCAACAACGCTGGATTTCTCCTGGCCCACATTCCCTTTCCAATGCCATAGCCAAACGGCGTGATTTTTTGACAACGCGCCTGAATGTCCAGACCTATTACATGGCGACTGAATTTGTAAAACGAGGAATGGGATGCAGTATTACCGATATTTTCTCTGCCCGTCATAACCTCCCGGCAGAAACAATTCACCCCATCGAACCACCAATGAAAATTGATCTTTGTTTGCTACGTCGTGCCGACGTGTCACTTAGCCCCATTACACAAAAATTTGTTGATTTCCTCTGCCAGCAATTACGTCAGCAACTGCGAGCCATTAACCTTGAGTTATACCCTGAAAATAAAAAGTCAATTGCTCCTCAGGCCTAAATGTTTTGACATAACCCCAACGCATTTATTAGCGGTGGATATCTCAGGTGATGAAAAAACGCATTGTAGTTATTGGCGGCGGGGTCATTGGTCTGGCGACAGCATGGGTCCTGGTAAAACAGGGCCATCAGGTACAATTGTTAGAACGCAACAGCCAGGCAGGCGTCGCCACCAGTTTCGCTAACGGTGGGCAACTCAGTTATCGTTACGTTGCCCCTCTGGCGGATAAAGGCGTACCGATGCAGGGGCTTAAATGGATGGGGAAAAGTGACTCTCCACTGAATATGCGTTTGCGCATGTCATTAAGTCAGTGGCGCTGGTTGCTGGCGTTTTTACTGGCCTGCAATAACCGGACAAATAAACTCAATGGCGATCATATTTTACGCTTATCACTATTAAGTCGTCAGGTAATGGAAGCATGGTTGCTGGAGGATAATCTTGATGATTTCCACTGGCGCCGTTCTGGCAAACTGATTATTCATCGCCGCCAGCAAGATTTAGCCAAAGCGGCAAAAGGCATTAATCCGCATTTTCAACAGACTCTATTACGCGAAGAGTGCGTTCATCTTGAACCCGCACTAAAACATATTGGTAATTCCCTGTGCGGTGGTATTTATTCTCCCGGCGATGAAACGGCGGACTGCTATAAGTTCTGCCAGGCATTACTTGCCAAACTTAATGCCAGCGCGAATTTTTCGCTACAGACCGATTGTGAAGTTTTGCAGTTGAATAAAAAAGGTGAGCGCATAGTCTCCATTACCACCAGTACAGGAACGCTGATTGCTGATGATTATGTCGTTGCCGCCGGAAATGGCAGCACACATTTACTTACCGAAACCGGGATTCACGTACCGCTTTGCGGTCTGAAAGGTTACAGTCTGACACTCCCTTTCCCACAAAAAATGGGGATCGCACCGCAAATCAGTGTCACCGACTATGGTCATAAAATTGTCTATGCCCGACTCGGTGACCGGTTGCGTATCGCCGCCATGGTCGATATTGGCTATGACGGTAATGAACTGCGCCCTGAACGCATTGATGCCTTAAAACAGATCGTAGCCTCCAGTTTTCCGCAACTGCAAGGTATCGATGATGCCGAATTATGGACAGGTATGCGTCCATCCACTCCTGCGGGTCAGCCACTATTAGGACGGGCGAAGTATCAAAATCTCTGGATGAATCTTGGTCAGGGCAGTCTGGGCTTCACGCTGGCGGCAGGTAGTGCTGTGGTGTTAGGCGCTCTGCTGTCGGGCGAAGATCCTGCAATTTCACTTGATGGACTGACATGGAGCCAATCAGCTTGAATATCAAACGTAATAACCCACAGCCGCGTCTGGCCGCCAGCGTGGAATATAGCAACCTTGTTTTTCTCTCCGGCCAGACACCGAAAAGCAATACCCCAGACATCGCGCAACAAACGCGCGAAGTGCTGGAAAAAATCGACGAATTACTTGCAGCGGCTGGCAGTGATAAATTTCATATCTTATCCGCGCAGGTATGGATAAAAGATATCACCCGCGATTTTGCCGATTTCAACGACGTATGGGTTAGTTGGATACCAGAAGGATATAGCCCAGCCGTGCTGCCGTACAAGCTGAGATGGCTCGCCCGGAGATTCTGGTTGAAGTGATGGTCACGGCAGTAAAAGCAAGATAAGTTCCCCGTTTTCAGCCCCCTGGCAACGTAGTCATGGGGCATCCATGAAGGGTAAACGCCCCCCTCTTTTACCTGCCAACATTCAGGCTGAAAATATCATTTTTAGTTATGTTTCGTCACAGACCTACGATTTTTTCTGATTTCCCCTACACTTAACACTGATACCTTGTCAGGGGTTTCCCTTTGTCTGTATTGATTTACGCGAGATAACGCTATGGAATTAAAGGATTATTACGCCATCATGGGCGTGAAACCGACGGACGATCTCAAGACAATCAAGACCGCCTATCGTCGACTGGCCCGCAAATACCATCCTGATGTCAGCAAAGAACCCGATGCCGAAGCCCGCTTCAAAGAGGTCGCTGAAGCCTGGGAAGTATTAAGTGATGAACAACGTCGCGCTGAATATGATCAGATGTGGCAACATCGCAACGATCCGCAATTTAACCGTCAGTTCCAGCATGGTGACGGCCAGAGTTTCAACGCCGAAGATTTTGACGATATCTTCTCATCAATTTTCGGTCAGCATGCCCGTCAGAGCCGCCAGCGCCCGGCCACACGTGGCCACGACATTGAAATCGAAGTGGCGGTATTCCTTGAAGAAACGCTTACTGAGCATAAGCGTACCATCAGCTATAACCTGCCGGTTTATAACGCCTTTGGCATGATCGAACAGGAAATCCCGAAAACGCTGAATGTGAAGATCCCGGCGGGTGTCGGCAATGGTCAACGTATCCGCCTGAAAGGCCAGGGGACGCCGGGCGAAAACGGCGGTCCGAATGGCGATCTGTGGCTGGTGATTCATATTGCGCCACATCCGTTGTTTGATATTGTCGGTCAGGATCTGGAAATTGTGGTGCCGGTTAGCCCGTGGGAAGCGGCACTGGGAGCTAAAGTCACCGTTCCAACACTGAAAGAAAGCATTTTGCTGACCATCCCACCAGGCAGTCAGGCCGGACAACGATTGCGCGTTAAAGGTAAAGGTCTGGTCGGTAAAAAACAGACCGGCGACCTGTATGCGGTGCTGAAAATCGTCATGCCGCCGAAACCTGATGAAAACACTGCTGCGCTGTGGCAACAACTGGCAGACGCCCAGTCGTCTTTTGATCCACGTAAAGATTGGGGAAAGCATAATGGCTAACGTTACGGTGACTTTTACCATTACTGAATTTTGCCTGCATACCGGCATTTCTGAAGAGGAGTTGAATGAAATTGTCGGTTTAGGCGTAGTTGAACCGCGTGAGATTCAGGAAACGACCTGGGTGTTTGACGACCATGCCGCCATTGTGGTGCAACGCGCGGTACGTCTGCGTCAGGAACTGGCGCTTGACTGGCCGGGGATCGCGGTGGCGCTAACGTTAATGGATGATATCGCACATCTGAAACAGGAAAACCGCCTGCTGCGCCAACGGCTTTCCCGGTTTGTGGCTCATCCGTGAGTTTGTTGCCTGATGCGACGCTTAACGCGTCTTATCAGGCCTACAAAGATCACTGTTCCGTAGGTCGGATAAGGCGTTCACGCCGCATCCGGCGGCTGTGCCATAATGCCTGATGCGACGCTTAACGCGTCTTACCAGGCCT